>NZ_ABCK01000003.1 GCF_000170755.1 Lentisphaera araneosa HTCC2155
AAACTATCAGAGAAATGATCCCGTGTAAATTGGAACTGTCTATTATCTTACCAGTATCTAAATCAAACACATACTTTTCTTTATGGGCTGTCTCTAAAATAAGTATATTATTTTCATCATTAACATCTATCGATTCGTAATATGTAAGAGAATTATTAATTTCCATTATTTTCATAAAATTAATTAAATCTGACTTTTGATAATAATTAACTTCTTGCCCATTTTTGTAGAATGTTATGTCTCCTTTTTTATGATTATTAAAACGAACGATACTACTACCGTCTAGAGACATATATACCATGAACGTGTACCAATCGATTGTCCAAATTGGATTAGATGTATCTTCGATATTGTACAAACCACTCTTGTTATATATTAATGAATTGCCTACATTTTTTCTTTCACGCTCCAATTGTTTTGGATCAAGGGCATTCATAATAAATATATGTTTACCATCTCGAGTTTTCTGTTTCCAAGAATAAGGTGAATTTTCCACCAGTCCCTGACATAGAAAAGGGGCAATTAGAATTACAAATAGTAGTTTTTTCATCATTTAAAAATTATAGTATCCGCTGCTTTTACATTATATTGTAAACGACCGTCTGCAGCATCATTTATAAATAATCTTTTTGGGCGATAACTTCCCATTATAAAACCAGTAATTGTGTCAGAATTGTTGATTAATTGCGTATTTGATGGGTACACCGGTTCTTTACTATCAATTTGACTCTTATTAGGCCAATCTCCCCCTGCCTCATATGTTCCATCAGAATTAAAGTATGCATAATCATCAATACTAATTTTGGAACCGTGTGATGTTTCGTGAATAATGATCCATTTTCTATGGTTATCTGTAAAGGCTTTAGTCCAAAATTGATTAGATAATAAATACTTTCCAAACAAACCAGTGTATTGTTCACTTTGATACCCCGCAACGCCAGCACCGAGCTCTATAAACTGCTGACATTTGAAAGAAAGTCCATCTTTAAACTCATCTAACATACCTTCTAATACTCCGTAAACCCTTTTTATATCATCTACTCCTAAATCTAAACTCGAGTTAGGATTATTACCAAAACCTGCCGCAAAATATCGGTTAACGTCAGAAGTGTTCGGCATCTTTGGTCTTTTTTGAGAAAAACACCACGAATCGCAAAAAATGAAGCGCACCTAAAGGCTTATCTCTAATTCTATAAAACACCTATCAGAATTAAGGTCTCATCCGGGCAGGGGTAGATTACAAGACCCCTGCGAAGCATGCGTCTATATTTTAGTTTTGTTTACTTTGTGCAATTGCATCATCAAGTTCTTCAACTGAGGCATAGCGCAGGAAAAAGAACTGTATCATCTCCATTTGTCTTAAAGTTGGTTTCTTGCCAAACAAGTCAAACAGCATGATGGCGGCGATAAGCGCCGAATACATTTGTATTGCGACACCATTGGAAGATTCAGCGAGTAGTTTGCGACAGCCTAAAATGGATTTAAGCCATTTAAAAAACACTTCAATTTGCCAGCGCTGACGATAAATCGTACTGATAATAGCGGCATTCAGTTTTTCAGGAGCTTCTGAGGTTACCAAAAGGATTTCTTTATCATTAAATGCGCCCGTTCTTACCAGTCTTATTGGCTTGAGTTCGCGATCAGTGTCCCCAAGGTAGACTAACTGGTCAGAGATTACCCCTTCCTTGCGATCCTTTTCGGTGATTTCATACTCTTTGATCACAGTAAGTTTGGGTTTATTGCGAATGCGAATAGTAAAAAGTGCTCCACGTTGTTGAAGCTCTTCAAATAACTGTAATCCAAGCCGTAATAACGGTCGCAAACATACATGACGCCTGGTTGAACCATCTTGAGAAGAGCTTTCCGTTCACAGCTATTCCCGGCAGTTATAACAGCATCAACAGCACTTTGCTTTAGTAGAGAAAAACCCAAATGAAGCTTTGCTGCTTTGTGGTTTTCATCGAGCCATTCAGCCCAGAGCACCCTCGTTAAGGTTTGAAATAAAGATCCATCTACTGCAACTAAATCCTTGACAGCAGCTAAGAGACTTCGATCCTGGATTTTATTAATGGGAATTTTTGAGGATAACTTTTGAACTAAATGTTGTAAAGAAGTCGCATCAAAAACATGTTGTGCCTCGGAAAAGCTTCCTAGACTTATTTTTCCAAGGGTCACATGTTCTTGAACTTTTTTTAACTCACTGGCAGCACAAAGCCCTCGCATAGATTTCAACACAGGGTTAAACAAAGTAAAGAGAATAGCTGAGGCATAATCGAGGTAATGCAATTTGCGTCGAGGGTCATCTTCGGAGGGGTGACGCGGATGGTGCTCAAGCTCTTTTGTCAGTTTCTCTCTGAACTCTTGAACCAAGCACCAGCGCTTAAGGTTTCGTTCTTCTGTTTTGGTCATCTTCTTCATAGTTAGGAAGATATAGATATAATCCAGAAAGTAAAGTGTTCGTAAAGCGTTGATTTAAAGCAGTTTACAAAGTCTACAAATAGAGTGACCCTAAGTACAGTTAGTCTCTTTTTTTGATCATGACAGAGGAAGAGTCGTGTTAATTACTTACGAGTGCGGTGTACTAAGCCTCAGGACGAAAATAAATTCACCTATAAAAAAATCGCGAATTTTGGCACAATTACTGGTGGGATTAAAAAGGTTTAACTTTTTTCAAAATGCTTAAGCACTAACTTAAGCATTTTCGATGCCGAACACTTCTGCGGTTAACGTTTAATTCAGTTCTTGCTGTCGTTGGATTCAGCTCTTCTTTGTTAACCAACTGATGTACTAAGGCTGAAACCATAACATATGACTTATATGTTTCTTTATACGCTTCTGATATTAACCTTTCTAAAACTTTAGCAGCTTCCTCTTCAGAACAACAATTTTCAACTTCAAATGATATTTTTCCAGTTTTATGCCTCTCAAAATCATATTGATCAAAAGCTCCTGCCGAAACTTTCACTGAAAATTCTCTTTTTAATTTTAAACCACTGGGATCTACCCCAAACTGTCTCGCAAAATACCCACTGTACATATTCATGCCGTCTACATACTCAAGTGGATCACGAGATATGAACTGGCCTAGTTCAGTTGAGTAGTAACGGGCTCTAAAGTCATCCGAATTGGCATCATAGGCATTGTGTGGACTTATGGAATCGTATTGCTTGGGGGAGGCGTCGTAGTTGTATGAGAAGATAAGGAATATAATGCAATAAGGGGTTGGGCTGTAGAGGATGTTGCAATTTCGATTTAGTTTGAGTGTGGTGCGATAGTCGAGAGTAGAGGTGCGGGTATCGTAGGCATAGTCTAAAGCAAGAGTATTACTATTGGGTCGATGAAGTTTTACGGGGAGAAGGCTAATGTTTTGGGAGTCGTAGGTATAGTTTTTATCTAGGGAGAGACGTAGAGCGTAGGCATTTTGATTGAAGAAAAATGCCATGAGTAAAATAAAGGAGGTGTGAGTAATTTTAATGATATTATGCAGCTTTATAGATTAGGAGGTTTCGTTGTGAAGGTGGTGGCAGGCGACTTGGTGGTTGGTTTCAATTGCTTTGAGTTCCGGGCGCTCGTTCTTGCAAAGGTCGCTGACATGCGGGCAGCGACTGGCAAAGGGGCAGCCGCGAAGGATTTCGGATGGCGAGGGGATTTCGCTATTATCCATTTGGATTGAGGGGCTTTCTCGTTCGCGTTTGGGGTCGGGTAGTGGATTCGAAGAGTTGAGCTTTTGCGTGTAGGGATGCTTGGCGTGGAAGAAAACTTGATCCGCAGGACCAATTTCCATGATTTGACCTAAGTAGAGCACGGCAATGCGATCAGAAATGTGGCGCACCATGGAAAGGTCGTGAGCAATAAAAAGTAAAGTGAGACCAAAGTAGTTCTTAAGCTTTTGCAGGAGTTTGATAACTTGTGCTTGAACTGAAACATCGAGGGCAGAAATAGGTTCGTCACAGATCACAAATTTAGGTTCGACAATGAGGGCGCGGGCAATACCGATGCGTTGACGTTGGCCTCCTGAAAATTCATGAGGGAAACGAGAGGCATGATCGGGATGAAGTCCCACTTTCAGTAGCCAGTCTTGAACTTTCTTTTGCACAGAAGCTTTGGCTTCTTTGCGTAAGCTTAAGCCCTCCCCAATAATTTCACCAACTGTCATGCGGGGATTGAGTGATGAGTAAGGGTCCTGAAAGATCATTTGGATTTCTTTGGAGAGCCTAAGGAAATCTTTGGCCGAGTATTCATCAGGTAAAAGCTCGCCATTGTATTTGATGGAGCCCTTAGTTTTTGAATGGAGTCCCGCAATAACTTTGCCAAGGGTGGATTTGCCGGAACCGGATTCACCCACGAGGCCGAGGATTTCGTTGGCGTGAATTTCTAGGCTGACTTCATCGAGAGCTTTGATGTGTTGCCCCTTAGAGAGGTGAAAGTGTTTGGAGAGCTGATTGATTTTGATCATTTGCGATCTCCGCAAAAAAGTTCAGGCTGATCTGGAGCTTGAGGGTGCTGTAACCAACAACGACTCAAGTGATTTTCTTCGGGCTCAAAGATTGCTGGGGCGCGATCTTGGCATACTTGATAAGCCATGGGGCAGCGAGCGGCGTAAGCACAGGCTTTGGGAGGTGAGAAGAGGTCGGGTGGGATGCCATCAATGGGGATGAGTTCGGAGGATTTTCCCTCTTGTGAATTGGGTAGGGCTTGTTTGAGACCGAGAGTGTATGGGTGAGCGGAACGATAAAAAATGTCGTCAACGGAACCGGTTTCTACGATTTGCCCAGCATACATCACGGCCACTTGATCAGCCATGCGAGCGACAACACCGAGGTCATGGGTAATGAGGATGAGTGACATTTCGTATTCTTTCTGGAGATCTTTTAATAAGGCTAGAATTTGGTCCTGAATTGTCACGTCGAGTGCGGTGGTGGGTTCGTCAGCAATGAGCAATTGCGGTTTGCAGGCAACGGCCATGGCAATCATCACGCGCTGGAGCATTCCACCAGAGAATTCGAATGGGTACTGATTGAGGCGTTTCTTGGCTTCGGCAATGCGTGTGAGTTCAAGTAAGCGCAAGCTCTCTTTGAGCGCCACATGTTTGGTCATGCCTCTATGGATGATCAGCGATTCAGCGATTTGATCACCAATCTTTTTTGTGGGATTAAGGGAACTCATGGGGTCTTGGAAAATCATGGCGATTTGCGAACCTCGCAAACGGCGCATTTCACTTTCTTTGAGTTTGAGTAAATCTTGTCCAAGAAAGTTGGCGGTACCAGAAGCAATGCGTCCTGGAGGCATAGGAAGTAAACCCATGATTGACTGAAAGCTGACTGATTTGCCGCAGCCCGATTCACCAACGACGGCTAAAGTTTCTCCCTTAGCAACGCTGACATCGAGTCCGCGCACGGCATGCACCACGCCACCATAGGTATCGAACTCTACATGAAGATTATTTATTTCGAGTACATTTGTCATTCTCGTGACCTCATTTTTGCGTCGAGTGCATCTCGTAGACCATCACCTAGGATATTGAAAGCGAGTACGGTGATACTAATAAAAACAGAAGGGACAATGAGTAAATAGGGGTAAGTGATCATCAGTTTGACGCCTTCGTTACACATGGAGCCCCAAGAAGTATCGGGCAGAACGACGCCCATGCCGATGAAAGACAGGAAGGCTTCCGTGAAAATACAGGAGGGAATCGCAAAACTTAAGCTCACGAGGATGACCCCAAGTGTATTGGGAAGTAGGTGCCTGAAGATGATGTAGAGCGGGCTACCACCTAGGAGGCGTGACGCTTGTATGTAAGGCTCTTCTCTGAGTTGGAGGACTTGGCCGCGAATTAAACGTGCACTTCCTGGCCACGAGAGGATGATCAAAGAAATTAAAATGATATTAATCGAGTTTTCTGATGAATTGCCTGCGGCGACTTTAAAAAGGATCATGAAGAGGAGGAAGGGCAAGGCAATGACAAAGTCTGTAAAGCGCATGATGAGGCCGTCGGCTTTGCCGCCGAGATAGCCGGAGATGCCACCGATGAGGATGCCGAGGAAGATGTAGATGAGTGGGGCAATAATGCCGATGTAAAGTGAGACTTGCCCCCCTTTCATGATGCGAGCGAGAAGGTCGCGACCGAGGCTATCTGTGCCGAGAGGATGCGCGTTGAGAGTGACGGTATCGCCGACTTTTACATCGTAGCCAAGTCGTTTGGCATCGGAAAGACTAAAGGCCTGTTCAACATTAACTTGCAGGGTGCTGTAAAGCGGACTTTCTTCACCATTCTGATCAATGGCGACCACGGAGTAATAGTAGTCGATGAGTTCGAGTTTAAGGGCGTCGCGGTATTCTGTGCCTTTGACTCTAGCGAGAGGAACGCCAAGGGTTTGGCGATCGAGAGGGACTAATTCATTGCGGTAAATTTGGAAGGCATGGGCACATGGGGGTGCTTGCCAAGATAAATGAATTTGTACTGTGCTCGCTAAGCCGCGGGTCTCAAGGCCAGAAACGGCTGAGTTGAGTTCGCCAGCTTGAGGAATAAAAGTTTGTGAATCTGAACTGTCGGGGTCGGCAATGATTTTAGCTGCGCGGCCTTGGAAACTCCAAGATGGCGCCTGTAGAGCTTCGTTGAGTTGCTGTTGGTTAGGGTCCACAGTCCAAATGAAGGGGCCAAGTAGGCAAATGCATAGCATGAGAATTAAGCTGAATGCGGCGGCCATGGCGCGCTTGTTTTTGACAAAGCGACGCATGGCGTCCTGCCAATAGGATTGCGAAGGGCGCATTTTTTCATCGGCAGCATCGACTTTGGGTAATGGTGTGAAGTCGAGTTCGGCGATCTCAGGAATTTCGGTAGATTTTTTCATTTTATTTCTCCACCTGGATACGTGGGTCAATGAAACCATAGAGGATGTCCACGGCTAAAACAGTGAGGACTAAAAAACTTCCGTAAAAAACGGTGGTTCCCATAATCACCGTGTAGTCGTTTTGCTGGACTGCTTGAACGAAAAATTTTCCGAGCCCAGGAATGGTGAAAATCGTTTCGATAACAAAACTCCCTGTGGTAATGGCCGCAATAGCAGGGCCAATAATTGTGATGACGGGAAGTACTGCATTGCGCAGTTCGTGGCTGAAGAAAATTTGTTTTGGACTTAGACCTTTGGCGCGTGCGGTACGGATATAATCTGAGTGAATGACTTCAAGTAGCGAAGATCGCATAATTCTTGTGAGGAAGGCCATGGTGCCAAGGCCTAGGATCATGGCGGGAACAATTTGCGAGACAAATGATTCGGTGCCACGGTAGGGTAAATTCCAGCCAGTGGCAGCATTGAGTTTAACAATGAGTAATTGAGTACCACTGGCAAAGACAAAAGAGGGCACAGAGATAAAGAGGATGACGAGAATCATGCTCGTATAATCTGGTAGTCGATTGCGGTATTTAGCAGCAATTGCACCCCACATGATGGCGCCTGTGGTGGCAAAGAAGATGGCGAGTAAGCCGAGCTTAGCTGAAACGGGGAAGTGATTAGCAATAATATCATTGACTTTTGTGTTGCGATTCGTGTAGGAGAAACCGAGATCACCTTCGATAAAAGTCTTTTTGAGGAAAATGCCGTATTGAATCGCAATGGGTTTATCGATGCCATATTCGGCTTCAAGGGCCTTGCGAGTTTCGGGTGTAATCGCTTTTTCACTACTTAGAGGATCGCCCGGAACCATGTGCATGGCAAAGAAAGTGGCGGTAGAAATAAAGAGGATGGTGATGATGCCGTGCCAAAGTCGCTTGAGAAGATATTTTTTCATTCTTCAATCCTCGCATAAGTGAAATTGGGGTCACCGCCAGAAATGACGCGGAGAACATTTTTCAACCTTGAGTCTCTAACGTAGATGCCACCGCCTTCGAGAAGTGGGTGAATGGGACATTCTTCTGTGAGGATTTGGTGCATGCGATGAAAATTACGACTGCGCACATGGGGGTCAATAGATTTATTCGCTTCGATCACGAGTTGATCGTATTCCTCGTTTTTAAATTTGCCGCGATTATTATCGTTCCAGCTCGCGAAGAGGTCACCAAAAGTCATGGGGTCATAGTAGTCTGGTCCCCAGCCCGCACCAACGAGGTCAAATTCGCCGCGGTTTGATTTTTCGATACGCAGTTTAAAAGTTTGAATATCGAGGTTGAGGTTTATATCGAGCTTGTCTTTGAGTTGGAATTGAATGTATTCTGCAGTTTTGATTGAGCCAGGAGAATCGGTGACTAGGTAGTTGAGCTTGATTTCGTCAATACCTAATTCTTGGCGAGCTTCGGCAATGAGTTTTTGAGCTTTATTGTAGTCGACGGGATTGGGTACGAAGTTGTGTTCGCTATGGAGTTCCTTTTCGGCTCCAGGAAGCCAGGAAGGAAAAATACTTGGGGCAGTTAAGTTGCCTGGCGTACCGAGGACTTTATTGACCACGTCGTAGGAACTAACGACCAATGAAATGGCTTGGCGAAGTTTTTTGTTCTGCGTGAGTCTTCCTTCACGTTGGTTGAATTCCACATAGAGCACAAAACCCGATTTATAGGTCAACATGGGGAGGCGTTGTTGCAGGGCACTTTTGATATTGTCGGCATCCAGGGAAGCCATGCTGACATCTTTAGAAACAAACATATTGAGAACCGTTTTTGGTTGGTCAATGATGGGCATTTTGATTTTGTTGAGCCAGACTTGGTCGCGATTCCAGTAATGCGGATTCTTGGTGAGGTTGATTTGAGTCTCTTTGGTCCAGCGAGTAATAGTGAAGGGGCCATTGTAGAGGATTTTCTCGGCGCTAGAGGCGTATTCGCGACCTGGGAATTTCTCGAAAAAACTTTGTTTAATGGGCATGAAACTAACAAAAGTTGTGAGGGTAGGGAAGTAGGCGCAGGGATAGGCGAATTCTACTGATAGGGTGTGGTCGTCGAGGGCTTTGACTCCCAGTTGATCAGGCTTGAGCTTCCCTTTTGCGACTTCCGCAGAATTTTTTAAGGGCGCCATGATGAAATTATATTCGTTCTTGGGCGAGCTGGCGATGCGCCAACCATAGACGAAGTCGTGGGCAGTTACTGGGGATCCATCGGACCATTTGGCATTTTTGCGAAGTTTGAAAATGGCGGAGTCTTTTTTGATATCCCAAGATTCAGCCACTCCACCTACAAGCTTTTTGTTTTCATCCATGCGCATGAGGCCTTCGTAAATGTGTGCTTGCACCGTAAAGGCGACGGATGAAACGGGACCGATTGAGCTTAGTGTTGGGGGTTCTTGGGAGAGTGAGTAGGAAATACTACGCTCAGTAAAGTTAACGCCTTCACCCTCTTGTTCACAAGAGCAGAATGCTAATGCGAAAAGCGCAAAAGTAATGATGCGAAAAAATGACAAATTGACAACTCCTAATTGATCTATGTATTTTAATCGGATCGAGCCTGTATTCAAGCGAGTTTTTAGGGGAGGCGAAGATTATCTGAACTCTTATTTTATTGAAGTTTTCTGTTTTGAATAAGCAAAATTTTTCTCTAAGCAAAGATAAAAGGATAATTTCGCTTGTAGAAGGACTAAGTTTTCACTACATTTTAGTAAGATAAAGAGGAGTGTTTATGTATAAGTGTCCAGGATGTAATAGCGAAATTAGTCTAGATGATGTGAATGTGAGTACTGATATAGCTTTGTGTAGGGCTTGTGGTCAGACGAATTCTTTCGCCGAAATGAACGAAACTGCGGGGCTTCCTGATTTTAATGAATTAAAGCAACCTAAACATATTAGGATTGAGCCCGACTTTAGCGATGGGAAAAGTTTAGTTTGTAAAAAAATGAGTCCGATTGCGCTGTTTCTGATTCCTTTTACTGCCGTGTGGAGCGGGATGTCGATGTGGGGGATTTATGGGACACAGTTTATGAAAGGGGAATTTAACCTAACCATGTCATTGTTTGGTCTGCCCTTTTTATTTGGGACAGTTGTTTTAGTGAGTGTTTGCCTATTTTCTCTTTTTGGAAAACGAGTAGTGACTATGGGCAATGGGCGCGGCTTAGTTTTTGTGGGCGTTGGTCCTCTGGGATGGAAACGTCGCTTCTTATATACAAAAAATTTAAAAGTCAGCGTGGACTATTCGGCTATGCGACAAAATAACCGCCCAGTAAAATGTATTTACATTAAGGGTGGATCGAAAGAACTTAAATTAGGCTGGGGAATGAAAGATGAGCTTTTGGAATACATTGCAGCTTTCATCAGATACGAAGCCGATAAAGCTTAAAATCATAGGATAAATATGAGTAAATACGATAAGATAGATTTGTGGGGTGACTTATACCCAAACTTGCCGAAAAGAGTAACTTTAACGCCTTTTGCGCTCGAAAGTGGTGAAGATTTTGCAGCCGTCTTAGTTTTGCCTGGCGGTGGTTATGGTTTTTGTTCCGAGCAAGAGGGTGACCCCGTAGCCGCTTGGTTTAATAGTATGGGGATGAGTGCTTTTGTGCTCGACTACTCCGTTGAGCCTTGCAGGTATCCTCAGCCCTTAAATGATGCTCGCCGTGCAATGCAGTACATTCGCACCCATGCTAAAAAGTTTAATATTGACCCGAATCGTGTGGGTGTAATTGGTTTTTCAGCTGGTGGTCATTTAGCTGCTAGCTTATGCAACCTGCATGATGAAGCCAATATAGAGTTAAGTGATGAGCTTGAAGCTGTGAGTGCACGCCCAGATTTATGTATTCTTTCTTATCCCGTTATTTCTTGGGGAGAGTTTGTACACGAAGGTTCTAGAGGAAATCTTTTGGGCGAAAACCCAGGTGAGGCCTTGCTCGATCACACGTCTATGGAGAATGCAGTGAAGCCATCAACGCCACCGACCTTTTTGTGGCATACCGCTGAAGATGAACCAGTTCCCGTGGAAAATTCTTATCTCTATGCAATGGCTTTACAAAAAAATAAGGTCCCACATGAATTGCATGTGTATCCTGATGGTGAACATGGAGTGGGATTAGGTATGATTGATTACCGTCGGGATGCTCACTACAGTCAGTGGCGTCATTCTTGTGAGAAGTGGCTCTTAAAGAATGGGTTTTAAAACACCTTTGTTTTAAAGGGTTTACAACTAATTTCGGTTAAATGTATAAAAGAAGTGTAAGGAATTGCGGTAAAAAAGGAATTGTCTACAGATCTTCAAAATTAGATAGGATAGAAAACATGAATAAACTTTTACTCTTACTTTGCTTCTTTGCGAGTCAGATGACTTGGGCGCAATTTGGTGCTCCGTCGTATGAGGAGCTGATTACAACAAAAATCATTCCTGAGTATAGCTCTTGGGAGAAAGAGACTCAGAGAGTCTTAGTTAAAACCACAATTGCAGATGGTTTTAGTTATTACTGGCGAAATGGTGGTGAAAGTGGGGTGCCATTCAATATAGAAGCTAACTTACCTGAAGGTGTGGAGCTCGTCGAAGTCCTGTGGGGCTCTCCTAAATATAAAATGTTCTTTGGTCAAAAAACTTTTGCCTACGTGGGGGGCTCTTATCATCTTCTAACGGTAAAGAAGAATTCGGATCTAAGTGGTGAATATGATTTTGATCTGAATAATCTCTTTCAGGTCTGCAATGATGCGAACTGCTTTGCTCCCAAGCGAGTGAAATTTACTGGTAAATTCAATATAGGGTCAGAACAAATTAACCCCGAATTTGCTGAGTACTATAAAAAGGCTCAAGCTTATTTACCTCAAAAACCAAGTGATGATTTGGGGATTTCTGTAAAGCGCGATGGCAGTGGTTTTAGCTTAAATTTAAATAAGCAGGCAAGTGATGATAAACTCTTTTTCTTTAATGACTCAGAGAATCTCGTTGCTTTTGGACAAGAATGGAAGGAAGAGGGCGAGTCTCAAGTAGCGCGTCTCGATTTTAAGGAGGATTCAGAGCTTAAAGAAGAAGTTTTAAAAGGAACTTTGCTCATTAAGTCAGCTGCTGGTCAAAAGGCTTACTTAATTGATAGTTCAAAGTTAGCTGATGGTGCAATGCTAAGTGATGCTTCCGCAAAAGAAGAAATTCCTGTGGATGAAATGGTTGTCGAAGGTGAGAAGCCAAATTTCTTTATTACGATTGCTTACATGTTTATTGGCGGTTTACTATTAAACTTAATGCCTTGTGTATTCCCTGTTTTAGCCTTAAAAATTCAAAGCTTCCTCAATCAATCGTCTGAAGGTAAAGGTAGTGCGCTTAAGCACGGTTTGGCTTACTCATCTGGTGTGTTGATGTCCTTTTGGGTACTCTCTTTAGTTATAATTATTCTTAAATCAAAGAACGGTAATTTGAACTGGGGTTTCCAGCTTCAAGATCCTGCCTTCGTACTTGGCATGGTGGTCTTACTCTTTGTCATTGCCTTGAATTTCTTCGGCGTCTTTGAAATGGGTGTTTCTTTAACCGGAGCAGGACAAAAAGTGAAAAAGGAGGGTGCGGGCGGATCTTTTATGAGTGGAGTACTCGCCACAGTCGTTGCAACGCCTTGTGCAGGTCCATTCTTAGGTGTGGCACTCGCAGCGACCTTCAGTATGTCTTCGTTCCCCTTATTGCTATCTTTTACCGCGATGGGCTTAGGTCTGAGTTTTCCCTATTTGATTTTGGGTGTAAAACCCGAGTTGCTTAAGTTTTTACCTAGGCCAGGAGCTTGGATGGAGCGCTTTAAGCAATCAATGGGCTTTTTGATGTTGCTCGCAGTGGTTTACTTCTTTTGGACTTTAGCCGCAATGATTGATGTGGACTGGGCGGTAAGAGTGTTGGCTTCTTTGGTCGGCCTTGCTTTAGCACTTTGGATTTACGGTGCATGGGGCGCTCCATGGGTAGCTGCAAAAGTTCGTTGGACATGCATAGCTTTAGCCGTCTTAGTGGGTGGTTTCAGTGCGGTGTTTGCGTATGACGCCAGTCAGCAAGGTGGAGTTATTACTACAAAAGCTCCTGATGAAATTGTATGGCATCCTTATAATGAGGCGGCAATAGAAAAAATTGAAGCCGAAGGCAAGCCGTACTTTGTCGATTTTACAGCTAAGTGGTGCAGTATTTGCCAGTGGAACAAAAATACAGCCATTCGCAAAGAGGAGACTTACCAAGCGTTTATTGCTAAAGGTGTAACTCTTTATGAAGCAGATTTAACCAAAGAAAACATAGAGTTATCTAAAGCCATGAGAAAGTATGGCCGTACAGCAGTACCAGTTTATGTATTATTTGATGGTAAGGAATGGAAGATCTTGCCCAATACTTTGACTCAAGGTTTACTCATTGACGCAATCAATGAACTTCCATAAGTACAAATAACAATCATAAAAAAAGCCCCGCATCAATGATACGGGGCTTTTTTATAAAAAAGAAATGCTCTTAAAGAACTGTAAGGTTTACAGCTTGAGGACCTTTCTGTCCGTCTTCAACATCAAATTCTACTTTTTGTCCTTCTTCAAGAGTTTTGAAACCTTGACCTTGGATTGCGCTAAAGTGAACAAAAACATCTTTGCCACCATCTTGTTCGATAAAGCCGAAGCCTTTCGTTTCATTGAACCATTTTACACGGCCTTGTACTGTAGACATAAATAATCTCCAATTTTTTAATATTACCATGTGATACAAAGTACCACAACGACTGGAAAGATGCAGAAATTATTTACTTACCAAGAACGGAACGACTTCACTAAAAGTTGTGTTGCTATAAAGTAGATACTGAAATCTTACCTGCAGAAAGGTACAGGGTATTTTTTATAATACTCAGTCAACTGCATTAAAACATTATTGATTTTTCGCAAATTTTCGATGAAAATGAGCTAAATTCCTCAGAATTTGAAGAAAAGAGGGATAATTATCGCTGAACATGCAATCACAATGAGTGAAAGAGGAAGTCCACTTTTTAGGTAATCAGAGAATTTATAATTACCGGGTGCATAGACCATCATGTTGGTTTGGTAGCCAATGGGAGTGGCAAAAGATGCGGAGCCCGCAATGGCGAGGCCAATCACAAAAGGCAATGGCGAGACAGTCATTGAATTGGCGACATCGACCACAATCGGGAAAGTGAGAGCTACAGCAGCGGTATTAGTGATGAGCTCAGTTAAAAACCAAGTGAGTAAGCAGCAAAGAAGTAAAGCGAGATGAGGATTGTCGGCGGGGATTAAAAAAGTGAGCCCATGGGCAATTTGTGCAGCAGCACCACTACTTTCTAGTCCAACCGAGAGTCCGAGTGCTGCACCAATAACAACGAGGATGTTGAGATCCACTGATTTTAGGGGGCTGACTTGAAGGTCTTTTTCTAGAGCAATCATCAGTAGGGCAGCCGTTAAAGCGGAAGTCATGATGTTAATGATTCCCAAAGCTGGTAAGGCTGACATGATGGCTGTAATTAAAATCGGGTATAAAGGTGGACGACTTTTTTTCTCTTCAGTTTCTTCAATCTCTGATAAAATAGTGAAATCTGAGCTGTTTTTCCAGAATTCTACAAAGGTTGGGCGAGCTGCAATGAGCAGGGTGTCGCTCGTTTTGAGCGAAGTACTGAAAAAGTTGTCGATCTCTTGAGAGCCACGGTGGAGTGAAAGTACGGCAGCCATGTAGCGTTGACGGAACCAGATTTGCTCAATGCTTTTACCGGTGAGAGCTGAGTTTTGTGGGATCAGCAATTCATAGAGCTGATATTCTTCGCTATCGGCATCTAAATCAACGGGGACGAGCCCAGGAATATCCTGTAGTTCATCCATGTGACTTTTTTCACCTGAAAAAGTCAAGATATCACCACTGAGCAAGATCCAATTTCGAATATTGGTGTTGGCCGTATTGCCGGAGGGACGGCTGGCACTCATGATAACAAGGCCATCGATTTTTTGTAGGTTGGTTTCTTTGACGCGCTTGCCGTCGACAGGGCTTACGGGGCTTACTTTCATTTTCATGATATAAGTACGAATTTGTTCGCTATCGTGACTGTTGTTTTTCGGAAGTAACTTAATGGCGAAAAAGATGATCCAAATGATACCGAGGGCGAGGCAGAAGAGGGCGACAGGAGAGAGTGTAAACATACCGAGGCCCTCTTCGAGTGCAGGGATGCCAGAGCGGCGCATTTTACCATGGACAATGAGGTTGGTTGATGTACCGATAAGTGTGCACATGCCACCCAGAGTCGTAAAAAATACCATGGGGAGCAGCAGTCGTGAAGGAGAGATTTTATGTTGATTCGCCCAGCGCTTAATAGCGGGGATAAACATCGCCACAACGGGGGTGTTGTTCATAAAGGCCGAGAGCGGGGTGACAACACAGGCGATTCGGAGGGCAGCTTTTTTCTCATTAGTTTCATTATTGAGGATTTTTTGTGAGGCATACTCAAGCCAGCCACTGCAGCGGACCCCCTCGGCAACAACAAATAGGGCGCCTACGGTGATGAGGGTTGGTGAGCTGAAGCCAGAGAGAAGTTGACGGCTGTTTTCTAGGACTTGTTCACTTGTGAGGCCATGTTCCTTGTCGTAGATAACTGAACCGAGAAGCAGGAAGGTGAAGCTACCACCAGCGCAGATGGAGGGTTGTGCCACGTCTTTAAAAATTGACAGGAACATCAACCCGGTGAGTAACATGGTGAATGTGGCAAAGGAGAAAAGGTCTAGAGTAAACATGGCGATGAGGATCATGCCAGGAACAATTAAGTAAGTGCAGATGCCACCAGGTTTATTCACTTTTAAGCACCTCGATACAGTCATTGACGAGAGTCTTGATTTCGGGGAGTTTATTCTTGCCATCTTCTTGGCGCGGTTGGATGAATTTTACTCCTAAATCAGCGAGGCTTTTCATTGAGTCAACGAGGATTTGGTTATGCATGATACCATTCATGCAAGGAGCAATTAAAATCGGAGTTTTCCGAAATTCTAAACAGCCAAGGGCGCAAGCCATAGCAGTCGACAATGCATTGTCAGCAATTCCCTGTGCCATTTTGTTGATGCTATTGTAGCTGGCGGGAGCGATAAGAAAAAGATCGTAGGGATAATCAGATTCGAGGTGCTCTGCGTCGGCGCTTAAAGAAGTGATGACTGGATGGGTGGAAGTCCAGTGAAGGCTGGTTTCGCTGACGAAGTTGAGGGCGCTTTCGCTAGCAAAGACTGTGACAGATGCGCCATTTTTGCGAAGTTCGCGAATGAGGTCGGGGCAGCGGTAGGCAGCGATGCTGCCAGAAATGAATAGAGCAATATTTTTACCTGATAGAGCTTGGCTGCTGGGCTTAACGGCATGATCACTTAGATCACTGAAAGCGGGAGGTGAAAAATTCCACTCACTCATTTTGACTATCCTATTAATTTGGACTCAATATAAGACCTTGTGCGAAAGTCGCAAGTTTAGCGGGATGAGCTATCGGCTAAATATGAAGAGGGTTTCTCGGGAGATGAGAGAGGGGCTTACTTTACAACCGTTGCAGCTTCTGTGTTACCACAAAGAATATTTTTAAGTACGCCTTCTTGGTGGAAGTCAAAAACAACAATCGGGAGTTTGTTATCCATGCATAAAGTGAAAGCGGTTGAGTCCATAACTTGAAGTTGCTTGCTTAAGCAATCGGTATAAGAGATCTCTTTGTACTTCACTGCATCGTCGTATTTGACGGGGTCCTTATCGTAGATGCCATCAACTTTTGTACCTTTAAGGACAAGTTCAGCGTTGATTTCGTTAGCTCTAAGAGCCGCAGTTGTATCAGTAGAGAAATAGGGGCTGCCAGTTCCGGCAGCAAAAATCACGACGCGACCTTTCTCTAGGTGTCTTACGGCTTTACGTCGGATGTAGGGTTCGCAGATCTGCTGCATAGCTATGGCAGATTGAACGCGAGTGGGGATGCCAAGACTCTCCAAGCCATCTTGAAGAGCCAGGGCATTGATGCAAGTTGCCATCATTCCCATGTAGTCACCTGTGGTACGATCCATTCCTTTGCGAGAAGCACTAAGGCCGCGGAAAATATTTCCACCGCCAATAACAAGCGCAACTTCGACGCCCATGTCAACAACTGATTTGATGGCTTCGGACATTTCTTGAACGATAGCCGGGCTAATGCAGTTGTCGTCGGAGCGAAGAACTTCGCCACTGAGCTTTAGGATGATTCGTTTATATACAGGTGACATGGGCAATGATTACTTGCCGATCTTGCAGAGAGCGAAACGCTTTACAGAAGCTTTAGGGTAAGCTTGTGTAATAGTGATTTTGTCATCCATGATCCAAGGTTGGTTAACGAGACATACGTCTTTGAACCATTTTTGAACTGAACCATTAATGATTTTGTCAGCGATTTCAGCAGGCTTGCCTTTTGCTTTTTCAGCGAAGATATTTTTTTCTTTTTCGATGTCTTCAGCAGGAACGCCAGTTTCATCAACATAAGAAGGGTTGAATGCAGCGATGTGCATGCCGATAGCTTTGAGGCCAGCTTCGTCGATTTCGCCTTCAACGTCAACGAGAACGCCGATGCGACCGTTACCGTGAATGTAAGTGTGGAGTTGACCTTCAGTAGTCCAAGACTGAGCTGAAACGATCTGCATATTTTCGCCAATAGTAGCGATCATAGTTACGAGGTCTTCTTTCTCTTGACTTGCTAACTCTTCAGTAACGTCGCCGTTAGAGTCTTTAGCAATAGTCTTGTCGAGGAGTGAAGCTGCATAGTCGCGGAAACGGTCAGTGTTACCTACGAAGTCAGTTTCACAAGAAAGTTGAGTGATAGCAGCTTTGTTACCGTCAACCTTAGCAACAACTACACCTTCGTTAGCTTCGCGACCAGCTTTTTTAACAGCCTTAGCTTGGCCTCTTTTACGGAGGATTTCAACAGCTTTATCGAAGTCGCCTTCAGATTCAGTGAGTGCTTTTTTGCAATCGAGGAGGCCGCAGTTAGTAGCTTTGCGGAGTGCAGCGATGTCTTTAGCAGAAATAGCCATTTGTCATTTTTCCTTAAGTTTTGTTTATGCGACCCGAAGGTCGCATGGTATCAAAAAGTTCTTACGCTTTAGCTTCAGGCTCAGCAGCCTCTTCAGCTTTTTCTTCTTTAGCAGGAGCAGCTTTTTCAGCAGTCTCTTTCTTAGGAGCGGCTTTTTTAGCTTTAGTCTCTTTCTTAGGAGCAGCTTTTTCAGCTTTTTCTTCCTTAGCAGGAGCAGCCTTTTCAGCTTTAGCTTCTTCAGCTTTTTTAGCTTTAGCGTCAGCAGCTCTCTTAGCTTTAGCTTCTTCAGCTTTTTTAGCCTTTTCAGCTTTAGCTTTCTCAGCTTTCTCTTTGTCAGCTTTGATTTTCTCAGCTTTTTCAGCTTTGGCTTTCTCAGCTTTGATTTTGTCTTCTTTAGCTTTTTCAGCAGCTTTAGCGTCAGCAATACCTTTACCCGCAACAACAGCAGCGCTGAGTTGGTCGAAGATAACTTGTACTGAACGTACAGCGTCATCGTTACCAGGGATACCGTAAGCAACAGTGTCAGGATTTGAGTTTGAGTCGAGGATAGCAACTACTGGAATACCGAGTGATTGAGCTTCTTTAATAGCGATGTGTTCTTTGTTGATGTCAACAATTACAACAACTGCTGGTGGTTTTTGAAGGTCAACGATACCAGAAAGAGAGTTCTCAAGTTTAGTTTTTTCACGACGGATTTGTGAAGCAGCTTTCTTCTTCATTGCGTCGAGAGTGCCGTCTTCTTCCATCTTAGTGTATTTTTTAAGCTTAGCAACACTCTTACGGATAGTAGTAAGGTTAGTAAGTGTACCACCTAACCAGCGGTATGAGATGTAGTGCATGTTGCTTGCTTTTGCAGCTTCTTCCACAATCTCTTGTGATTGACGCTTAGTACCAATGAAGAGTACATCGCCGCCATCAGCAACTGTTGAATAGAGGAATTTACAAGCATTATTAAGAGCAACCATAGTTTTGCTCAGGTCGAAAATGTGGATACCGTTTCTAGAACCATAAATGTATGGCTTCATTTTTGGGTTCCAGCGACGAGTTTGGTGGCCGAAGTGTACGCCGGCTTCAAGTAGGTCAGTAATTTTGATTGACATATCTCTTCCTATTGGTTTTGAATGCTTTGGTTTCGGTAGTCAAGCATTCTGGATTAAATTTTATTTTTGGTAAAGTTAAATTATTTGCTAGCTTTATTTAAAGCGAGATTAAGACGTGATTTTCTACGGTCAGCAGTTGCTCTTTTGACGACGCCTTTTTTAACGGCTCTATCGTATGCAGAGAAACAAACTTGAAGAGCTTTTTTAGCTTCTTCAGTGTTGCCTTCAGTAAGTGCAGCGTTGAACTTCTTTTCAAGAGTCGTGATCGCGCTTTTGCGAGCCTTGTTGCGGACGCGTTTTTTCTCGTCGGCTCTTATATGTCTTTTCGCAGAAGGTGCGTGTGCCATATTTAATTCCTATGATTTTGTTTATAATTATGCTTGTCCTCATGTCCTGAGACAAAAGGTCGCGGAAAATAGCGTTTCTTCTATGACTTTCAAGCTAGTAAAATACTTTTTTTTAAGTCTGTGGAAATGAAGTGATTTATGTGAGAATTTTGACCTTTGAATAAAGCTGTTTTTATGGACTTATAATGAAGTGCTGTTAACCCTATATTATTTGCAACATAGAGTTTATATATTAACTTAACTACAATAAATAAGTTTAAAGGGTTTCATGAAAAAGTTCATGGTTTTATCGGCGTGTCTCTTATCGGGAGTGTTATCAGCAGAATCAACAGTGGCTGAGCAGGCGGAACAGATTTTTAAAGAGCGTTGTACGGCTTGCCATTTGGATGATGGCCATGGCTTGAAATCAATGAAGGTGGCTTCGATTGCGGGTTTGCCCCGCTGGTACGTAGCACAGCAATTACGGCATTTTCGCGATGGCAAGCGTGGTGCGCATATCAATGACGTGGAAGGCAAGATGATGCAAAGCATGACTCAAACATTAGATGATAAGAGTGTGGCTTTTTTAGGAAAGCACATCCAGGGAATGAAGCCCCTTAAAAAACGTCAGACAATAAAAGGAGGCGATAAAGTCGTAGGTGAAAAGATCTACAAAAAGGATTGTGCTTCTTGTCATGGAGAAAATGCTGAAGGTGTAAGGAGTTTGCTAGCGCCGCCTTTGACAGTTCAAATAGATTGGTATTTAGAAGGCCAACTCAAGAAGTTTAATGAAGGCATTCGCTCACATGTTGAGGGGAGCAAGAATCCTACGAAAGATCAAACAAAAGATTTGCTAGCTTATTTATCGAGTATAGATAATAGCAAAGATGAGGAAAAGTAAGGTAAATCGAAACTCATTAGGGGGTTTTTGATTTCTTATAAAAATCCAAAACTTCTTCAGCTGAAAAAGCGCGTCGATGAATAGAGAGGAAGTCCACCTGTCCAGGTGTACTTCTGATATCTTGAGAATTTAAAGGAACCCAATTCATTAAGTCGCACCAACCGATAAAAGGTGGTGTCATTGATTGTTGGTGAATTTTTGACTGCTTGTCAATACTTTTACCATTGAGGTAAAGATGAATTCCTTTTTCTTCTATGTTAAAGGTAAATGAGATTAAAAGCCACTGCCCAAGGATTTGTTCAGGTTTTAAGAAAATGCTGTTATGGACAAAATTTTCTCGACTATCAATTTTGAAAAAAGCACCTTTCGGCAAAGTAACATACTGTAAAGTGATCTGATTGGGATCCCATTTTTCACTTAGGAAAATTCCCAGGTGATTGTTGTTTTTATTGAGCTCATCTATTTTTACCCACATATGATAGGTCATGGCATCGAACTTTTCATTTAGGAAAAATTTGACGCGATCATTGGGGCTGTCGAATTTTAAACTACTGGTACCAGGGAAGCGTCCTTGATCCCAGTTTGCGCCAATGATTTTACCATGAGCGGGCTCGACTTCACTGCGATGTACTTCTTGGATGAGTTCCTGAGGGTTGTTGATATTTGGAGCAAACTGATAGAGGAAAGCTGTGTCGGGATCATATTTAAGTTGATGAATATAGCGACGCCAAGCAGCTAGCTTTTCTTTTGAAGCAAGTTGAGCTTCTGCACGAACACTTTCGGTGCTTTCGTAAATTTCTTGCTCAATGAATTTTTCATCTTTTAAAGAATAGTTTTGACCTGCATGGATCATTTGCACCAGTTCGCCATCAATAAACGCGACTTCTCCAGTGAAGCAGTTGCTCGTTGCAATAGAATCTTCGATGTGAACGCCAAAATCGGCTCCTTGATCACTGAGCTTGCCGTGTTTGGTGATGACTGAAAAGCCTTTTCTTGCCAATGAAGATTTAAGTCGCATTTTTCCATAGTCTAATTTTAGAGAGCTACTATCGATGAGTTCGATTTTTGCAGGAGCCTCGACACTGATTTCCATGCCACTACTCATTCCTAGGATAATTTTCCCTTTTTTGAGGGTGAGCCAGCCAGCTTTGAGGTCTTGGCCTTTTTTGAGGCGAGAATCAAAAGTGTTTATACTTGAGCTAATGGTGGCAATGTGATGTTCAAACTGGCTAGGGATGTCTTCTAATGTGGGCTCAATTTTTTCAGAACTATGATTTGATTTCAGAGAACCGATTGCGAAACCCGCAGCTAAAAGGCTGACGATAAGAAATAATTTCAAGAAAAATTTTGAGGACTCTTTGGGTTCTTGAGGGGAATCGACAAAGCCCAAGACCTGATCATTAGTACGGCGATTTTTTAAACGTTCGTCGAGACTGATGTGTTGATCACGTATGCTGAGAAAGATGAGGCGAAGCTCTTCGCTTTCTTTGAGTAGGGTATTGAGCTCAAGCACTTCTTTCTCATTGAGTTCAGCTTCATGGGATTGATGGATGAGCTCAAAAAGCCGACGTGATTGACGGTTAAGTTTTAGTTTTTCCATTAGGCATCACCTCTTTTGCTACGTACGCAGAGGTAAAGGTTTTGCCTAATTTTTTGCAAAGCTTTACTAAGAGCATTGGCTGTGGTGTTCTGCTTTTCGGCGAGATCATTAATTTTGCCATCTTCGCAATAACGATATTCGATGAGACGACGGTCGCTATTTTTGAGTTTACAGATGCATTCATCTAGAGAGGCTTTGAGATCATCGAGTTGGGATGAGTACTTTTCTGAGGTGTCGACTAGTTGATCAATGCAGTCGGGGTCGAGGATGAGTTTTTTCGTTTTCTCGTTTTTGCGGTAGTAATTGCGCATTTCATTATAAGCAAATTTATAAGCCCAAGGAAGGAAAGGTTGATCCTCTTTGTATTGTTCGTGTTTTTTCCACAAAAGCATGGCAGTACTCTGCATGATGTCTTCGGCATCACTAGAATTGAAGACGAGTCGCTGAATATAAGCGCGGACTTGGCCTTCGTGGCGGATGTAGAGATTAACGAACTGTTCTGAAGGATGCATAAAATAAATTGACTTTTTCTTTATTATCGTGCCTAAAATAAGAAATCTGCTTCAGTAAATGATAAAAAAGTGAAAAAAATTTCAAAAAGCTAGGCAGATTGATGAAATCATTGACGAAAAGAGGTGGAATGAACGAAAAAGGAACCCTAATGAAAAAAGTATTTATCTCCACCTTCTTACTCTTCAGCCTCGTTTTAGGCGCAGAAGAAAAAATTAGTTTTAATGAACAAGTTCGCCCAATTTTGGCCGACCGCTGTTATCATTGTCACGGGCCAGATGCCAAAGAAATTAAAGGTAAGCTTCAACTACATACAGAAGACTTGGCCACGCAGGAAAGGGTTTACAAAACAAAGAGTGGGCGCGAACGCCGTCGTGATGCAGCGATTATTCCTGGCAAGCCTCATGAGAGTATTGTTTGGCAGCGTCTTATTACAGATGATGAAGATGAGATTATGCCGCCGATTGATAGCGTTGCAAAGCAATTGACTAAGGATGAGAAAGAAATTATTCGCAAGTGGATTGAGCAGGGTGCCAATTACGAAAAGCACTGGGCCTTTGTGCCGCCTCAGAAAAAGAAAGTTGATCTAAAGAATGATGACTGGTGCAAAAATGATATCGACCGCCATATAGGTCGCCAACTTGAGGACTTAAAGCTTCAGCCCAATCCGGAGGCAAGTAAAGAGCAGCTAATTCGTCGTCTTTCATTGGACTTGAGAGGTACGCCACCGAGCCTTAATGAGGTTGATGCCTTTTTAGCGGATCAAAAAGAGGGTTCCTATGAGCGTCTAGTCGATCGCATACTGGCAGATAAAGCCGTGGGAGAACGCTTGGCTGTTGAGTGGCTCGACGTAGCGAGTTATGGAGATTCGCAGGGGCTTTTTGAAGATGGAGCCAGAAGTATGTGGCCTTGGCGTGACTGGGTCATGAAAGCCTTCAATGACAATAAACCTTTTGATCAGTTTATAACTGAGCAGGTTGCAGGTGATTTACTGCCGAACTCTAGCCGCGACCAAAAAGTAGCGACGGGTTTTTATCGTAATAATCCTGTGTCAAATGAAGGTGGAATTATCGACGAAGAGTACCTCCTTCAGTATGCTGGAGATCGCGTGCGCACAACCTCAGTTGCTTTCTTGGGCATGAGTTTAGATTGTGCTTCCTGTCACGATCACAAGTACGACCCCTTAAGCCAGAAAAATTTTTATGAGATGTCAGCCTTCTTTAGAAGTATTGATGAAAAGGGTAAAGTGGGCAAAGGTGCTGCTGCACCATTTATTAACTTACCTTCTAAAGAACAGTCAGGAAAGAAGACGAGCTTAGAGGAACAGATGGCTCAGCTTCAAAAAGATTTAAAGGCTGAAAACGATAAGGCAAAAGCTGAATCTATCTTAGTGAAGAAAGTTAAGCTCTTTAGAAATGATAAGTCTCCACTCATTTTAACGGGTGTGAAGTTTTTAGACTACGTGGGAAACAATCCAAAAGTGAAAGCCTCTAAAAAAATTAAGTCAGATCCATTATTTCTTATTGATAATAAAGATGAGGTTCGAGTTAATGGTCACAAGGCCTTTATCGAGTTTGAATTTGAAAAAGAAATTCAAATCTCTGGCTTAGAACTACGAGCGACAAAGAAAAATATACGCTTCTTAAAAGATGCAGAGATTCATTACTTTGATGCAAAAGGCAAGCTTGTGAATCAGGATAAAATCTTAGAAAGCGCTGAAGTGTTAGTTCGTAAGCCTAATACAAAGAAATACATAAGCTTATTAGCGCAACTCAATAAAGCTGATCGGGAATTGAAAAATTTGAATGGCACGATTCCGACAACGCTTGTAATGAAAGAGCGTAAAGAGCCGCGTAAAACTCATATTCTCGAACGTGGTAGCTACGAAAATAAAGGCGAAGAAGTTTTTCCTGGAGTGCCAGAAAGTATCTTAGTTATGGATCCTTCTTACCCCAAAAACCGTTTGGGTTTAGCCAAATGGTTAGTAGATGAACGCAATCCCCTAACTGCAAGAGTTACCATTAATCGTTATTGGCAGTTGCTCTTTGGTCGAGGCATTGTGAGAACGGCAGAAGACTTTGGACTTCAAGGAGATTTGCCTACGAATCAAGCCTTACTAGATTACTTAGCCGTAGATTTTGTTGAGAATTCTTGGGACCTTAAGTATATGATCAAGCAAATGGTGATGAGCGCGACCTACCGTCAATCGAGTACCCAAGTGAAGAGTAAAGTCCAAGTTGACGGTGAAAATAAATACCTCAGCTACTTTAGTAGAAGACGTTTGGATGCTGAGTTTATACGTGATAATGCCTTAAGTATTAGCGGGTTATTAGTGGATAAAAAAGGTGGACGTCCAGTGAAGCCTTACCAACCCGCAGGGCTATGGAAAGAAAAGGGGAATGCAACCTTCAAGCAAGACAAGGGTGAGGCTCTCTACCGTAAGACGGTTTATACTTTCTGGAAACGCACGGTACCACACCCTTCAAGTGTTGTCTTTGATGCGACTGATCGAACAACTTGTGTAGCCCGTAGGAATCCGACAAATACACCACTACAAGCACTTGTGACTTTGAATGATGTTCAATACGTCGAGGCAGCTAGAGCTTTAGCTCAACGCATGATGCTCGAGGGGGGGAGTCAGTTAGATCAACGGGTTCAGTTTGGCTGGCGCTTAGCGACCGCACGCAAAGCAAACTCAGCAGAATTAGCACTCTTGAAAAAAGAATTTAATTATCGCTTAAATGAATACAAGAAAAACCCTGCTTTAGCCAAAGAGCGACTCACAGTGGGAGATTCAGTTCAAGTAGCTTCATCAGATAAAAATGAATTAGCCTCTTACATGGCAGTCGCTCAGTTACTATTGAATTTAGATGAAACAATTACACGGAACTAAGGAGAAATAAGATGAAAAACAATTTTGCTAAACCAATGGATCGTCGTGGATTTTTCAAAATGGGTGGAGCTGGCTTGGGAGGCCTAGCTCTAAGTTCCATGATAAACCCTGAAGCCATGGCAGCTGACATCCAGAAACAATTACCTCATTTTGCGCCTAAGGCCAAAAGAATTATTTTCCTCTTTATGAATGGCGGTCCCTCACAACACGACCTCTTTGATCACAAGCCACTTCTTCGTGAACATCATGGTAAAGAACTCTTTATACGCGAAGGGAAAGAGGGGGGCTTTATTAAATCGGAACAGCGTTTAACGGGCATGAGTTCTGGACAAGCAAGTTTTCCGATTGCGGGCCATCAATGGGATTTTAAACAACATGGCAAGAGCGGTGCCTGGATAAGTGACCTGATGCCACATACGGCTAAGATTGCCGATGATCTCTGCTTTGTGAAAAGTATGTATACCGAGGCGATTAATCATGATCCTGCCGTAACCTTTTTTCAAACGGGTCATCAGATTCCGGGTCGTCCTAGTTTTGGCTCTTGGTTGAGCTACGGCCTAGGTACTGCCAATAAGAACTTACCAGATTTCTCTGTTTTGGTTTCTCAAGGGACGGGCCGCCCAGGTGGTCAGCCAATTTACACGAAACTTTGGGGCAATGGCTTTTTGCCTTCAGTTCATCAAGGTGTTCAATTTCGTGCGGGTAATGACCCTGTACTTTATTTAAGTAATCCCAAGGGTGAGCGTCGTAAAGACCGTCGTCATTTATTAGATAATTTAAATGGACTGAATCAATTGGCGATGGAGCAGCATCATGATGCTGAGACCCAGACGCGTATCGAGCAATATGAGATGGCCTACCGTATGCAGATGTCGGTTCCCGAGGCGCTTTCCTTGGGAGATGAGCCCAAAAGTACTTTTGAGCTCTATGGTGAAGCTTCGAAAACACCGGGTACATTTGCGGCGAACTGTATTATGGCACGTCGCCAAGCGGAACGAGGCGTACGCTTTATTCAGCTTTATCATCGCGGTTGGGATCAGCACAACAATATACCTACAGCTTTACCGAAGCAGTGCATGGATGTGGATCAAGCTTCTGCAGCTCTTGTAACAGATTTGAAGCAACGTGGCTTACTTGATGACACCCTAGTTGTTTGGGGCGGAGAGTTTGGCCGTACGGCATATTGTCAGGGGAAATTGACTGAAGATGAGTACGGACGCGATCATCACCCGCGTTGCTTTACTTATTGGATGGCTGGCGGCGGTATTAAGCCAGGTATCACTCATGGTGAAACGGATGAGTTTGGGTATAACGTGGTTGATGGTGGAGTACACGTACACGACTTCCATGCAACGATG
The DNA here is from genome assembly GCF_000170755.1 of Lentisphaera araneosa HTCC2155. Lineage (NCBI taxonomy): Bacteria > Pseudomonadati > Lentisphaerota > Lentisphaeria > Lentisphaerales > Lentisphaeraceae > Lentisphaera > Lentisphaera araneosa. Next base: position 26,592 of record NZ_ABCK01000003.1, read on the forward strand.
TTGCATCAGTTAGGGATTGATCACGAAAAACTCACTTTTAAGTATCAGGGACGTGCTTTCCGTCTCACAGATGTTCATGGGCATGTGGTCAAGGACATTTTAGTTTAATTTCAAAAGATTTTTTTTGGTCTGAATGAACTTATTCTTGTGAGTGTTTAAAAACTTCTTCCCAGAAAACGGGGCTCAAAAATGAGTCATGACCCCCAGGAAGGATTTTGAAACTTAAGCCCCGATGGCAATGCTTTTGCAGTTCTTCAAAGGTTTCAGGGGGAGCGACGCTATCAATTTCACCAGCGTAGAGGTGAAAGTTTAAATGAGGCGTGTTTTTTAAAGCTTTGGCAATGTCTTTGGGGCGCAAAGGGTCGGCCGGGCCTAAATCATAGCTGTCCGCCAAGTTATGCATAGGAGCATCTATGCAAAAATGCATGAGCGCTTCTTCACCCATTGACCATTTGTCAGTGTCGATGTCCTGCTTTTTGAGTTTAGTAATAATCTCTTTATAATAGTTACTAAGTGATTGGCCAACTTGCGTTACATAGGCTTCATGACGATTGAAAACCACATTGAGAACATCTTGTTCTTTACCGAGGTGAAGAAAGCTTTTGTTGAAATAGAAGTTGTTGATCATGAGTTTTAATTTATGGGGATCAACGGTGTTCTCTGGGCAAATCATCGTTAAAATATTTGATAAATCCTTCCAGTAATTGGGTGCAGAGAGAAAAACCATGCCAGCAAAGGAGAAGCTATGCCGTCCCTGGATTTTGATTTGGGGTTCATTTTTTGGCGAAAACGTATTTGTTTTGCAATATTGAGCAATCAATTCCAAGCGCTTTTTATCTTTGGGATACTTCTTGAGATACTCATTTAAGACTTCTTTGTGTTTAATTATGCGCGCTTCTGCAAAGGGTGTGGGTAAAGACGTGGCCGCAAAACCATGTGCATGGGCCGAGTAGAGTGAGTTTGGGTACATAGTGATATACCGTTGGATAATGAGCGAGCCAAAGCTTTGGCCAGTGACCACCCAAGCTTGATGATCAAAGATTTTTTTGCGAATGATTTCAGCATCTTGGACAATGGCTCGACTCAGGTAGTTTTTATAGCGCAGGATATCGGAGTCGTGCTGGATTTTAGGTAGGGGAGAAGAAAGTCCAGTGCCTCTCTGGTGGATGATGAGGATGCCATTCTCTTTGGTCATGGGCAGTAAGGAATGCACCGCTGAACGAGGATCTAGCCCAGGACCACCATAAAAAAAGCAAATGGGACGTTTGTTTTTATCTGTTTTTTTTGGAAGGCGGTATTCGTAAAAAACTCTAAGTGTTTCACCGTCTTTTATTTGGTGACTTTCAGGAACTTGCACCCAATCAAATATGACTTGATCCGGAAGCTTTTCTATATAGTGCCGATCTTGCGCACTCAGCTCAGATTTTAAACTCTCATAAGGAAATTGCGAGTTTGCTGCTTGCTCTCCCGCATGAGCAAACAAGTAAAGAAAAGCGATACAAATAAATAAACGCATAAAGACCTCCTAATTAATCAATCTCTTACTCTGTTTTGTACTTCATACATTGCAAGGGAAATGAATTAAAAGCTCTTTGAAAAGCAAGAGACTCAGAGCGTGATTTAGAAAATTATCATCGCTCGGTCTAATAAACTGTATTTTAGAGTTTAGTAAGATGTAAATCTTTAATTTGAAATTTGCCGTGAAAAGCCCCGAATTGAATAGAGATATGGGGGCGGTGTTCTTTTGAAGCTAATTCCTTTGCAGTAAAGGTGTAGGAATGGTTCTGCCAAGTCTTCTGAGGGCTTACATTTTTAGTGAGGCCCATGGGAACAAAACGGTTAAGTTTGATTTTTTTTGCTTTAAGATCCAACGGTGGCCTAGATACGAGGCTAAATCTTAATTCGCCTTCACCTTGCGCCAGAGTGCTGATATTAAGTTCATAAGTTTCTCCGGGTTTTACGTCTACTTCAGTAATTAATGAGAGATAAAAGCTTTCTGAACTATGGGGAGTTTGGATGGTGAAAAGGTTTCGTGAAAATCTAGGTTTCACCTTAGAGAATTCAGGTTTCTTTTTTAAAATCCAGTATTTTTCCTTGTGCTTAAACTGAGGGTCTTTAAATAGTTCCTGGGCACTTAGGCAAAAACAAAAAATTGTTATAAGTAGAATAAATTTTTTCATAGTGTTCCTAGTAAAAAGTTGTGAATTGATTGGAGTGAGAGATTTCTTTCTCAAGTTGATTGACGCGGTCTTTTAACCACTTTATGGCATTCTGTCTAAACTCATCTGGCTGCGATTCGATTTCTTGTGCAGCCCACATATTATAGGAGTGGAATTCGTGCCAAAGGCGAGTTTTGTGTCCTGATTTTTGATCGATGATTCCAAAACCTTTGAATTTGTGATTAGGGTATTTTTTTGATTCAATTTCTTCATTATGATGGATGCCCCACCACAGCCAGAAAGGGGTTCCCCATTCCAGATTAACTCGAGCAGAAAGTAGTGCTAATCTTGCCTGAATGAGCTCGGCTTCCCGTTCTTTGACTTTGTAGGAATTCATAACGTGAACGATTGGGTAACCGATTTCTCCAATTCCGATGCGTTTACCGATAATTCCAGGGCGAGGCGGAAGTGAATTTTCTACATAGTTGAGGTCATTATAGAGGTCAGCTTTTAATGAATCTGCACTGTGAGGACTCGCCCAGGCTACGATTCCTTGAGTTTCATAACTGGAGATAGATACATAATCCAGGTATTCACAACGTGGGAGCACGCTGTTGGTCATGCGCTTGAGTCCAGTTTTGCGGGAGTGGCGAACTAAGTTGACTTCGGCATAGAAAAAAACTTTTACATTGTTGTGAGCCACTGTTTTTTTTGCATCGTCGATGGCTTTGCCACGGATATTCATCCAGCTAACCATTTTATCGATTTGTTCGGGAGTCATGTCTTCGTTTTGACCCACTTCCTTCGCTCCCATGAGCCAATCACCTTCCCAGTTACCAATCATGAAAGTTTTACCGGATTCGTTATAGTTCTTCAGTAGGTAGGAAGTAAATTCGTAGAATTCATCATAAATTTCCTGATCCTTAGAGGGCTTATAATACTTGAAGAGGGTTTTTCCGTGGGCCCAAAAGAAGGCTAAACGATAGGGAAGATCCAGACTATTTTGATAAACCTGATGTTGAGCTAAGTCGGCGAGACTTGTGTGTTTGTCGACCTTATACCCTTGTTTGTGAAGGGTTTTGTGGCTTAAGCTGAGTTTAATAATGTCTGATCCGAGGTCCTTTGTGAGGTGCTGGGTCGTCCAAAGTAAAGTCGCTGTGTCACCATGAATTTCAGGGTTGCGTTCTTCCAAGGGGAGTGCGTGGGGTTGCTGCGGAGCAATCATAAAGCTCTGCAAAGTATTTTCGGAGGTGATTTTTTCTTGAAGAACGGATTCTTCTTTTACAGTATTTGAAACTGACTTTGTGTGGTTTTGAGTATAAAACATTCCTGGTTGATCGCAGGAAATTAAAGTGAAAAGTGTGATGAAAATAAAGCGCATGGGAAACCTTAATATTTGTCTTTATTACTTATTCGCGTGTGAATGAGAAAAGGGACAGGTTATTGAGATTTCTTTTGAGAAGGTCGCTTCCAGTTGATCTGATTTGCTTTGGAGAGGTAAGCATCCATCGCTTTGCGCATGTCGCTAAATTTTTCAGGGTGTTTTTCACTCAAGTCTTTTTTTTCAAAAGGGTCATTTTTGAGATTAAAGAGTTCGTATTGAGATTTTTTACTATTGTTAACCAATTTCCAGTCATCTATTCGCAGGGCATGTTTTTTATAAATCTGAAGCCAGGTATAAAACTGCTTTCGTTTTGTGAAATTTTCTTGTTGACCAAATAGAAGCTCGGGTAAAAACGATTTGCCATCCATGTGCCCAGAGTAATCAATATTGACTGCATCCAAAAGGGTGGGCATGAAATCCATCGTCATAGCTCTAAAATCTGATAGGCTTTTGGATCTGATTTTTTCAGGCCAAGTGAATGAAGTACAGACGCGAAGACCACCTTCATACATGTGAGTTTTATCAGCGCGTAATTCGCCATTGTCTGCACCATATTTGATTTTTCCGCCATTGTCGGAGGTGAAAATAACTAGAGTGTTTTTGTCGATTTCCAGCTCATTCAAAGTATCTAACACACGCCCTATTGAGTAGTCGAGGTGTTCGATGAGACCACCAATCTTGGCGCGTTTTTCACTCGTGTTTGGCTGTTTCTTTTTAAAATATTCGTAATATTTTTTAGGAGGGTGGATGGGGTCGTGAGGAGCGTTATAGGAAAGGAATTGAAAAAAAGGTCGCGGATCTTTTTGTGCCTGTTTTATTTCCTCGATTGCCCAATTTGTAAACAGTTCTGTGGCGTGGGTGCCCTTTGTTTCAACTGCTGTTGAATTATGGTACATATAGGCAACTCCATGTCGAGTGTGCTCCCAATAGTCATCCATCATATCCCCAAGGAAACCATGGAAAATTTCGAAGCCACGCTCGTTAGGGTGGTTAGGCGATTGCAGTCCAAGGTGCCACTTGCCAATAAGACTCGTGCGGTAGTTATTGCTTTTGAATACATCGGCAATGGTGACGGCTTCTGGGTCGAGGTAACCCCAGGAATTATGGTCATGGGTTCTAACGACGCCTGGGACGCCAACCATGTCCTGATTGCGACCTGTTAAGAAGGCGGCTCGTGATGGGGAGCAGACACAACTATTCGCAGTGAATTGCGTAAAGCGCATTCCTCTATCCATAAGTTGATCTATTTGTGGGGTTTGAATATCCTTGGAACCATACGCCGAGAGGTCACGGGAGCCTAGGTCATCGACCATGATGAAGAGGATATTGGGTCGTTCGTTGCTAAGTGATATTTGAGCTAGAAGGAGTAAAAGTAAAGTAAAAGATTTATGGAGCATGGAAAACACCTTTTTAATTTACTTGTTCGTCACGAATTGAGCTGACGGGACAGGTCGTTTATAAAACTTCTATGTAGATCGATGTTTTAAGTTTATTAATCTGTTTTGATGGCAGTTGACCCCGATGAATAATAAGCTTTTTGAGACTTTTAACTTTATAGATTTTATCGAGCTGCGATATACCGCTATTACTTATGTCCAAGGTAGAGATTTTGAGGCCTTCAACTTCAGTAATATCTTGTATTGAGGTCTTAGAAATTTTTAAGGTGCTTAGGTTGAGAAAAGAGAGTGGGTTTTTTCCGGAGGCGTAATATTCGGGACTCTTGAGGAATTCAATACCTTGTGAATTTATGATCAAGGATTGCTCACGATAGGAATAGTTAAAACCCTTCGCATCCCACTTGGGATTGATCATTTTTAGTAATTCAATGACGACTTGGTCATAATAATTTGGGTTCCCTCTCACACTGCTGTCGTAGGCAAGTAATCGCAAAGCCACGGGGTAATCGTATCGTATGTTATTACGGAGGTCGGCTATTAGTTTAGCTAGAGATTCAATTTTTAGTAAGCCAATGGGGGCTCGAGTTGCATCTACATATTTTTTGCTGAGGTCGCGAAGTGTTTTGGATTCTTTATAAGGCAGCTCGTTGATTTCTTTGAATCGCTGCATGAGAAAAAGCGAGAGGATTAAATGATGCCTAGCAGCTATGTTTTTAGGATCTATTTTCAGGAGCTCCTTGGCATTGGTGAGGGTTTTGTTGAGAGATTGGCGGGGGTACTCATAGATAAAAGTTTTTGAAGTTAATTCAGATTCGGAAAGGAAGCTGTTCATAAGGCGATTGACGAGTTCTTTACTTTCTTGGAGTAATTGATCTGATTTGTTTTTTTCTTGTTCAAGATTATGAGCTGATTCTTCGGCTCTCAAGGTTTCTATTTGAGCCACTTTGACTTGTTCCTGAAGGGCATTGATGAAATAAAAGCAGAGTGCAAAAATGATCAGAAGAGCACTGAAGCTGGTAACTGAAGCAGCTTTATTTCGCTTGATGAGGAGTCTTAGTTCTTTGAGAAGACTCGCTTCTTCAGCTTCAGTAGAAAAGCCTGAGAGATATTTTTGTATATCGAGTTTAACTTGAGCGACGGAATTATAGCGTTCGTCTTTGTTGACTTTCATACACCGTTTAATGACGGCAAGTAAACTTTGTGGAAGAGGTCGCCCTAAATTATTTGACGGTTCAAGAAAATCACCCTGGCGTGTTTTTTTCAAAATATCCTCAAAAGTACTCCCTGAAAATGGAGGCTTTAGACAGAGGATTGAGTATAGCATACAACCAAGAGCAAAAACATCTGCTTTTTCGTCTAGTAGGCTTTTAGTTTCTGTTTGTTCTGGTGCCATGTAGCCCGGTGTTCCGATGATCTCGTTTCTTTGAGTAACGTGATTGAGTAGATCGGTATTGAGAAGAAGCTCCTCGAAGTCCTGAGTTTCATGTTGGTTGAGTGTTTTGCCGAGGCCCCAATCACAGACGAGGACCTCACCAAAGCGACCCACTTGGATGTTAGCAGGCTTGAGGTCTAAATGGATGATTCCACGAGAATGAGCAAAGGAAATTGCATCACAGATTTTTATGAATATGAGAAGAAGTTCATGTAGAGGGTAAGTGTTTTCATAATGCTTATCACTTTGACTAAGTCGTCGAAGGATGTCTTGGAGTGAATTGCCTTCCTTGAGATCCATTGTGAAAAAAGGGAGACCTTTTTCATTGACGCCAATATCGTGTATTGAAATGATATTGGGATGCTCGAGCATAGCGGTTAAGCGAGCTTCTTTGAGGAATAATTCATTGAATGAGGTGTCAATATCAGGGAGGAGCTCAGCCATGGCGACATGACGAGAGGTCGATTGATCAAAGACTTTGGTAATTTTTTTCATCCCGCCGGTGGCAACGGTTTCGACAAAGCGGTAGCGACTTTCGATGTCTTGAAGTTCCGCATAAATGGGGGTGTTTTCAGCGGGTTCTTCGTGAAAGAGGTCGGAGAATTTTCGAGCAAAGTCTTGGTTATTATTACTCATTAAAAAGGTGCATTTCCTGTTTTAAAACTTGGATTTCACTTAGAAGTCTTTCTTTGACTCGGTTTTTTAGTTTGTTGACCGAGTTGCGTTGCAAGTCGAGTTTTTCTGCAATGACATCTGAAGGGATGCTTTCCATACTCATCTTAAAGACTTCCATCGCTTTCCCGGAGAAGATGGGAGTGACGCGATCCATGGCGGCTTGGACAACATAGACTTCCCACTCAGACTGAATGAGTTTTTCAATTTCAGGCTGAGAAATCGGAGCACTCAACTCCTCTTCGTTACGAAATTTTTCGATTTTATTTGATTGACGATGGACTTTTCGATAGTGATCCATGACACGGCGGTGGATAATGGAACTCATCCAGGTGCGGAACCTGGCGCGATTGCTATCAAACTCTAGCTTTGGCAAAGATTTCCATAATGAGATTAATACTTCTTGTGCAAGATCGGCTTTGTCGTTTTCATTTACGCCCATTTGATGAAGGATGACCATGACAAATTTATGATAGTAGTTGGCGAAGTCATCCCAAGCCTGCTCATCGTCAGGGTTCTGTGCTCTTTGCAAAAGAGTTAATCGTGTATTCCAATCACCTGCGCTCATAAAATGCCTGCTTTTCTATTCTAAAGATAATCTTATTTAATATTTTAAAACCTGTGAAGGAGAAAAACAATTTAAAGATTGGCTGGTGATACAAAGAGTTCTTTGTTTTTTCCAGTACCACCAATACGATTTTTAAACCTTTTCCATTGAATTGACAGGGCTCTCTTGATTGATTCTGCATCTTGCTTTTCCATGAAGTACGCAAGTTTTTCAGGTGATTGACGATTTTTCATGGCCTCAAGAGCATAATCATTGATTTTAGTCATGTGTTGAGTGAGTTTCATGCGCATTTGTTTAAGTTGATTGAGGTATTCAGGGTTTTGAGCGAGATTGTTGAGGCAGTTAGGGTCTTTTTCTAAATCATAAAGTTCTTCAAGTTCTCTATAGACAAGGTGATTGTAGCGTTTGGCAAGCTCGGAGTCAGTTTTTGCCAATTCTTTAATGACCTTGTATGATTTATGGAATGAAGAAGCACTCGTAAAAGATCTGCTACCATCAGACCAAGGATTGAAGACGTAGGCAAATTTTTTATTATGAACAGCGCGTGTGGGGAAGACATTGCCGATGGCATTTTCGTTGAATTCTGCAAAAATATGATCGCGATGTTTTTGGGTTTTTCCTGCGAGAATCGACGCAAATGAGCGACCTTCTAGCCCTTTGGGTTTGCTGATCTCGCAAATATCTAAGATAGTTGGCATGAAATCAACTGCAGAGATCATGTGTTCGGTGTCGACTGATTTCGGTTTAATTTTATTGGGCCATTTGATAACCCAAGGGGTTCTAATGCCATGTTCATAAAGAGATGATTTGGCAAAGGGCAGGGGCATGCCGTGATCAGAGATAAAAATGACGACAGTATTGTCTTCGTATGTGCTCTCTTTGAGGCTCTTGAGTATAGCCCCTACACAGTCATCGGCACGTTTAACAGAGTTGTAATAGTTGCGCATTTCAATGCGCACACCTGGGTGTTTGGGGAGGAATTCAGGAACGGTAATTTCCGAGGCAGCGTAAATGCGGCTGGGACCATATTCATCGAAGCCAGATTCAGTGGATTTTGGGTCATTGAAAAAGGGTTTGTGTGGGTCAGCAATATTGACGACACAGTAAAAGGGCTGTTGCTTTTGATCGACGATAGCAAAAAACTCATTCATTCCTTTTTCATAAGTTATTGCGCCACGCTTTTCTGCACCTTTGAGAATAGTGGAGTAATCCCAAAATTGTTCGTAATTCCCGTGAAAACTCGTGTCGCGAGGTTTATTAATAACGGCGGTGAAATAACCCTTGTTTTTAAGTACTTCAGGGAGCATGGGATAATTGGCATCGACCATATAAAAGCCGCGCATGCCACTGCTACTTGGGTAACGTCCGCTTTGGAAAACGACTCTTGAGGGTGAGCAGTTAGAAGCTTGTACATAAGCGCGTTCAAAAAGCATGCCTTCAGTAGCTAAGCTATCTATATGTTGAGTGATTTCTGGAATTGGACAACCATAAGCACCAACGGAGTCCCAGTTCATGTCATCTACAGTGATGAAGAGGATGTTGGGTTTTGCGGACTCCGCAAGGAGTAAGGGGATTTGGGAAATGAGCAAAAGCGTAGCTGTGAGTATCTTGTAAAACATAAATAACCTTTGGATTAAGTGAGCTTAGTTAATAACTTCAGCTTCGTGATTGGTGATGTATTTTTGACTAGGATTTGAAACGTCTTTAATCTTGTTTTTAGGAACTTGATGTTGAGAACGTAGTTTTTGCAGTTCTTGTTTCATGTGGGTGAGCACGGAGCTGTATTCTGGGTTGTTAAATTGATTGGTCATTTCTTCTGGATCAGCTTTTAAGTCGTAAAGTTCCCATTCGTCAATATCGTAAAAATACATGAGTTTATAACGACCATCATAAGCTCCTTCATGACGTTGAACCATATGCCACCCTGGGAATTCATAATAATGGTAGTAGTGGCTTTTTCTCCAATGTTTTGGGTCCTCTCCTTTGAGTAATGGAACGAGGGATGCACCCTGCATATCTGAAGGAATCTCTTCTCCAGCAATCTCTAAAAATGTTTCTGCAAAATCTAGGTTAGAGACGAGTTTGCTAGTTTTTGAGCCTTCCTTCGTGTGTCCAGGCCAGCGGATAAGCAATGGTGTGCGGTAGGATTCATCGTACATGAAACGTTTGTCAAACCAGCCATGTTCACCTAAATAGAAGCCTTGGTCAGAAGAGTAGATGACAATGGTGTTTTGAGCGAGGCCTGATTCATCGAGGTAATCGAGGAGTTGGCCAAGCGAGTCGTCTACAGACTTGATGCAACGCAAGTAGTCTTTGACATAGCGTTGATATTTCCAACGAATCAGATCTTTTCCTTGAGGTTTTGCCTCTAATAAAGCTTGGTTTTTCGGTTCGTAGGCTGCGTTCCAAGCTTTGAGTTGTGCAGCTGTCATACGTTTATGAATACGTCCTGCGAGATGACCTTTTTTGTCAAATTCTTTAACTTTTAAGTCTTTGCCGAGTTCCATAGAAATATCAATAGACATGTCTTGGTTGCGGGCGGCTTTTCCCCGTCCTTCATAATCATCAAAAAGACTACTAGGTTCTGGCATCTTTACATCATCAAAAGCATTGAGATACTTGAGGGCAGGTGACCATTCGCGATGGGGAGCTTTATGCTGAACCATGAGCATGAATGGTTTTGATGAGTCTCGTTCTTTTTTGAGCCATGTCAGTGCTTTGTCTGTGACGACTTCGGTGCAGTAGCCTTCTACTCTTGAGCGTCCTTGTGGGCTATCAAAGTCGGGATTATAGTACATGCCTTGTCCAGGAAGAATGTCCCAGTGATCGAATCCAGTTGGCTTGGATCCAAGGTGCCATTTTCCGATGATGGAGGTTTCATAACCCGCTTTTTGAAGGAGCTTGGGGAAGGTTTGTTGTGCGCCATTAAATGTAGTTTTCTCATTCACCATAAAGCCATTGAGGTGACTATATTTTCCCGTGAGTATAGTCGCGCGACTGGGGCCACAGATGGAATTGGTAACCATGCATCTTTTAAAGAGCATACCTTCGTCAGCAAGACGATCTAGATTGGGTGTGGGTGCGACTTTAGCAAAGCGTCCTCCGTAAGCACTGATGGCCTGAGTGGCATGATCGTCACTGAAGATAAAGAGGATATTAGTTTTATTGGCAAGTAAAGAAGAAGCCAAAGCAAGGCTAAGAGTGAGAGTTTTTTTAATCATTTAAAAATCCAAAGTTAAATTAGGGAATCCAAAATTCAGTCGTGTTGGCTTCGCTACCAATAATCAGTAGTTGACTACCAGTGAGAACGCTTACATGTCCATCCAAGTAAGCTATATTAGCGCGACTTTGGTGGCGGATGATAGCCTGTTGATCGTCGGAATCATAGACCTTATTCTCGACAAGATTGTATTTGAATAGAGTGTTTTTTACGTACCATGAATCCATGTAGGAAACTGTTTTGTTGCCATGAGTGCTAGTGATCGGGTAGGGTGTGTATGTTGTACCATTTTCATCAATATGACCTAATCGGTAATTTTGTGAATAATTGTTTGTGTAGTAAGTGACAAGAGCTGACCCATTGGGGCATTTGTAGGGGCTAGAATTCTCGTTGCTGGTTGACGCAGTAATTTCAGGTAGATAGCCTTGCTGAGAAAGTCTTGCTGACCAATATCCATTATTCGAAGCATCGTTGAGCGGTGCGTAGTTATCATTGTCATCAGAATAAATGAATGATGCTGAGGCAATTTGTTTAAGCTTGTTCTTACATAGACTTGCCTGCGCTGTTTTTCTAGCGTTTGCTAATGAAGGTAGAAGTAGGCTAGATAAAATACCAAAAATGGCGACAACGACGAGCAGTTCAACGAGACTGAATTTTTGTTTTTTCATTAGGCGACCTCAATTTTGATTACACATACCAGTTCGTCGTTTAGAAAATAAGAGGGACAGGTAATAATTAATTTTTCTAATTTAATTCATTTTTCATCAAAAAGGAAGTCTAAGGTATCCAGAAATTTGTAGTTGAGGCTTCACTTTCTATTTGGATTAGACGAGTTCCGTTCATAGATTCTATGTGGCCATCAAGGAATGAGGTGTTGGCTTTTTGTAGATGTCTTGCAACACTTGTATTTGGGTCAGCATTAAAAACTTTATTTTCTTGTAGGTTTCCCTTCCATAGCGTTATAGCAGTTCCGAAGGAGTCCATGTGCAAGACGGTGGAGGAGGCATGCTCACTACTCATGTTATATTTTTCGTAGGCTACTCCGCCCTCAGACCTTAAGCCCAATCGAAAATTTTGTGAATAGTTACTGGTGTAATAGCTGTCGAGTTCGGCACCTTCTGGACATTTATAGGGGCTCGTATTTGCATTGCTATTAAGTGTATTAATTTCTGGTAAGTAGGCTTGGGTAGAGAGGCGTCTTGTCCAATAAGATGTTGCAGAAGAATCATTGTAAGCGGCGTAGTTATTGTTGTCAGTTGAATAAGCAAACGTGGCCATGCCAATTTGTCTGATTTTACTTTGGCAGAGAGTTGAACGTGCTTGTTTTCGCGATTTGCTTAGTGTGGGTAATAAGAAACTCGCCAAAATGCCAATAATGGCGATTGAGACCAATAATTCGATAAGAGTGAAATGTTTTTTCATGTTGCTCCAGCTTTTGTTGTTTTATAATTTTTCGCTGGCTGTTACTTTTGGGGGACAGTGGTGTAATGGTTTTATGTAAAAGATTCTGAATTTTAAAACCTAAAGGAATGTCAATGAGAATAAAATTTGCTGTTTTATTTATTTTGTTTGCGCTCGTCGCAAAAGCTGAAAAACCGAATGTGATTATCATTTTTGCTGATGATATGGGTTACGGTGATATGAGCTGTAACGGTAATCCATCAATTAAGACGCCACACCTAGATAGGATGGCCTATGAAGGCCAGAAGTGGACTAACTTTTACGTGGCAGCGCCAGTCTGCACGCCGAGTCGTGCGGGGCTTTTAACAGGCCGTTTGCCTATCCGCAATGGCATGTGTTCTAATAAGAGACGGGTGCTTTTTCCTGATTCTCAGGGTGGCTTGCCACAGAGTGAGTACACGCTCGCGGAAATGTTTAAATCGGCAGGTTACGAAACGGGTATGGTGGGGAAATGGCACTTGGGTCATAAGGCTGAGTTTTTACCCATCAAGCATGGTTTTGATTCTTGGTACGGGATTCCTTACTCGAATGATATGGATGCCAATCGTGAGCTGATTAATAAAGTGAAAAAAGATAAATCTTTACCCTGGCACAAGGGCAAGCACTGGGAAGAGCCGAAGTCTGAATACTGGGAAGTCCCCCTCATGCAAGGTGAGACTGTTTTAGAACGTGCGCCAAATCAAGAATTACTTACAAAGACTTATACTGAGAAGTCGCAACAATTTATTAGGGTCAATAAAGATAAACCTTTTTTCCTGTACTTAGCGCATAGTATGCCGCACGTACCCTTATTTCGATCAAATAAATTTAAAGATATGAGTACAATGGGTTTGTATGGCGACGTGATCGAAGAACTCGATTGGTCTGTGGGGCAAGTTCTCAAAACTGTTAAAGAAATGGGTTTAGAGCAACAGACTATTGTTGTGTTTACATCTGATAATGGACCATGGTTGAGCTTCAAGACTCAAGGTGGGATAGCAGGCCCATTACGAGATGGCAAAGGTTCGACTTGGGAAGGTGGCATGCGGGAGCCCACAGTGATTTGGGGGCCAGGATATGTGAAGCCGGGGATTATTCATGATTTGGGAAGTACTCTTGATATGATGGCGACCTTCGCAAAAATGAGCGGGGGTAAAATGCCAGAAGTGAAACACGATAGTTATGATCTCAGCTCAGTGTTGCAGTATAAAAAAGCAAGTCCGCGCAAAGAGATGTTTTATTACCATGGCGAAAAACTTCAAGCAGTGCGTTCAGGTCGACATAAAGCTATTTTTAATCAAGCTGGCAAAGCGACTGAGTTATATGATCTTAATCTCGATCCCGGAGAAAATTACAATCTCCTAGACAAGAAACTTGAAGTGATCACAGAGATTAGTTCATTGCGTGAGGCACACCTCAAGGGCGTAGAGAAAGCTAAAAATCAGCTTATTTTGCGTTAAACTGTCAATTTTCACCTCTTTTTGATAATAAATATCTTTAGAGGCGTAGTTATCTTAGATTAGGTGACGAATAAATGCCGAAGCTTCTATTAATTTAATTAAATTCAAGGATCCAGATGAAAAAAATTCTTTCTCTATGTACAATGTTTACTATGGCAACGAGCTTGATGGCTCAAAAACCTCATGCCCCTGAGAAGCAGGCTGAGTTAGATGCTCAGGTTGTCAAAGCTATGCCGTCGGTGAAGGCACTTGCGAAGCCCGCAAAAACGCGCAAAATCCTCGTCTTATCCAAGGTTGCGGGTTGGTACCATAGCTCAATTGAAACGGGAAAGACTTGTTTCAAAGAAATGGCTAAGGTAAGTGGTGCGTTTGAGGCGGTATTTAACGATGATTCATCTTATTATACAAATGCGAACCTCGCAAAATATGATGCAATTCTTTTCAATAACACATCTTATTCACAAGATTATTTTAACGCTGAACAGCGCAAGGCGATTCTTGACTTCATTCGCAATGGCGGTGGTTTTATTGGCGTTCATGCAGCGTCAGATTGTGGGACTTCAGCTAAAAAGGCAAAAACGACTTGGCCTGAAATTACAGAGATGATTGGTGGTGCGTTTGATGGCCATCCCTGGACGAGAAAAGGCATGTATGGAATTCGTAATGAGGATCCCGAGCACAAAATCCTTCAGCCCCTAAAAGGTAAAGGCTTTAAGATTTCCGATGAACTTTACAAGTACAAAGATTACAAACGTGAGAATCAGCGTGTTTTATTGACAATTGATATGGAAGAGTCCTATCACAAAAATGGTCGAAAAGATCACGATCACGCCCTTTTGTGGGTTAAGAATTATGGTAAAGGGCGTGTTTTTTTCAGTGCCTTCGGTCACAATGAACATGTTTTCTATAATCCAATGATACTTCAAACATGGTTGAATGGGATTCAATTTGCACTCGGTGATCTCGATGTAAAAACGGAAGCGTTACCAATTCCTAAAGAGCATAAGGATTTTAAGCCGCAAGAAAATAAATAATTTGCTGTTTGGAGATTTGTTATTTTTTTAAATATCCATTGATTTATTAAAAATGGATATAGAAAATGTTTTATAATACCTCATACAGAAACAAAAGTATAGACAAAGAGATTGATGGTCACTTGGGAGAATCTTACGGCTTAATAAAAACATTTCAGTTAAGGGGTAAAGGTTCTGGGAGGATGTTAATTGAAGAAATGAGTCAAAAGTTATTTGACAGTTTAGATGGTCACGCTGGGATGCATTTCACAAATATTGAGCAGAGACCTAAAGGTGTATTGCTTTTTTTTAAGAGAAATACAAGTGAATTCACTTGGGCAGTGCCCTTTCATCATTTATCGGTTTTTAAAACAAATACTTACAATATCCATGCTCAGGGACAGTATGTGAAATTGCGATTATCCACGGTGTTTCCCTATAACGAAAAGTTTTTAAAAAGAATGCTGAAGTTTCGTAATGATTATATGGAACTAGGTATTTGTGGATAATAGAACTGGCTAGTTTTATTAAAGATCACGCTTAACTTTTTTTTTGATGTTTCCTGTTTCATTTTAATTTTCTTAAAATGAAATGACTCTTCGGCCAATTTTAATATTTGACCTTTCCTTTTAAAAATATATTGGCTTATTTTCTTAAGGCCGTCAGGCATTCCTTAAATCTAGCCTTTTTTTTGCTGTAAAACAATTACCTCATCGCGTAAGTCAGTTTAAATCTAAAATTTAATTAAAGTTTTCTAGGTTTTTAAGCTTCGGTCAGTTCACTGACAAACTCTTCGGCTAAATGATCTTTTTTTTTAACTCTAAATTTTAAATCTTTTTCTTGATTGCGCGCGATATCTTTTTACGTGTTAACTCCTCTGGGCCATTGCTCACAAGCATGCGTTGTTATTCATAGGAATGGTCTGGATGGCTATCTAACTCGTCAGAAAATACTGATACCTCGGCTCTTTCGAATCAATGACTTTTATTAGCTAAAGCTTCTCTGATCTACTAATATGTTCTCTTACTTATTTTATTGATATATAAAGTGTACTTATTAGCTTATTGATAAAAACACCATAAAATCTGACTATTTCCTCACATACTTTTCTACTTTTAAGTTTACTTTTTTAACATATCAATACAAACAAATGTGTAAAAAATGGATAAAACAAAAAAAAAGACTGCAAATAAGATGATTTTGATAGGCACCAACTTATGTAAAAAAAGTGACCTTGGAATACACAACAATTTATTTGGCGGCACTATGCTTTCTTGGATTGATGAAGCTGCAGTAGCCTATTGCGCAGCGGTTTGTTATACTCCAAACCTTGTTACTCTCAAACTTGATGAAGTTACTTTTAAAGCTCCAGTAAAAGAAAATAACCTAATTAAGCTTTATGGCGAAGTCATAAAAGTGGGAGGTTCAACAATAACTATCCACGTGGAAGCAAGAAAGTTTAACGTCTATACTCATGAAGAAACAACTGTAACAGATACTAAACTAATTTTTGTTAGAATAGATGAAGAGGGGAATCCAGTGCCAATTGCCGAGCATGTAAGAGAACGTTTTTAAACTAAAGCGATTGATTTGAAGTTAGACTTAAAAACGAAACTTTATTTGTGTAGACGCAATTACTTGTCTTAAAATCAATTTTTTGTTTTAGGACTTAAAAAAGTATAGTTTCTGGTATAGCACTTAGGATTTCCTGTCATATCAAAAAGTACGTAACTAAAAAATACTTTTTGTAGTTTTTGATTTCTAGCTTATGACTTTGTGCTACGCTGTTATTGTTCAGGTTAGTGTTTCGTTTGGGTTATTAAAACTCAAATTCACAACATCTCAATTTTGAACTTTTAAGTGACGAAGGACAAATAGAACAATACTATATCATTGTAAAGTTGTTGAAGTCTTCCTTTGAAATAGACTTTTTATCAAACTCATTTCCAGGGAGATATTTTTAAATTGTAAATACTCATTTCTTTTTATAGCTATGTTTTCAAGATTTATTTCAGAGCTATATTAGCGGCTATATTTAATTTAGGATTTACCCATATGGACTTTACTGATTTAATCGGCAAGACACCGCTACTAGAACTTAAAAACTTGTCTCCCAATAAGAAGGTTAAGGTCTTTGCGAAGCTTGAGGGGAATAACCCAGGTGGTAGCGTTAAAGATCGTGCTGCTTTTTATATGATTTCTGATGCGGAAATGCAGGGCACCTTAAAGCCTGGAATGAAAATCATTGAGGCTACTAGCGGCAATACTGGTATTGCTTTGTCAATGATTGCTTCAGTTAAAGGTTATGAAATTGAGTTGGCTATGCCCGAAAACTCTACTCAAGAACGTGTTGATGCTATGAAAGCTTTTGGTGCGAAAGTTACTTTGACAGAGTCTATGGAGACGGCCATTGACTATGCGAAAAGCAAGGTGGAAGAGGGCGGTTATGTGATGCTCAATCAATTTGGTAATAAAGCTAACCCTGAGGCGCATTATCGTGGGACTGCTCCAGAGATTTGGGCTGCGACTCAAGGTCAAGTAACTCATTTTGTATCTTCAATGGGAACAACTGGTACAATTATGGGAACTTCACGTTATTTAAAGGAACGTAATCCAAATATTCAAATTGTGGGCTGTCAGCCTGCAGATGGAGCAAAAATCCCTGGTATAAGACGGTGGCCTAAGGAATACCTTCCAACAATTTATGAGGAGGACCGCGTCGATAAAATTTACGATATTAGGCAGGAAGATGCCGAAGAGATGATGCGTCAGTTAGGTCGTCAGGAGGGCGTCTTCTGTGGTATCTCATCAGGTGGTTCTGTATGGGCCGCAATAGAGTTAGCAAAGACTTTGGAAGAGGGCTTAATTGTTGCTATTGTTTGTGATCGTGGTGATCGCTATTTATCAACAGGGCTTTTTGGTCAATAATTTTTTAATTAAGGAAGAAACATGAAAGCACATTTAGAACAAATGAAAGAAGAGCTAGCAGCTGGTACAGCACAGCTTCTCGACGTAAGAGAATTTAATGAATGGCAGGAAGGCCACCTCAAACAAGCTCTTTTCGCCCCTCTATCAAATCTCGAAGCAGGTGATGAACCTGATGATGTAGATTTAGAATTAAAAACATACCTCCATTGCCGCAGTGGTCAGCGTGTGCACATGGCTGCTCCACTTCTCGAAGACCTTGGCATTAATGAAGTCATCCCACTCGATGAAGGTTTTGTTGAATTAGTAACAGAAGGTTTCGAAGCCTAATGGAAATCAAATTAAAACGCGTTGAGGGAATGCAGTTTGACTGCGTCAGTGGTGAAGGCCACACAGTAAGAATTGATGGTCCTCCTTCAATTGGTGGTACGGATACGGGTCCTCGCCCAATGGAAATGGTTTTAGTGGGCCTTGCGGGTTGTTCAGCAGTTGACGTGTTGATGATTTTAGGCAAGCAACGCCAAAACCCTGCTGATGTTGAATTGACTGTCACGGCTGAACGCGCAGATGCCGTTCCTGCGGTATTCACAAAAATTAATATCCACGTAAGTTGCATTGGTGGTGACGTTAGCCTCAAAAAATTAGAGAAAGCTTGTGAGCTTTCTATGGAAAAATATTGTTCTGTTTCACGCATGCTTGAGCCAACGGTAGAAATCACCCATACTTGCGCTGTAAAATAGTATTAATTTTCATGGTTGAGTCGAATAGAGTCACTGTGATTTCGAAAGTTTATTCTTGTACTAAAGCTAAAGCTAAAGATAAGTGAAATAAATGAAAAAAAAGCTCCTAGTCATTAATGCGGTCGGTTTAACGGAAAGTTTAATTAACGATGACTGCCCTAACCTTAAGTATTACTTCGAAAAAAATCGTCAGTACTTAAAGCCGCCGCTTCCAGCGGTGACTTGTACATCACAGGCAACGCTTTTGACCGGGAAGAGTCCTCAAGAACACGGCATAGTTGCCAATGGTTGGTACTTCCGTGATTTAGCTCAAGTCTGGCTTTGGAGACAGTCGAATCAGTTAGTGGCTGGAGATAAAGTTTGGGAAACTCTTCGTGAGAAAGATCCTAGCTTTACGACCGCTAAAATGTTTTGGTGGTACAATATGTACTCCAGCGCCGAGTGGTCAGCCACACCACGACCCATTTATCGTGCCGATGGCGCCAAGCACCCCGGTTCTTATACCTACCCCATGGAGCTCAATGATGAATTGGAAGCTGAGCTTGGAACCTTTCCCTTGTTCAAGTTTTGGGGGCCGATGACGACGATTGAATCGACGAAATGGATTAGCGATAGCACAATTCATGTGATGAAGAAAAATAAACCCAATTTATCACTTGTTTACTTACCCCATTTGGATTACAATTTGCAGAGATTAGGTCCCAATGACCCTGCGATGGCCAAAGATGTCCGTGAGCTAGATGAATGTATTGGCGATTTACGCAAGTGCGCCGAGGAGCTTGATTACGAAGTTCTTATCCTCTCCGAATACGGTATACAAGAAGTGGATAAGCCGATCCATATCAATCGCGAACTTCGCAAAGCTGGACTTATTAAAGTTCGCATGGAGTGCGGTGAGGAACAATTTGATGCGGGGGCTTCGGATGCTTTTGCAGTTGCCGATCACCAGCTAGCCCATGTCTACGTCAATGATAAAACTAAGCTTGCAGAAGTAGAAGAACTTTTAAAGAAAGTCGATGGCATAGCCGATGTATGCAGTGGTGCGGATCGTGCAAAATATGATTTAGATCACGAACGTTCAGGTGAAATTGTGTGCTTAGCAGAAAAAAATGCCTGGTTCACTTATTATTACTGGTTAGATGATAGTTTAGCACCTGATTATGCGCGAGCGGTGGATATTCATCGTAAGCCAGGTTATGACCCCGTTGAACTCTTTATGCGCAAAGGCGGTGAACTGAGTGCGGCAAAAACACTTTTAAAGAAAAAATTAGGTTTTCGTTATTTGATGGATGTGATTCCATTGGATGCAACTCTCGTCAAAGGTTCGCATGGAGTGCACCCTGAGAAGCTACAAGATGGTCCCTTGCTAATTGGGGACTTGAGCCTAGGAGATGAAAAAATTCGTGATATGAAAGATTTTAAACAACTTGTCGAAGCTTACTTCGAAGCATAAAAAAGGATAGAGATGAAGTCACTGTACATAGCTGCAACCAGCCAACACGTAGGTAAGACAACAAATACATTGGGGATGCTAGCTGCTTTGCAGAAGCGCAATGTGAAAGTGGGTTATTCAAAACCTTTGGGACAGCAATTTCATACAGTTAAAGGAAAACGTGTAGACAAGGATGCGGTTCTTTTTTCCGAAACTTTGAAGACTTTTGAACTTATCCCAGATATTCATTCGCCCGTCATTTTAGGGCCGGGCGACACCGCGGAACTTTTGGATGATCCAAAAACAGATGTACTTGAACGTAAAATTCTCCATGCGGCGGAAACCCTCAATAAAGATTATGAATTCACTCTCTACGAAGGGACTGGGCATCCTGGTGTTGGTTCCGTTGTGGGCTTGTCGAATGCACGTGTTGCGGAGCTCTTAGAGACCCGTGTGGTGTTAGTTCTCGAAGGTGGAATTGGTAATACGATTGACCGCTTGGCCCTCTGTAAAGCTTTATTCGATGCTCATGGTGTTCAGATTGTTGGCGTCATTCTCAATAAAGTACTACCTCAAAAAATGGATAAAATTCGTCAGTATGTGGAGCCTTGGATCGAAGCCAATGGAATGCAGTTGCTCGGACTAATGCCTTATGATTCACAGCTTGTTTATCCATCGATTAAGCACGTCGTTAAAGTCGTAAAAGGTGAAGTGATTAGTGGAGCTCAGGAAACGATGAACACTCTAGTGCATGAAGCTTTGGCGGGTGGTACTTCAAATCCTAGTGGCGATCACCCTCCAGAAAATCTTCTTTTGGTCGTGAGTCGTGGCCGTTTCTTAGAGTCTTTGCATCATCAACAAAAATTAGCAAGTGAGCAAGGTCGTGACTTTAAGCTCGCAGGTGTGATGTTAACTTCCAAGGGGCATGTGAGTTCAAAAGCTCTGAAGATATGTGAAGAGCAAGGCATTCCAGTGATTACAACTGATTTTGATACCTATCAGGCAGTCGTTAAGATGAGCCACCTCGTGGCAAAGATTGATACCAAGAGTCCTGCAAAAGTTCAGCGAGCTATCGATCTTTTTGAAGAGAATATTGACATGGAAAAGCTTCTCAAGCTCGTCGAATAAATTATCGACAAGTCATAAAGAAGATGACGGCGATAACGACGCCTATAATGCAGCCGACGTTATTGTTTTTCTCTTCGGGACTTTTGTAGAGTTTCTTCTTGGATGAGAGCTTAAGTTTTTTCTCGAGTTCACCCTGAAGTTTATTGATAATGATTTGTTGACCTTCGATGCGCTTTTGGAGTGCTTCAATCTGAGAGTCTTCTTTGGGTGAGGCCTTTTTTGCTGAGAATTCGATGCGCTCTTTATTGAGTTGTTCTTTTTCTCCGACCCAGCGCTTACGTTCTTTGAGGAAGGCCTCATTGGTTTGACTTAGGTCATTTTGGAGTTTTTGGATTTCCTTTTGAAGTTTTTTGATTGTCTCTGATTTATCTTCTGAAGTTTCAGCCTTTTGCCTGTCGAGATCGGTTTGCAGTGATTCACGGAGCTTCTGTTCCTCTTTGAATAATTCCTCTTGTTCGCAGCGTAGGTTCTCTGAGGCTAAGAAATTATTTTTCATTTGGGCGAGTGATTTGCGAAGCTTTTGGTTTTCGAGATCGCTGGCCATGAGTTCAATATCGCTTTCTCTATCGCTATCATCATCAAAGTTTGAATCTGATATGATGTCGACTGAATCAGAGCTTAAATTGATTGGGTCTGATGTGATTTTTACTGGATCAGAGGAGGGCTCTTTGCGTGCTTGTTCCATCGCGATAATCGCAGATTTTTTAAATTCGTCTATGGCATTTTGAACTTCTTCTAATTCATTTTCGATGAGCTCTTTGATATTGGGCTCTTTACGTTCGATCTCACGCATGGCGCGTTTGGCATCGTAGGAATTTACCCCTTTGTCTTTATCGATGTTGAGTAGGTAGTGATAGGCTTTGGTGCCACCAATTTTCCCGAGGGCTTGAACGGCATAACGGCTATTCATACCTTTGCCTTGGGTGATGGGAAAAATGACGTCGGAAGCTTGATAGATTGCCATGTCCCCGGCAATTTTAAGGCAATCGCGTTGGAGTGCTTCATCCTCCATGTTCTGGACGAGCTTAATAACAGAGTTGGTGAGTTCTAAACCTTTTTTCGCTGTGCGAATTTTTCTGAGTGCGGTTCTTCTGACAACAATGCTGACCGACACATCCAGAGCGGTTTTGATTAGATCATCTAAATTATACATAAATCCTCCTGTAGATTAATCCAACATACCATAATGGAAGCCTTAGATCAAATGCAGATTAGAGATAGCAGCGTTGGACGAAGGGAGTTTGATTGAATATTGGGGGAGAAACTCGATCAAATTGTTTAGCAATAGCTGGGGAACAGTCAATTATTTTACACTTAGGGTAAAGCTTGCTAATTTCATCTTTAATAAGGTGATAATGCGTACAAGCTAAAGCAATGGTGTCGAGTTCTGCAATATTTGCGAGGGGCGCAAGTTCTTTGCTAAGTGATTCCTGGCAAAAAGATTGATTAGCGACGTAGTTTTCACTAATGCTGGCTAAGAGTGGAGTCGGGATGAGATGGATTTTTGCGTCTTGCGCAAAATCGTTAATAAGTTGTTTTGTGTAAGAGCTGTGAGTTGTTGCCGGAGTGGCGAGTAGTGCGATGCATTTGTTTGGGCTATTAGCGACGGCCAGTTTAATAGGCGGAACAGTGCCGATGACGGGGCAATCAAGGATGTTTCTGAAAATTTCTAAGGCATGAGTACTGGCGGTGTTACAGGCTAGGATGAGAGAAATAGGTTTTGTGTTCTTGATCGTCTGAGCTATTTCTCTGAAATTTTCTTCAAGTTGGGCAATGCTTTTGTTGCCGTAGGGAAAAAAGCTTTTGTCTTCTATGATGATATAATTTGAGTTGGGACGGAGTTTTTTACATTCACGACAAATACTGTGTGCCCCCGCACCAAAATCTCATATCATGACTGCCGATTGCATCATATCGAGTTCACAGAATTTGACGAGCTTGGGCAATGTCATGTTGGATCTGCTTTTTTAATTCATCTGGTGAATCAAACTTTTTTTCGTCTCTAATAAATCTATGGATATGAATACTCACTTCTTTGTCGTAAAGTTCTCCTGAAAAGTCAAAGATATGAAGTTCCACATGTTGGTTGTGTTGCTGTTTTTCTAGAAAAGTAGGCGCGGAACCAATATTTAAAATTCCTGTGTAAACTTGGCGATCAATTTTTGCGTGAACGGCAAACACACCCGATATCGGCAAGAGTGGGATGCCAGTATCAATATTTGCGGTTGGCGTTTTTAGTTTTTCGCTAGCGAGTCCAAGGCCTTTGACGACTTTGCCCGAAAGATACCACTTGTGGCTGAGCAGGCGCTCGGCTTCGGCGAACTTGTGTTCTTCGAGCGCTTTGCGGATGCGAGAGCTAGAAACTGCTTCGCCATCGAGGAGGTATTCGTCTACGGGGTGAGTGGTAAAATGGTCTGAATATTCTTGAAGAAGATTGATGTCGCCCTTACGGTCTGCACCAAAGAGCCATTCGCGACCAACGCAAAAGTCAGTCAAATTGATTCCACTTTCTAAAAGGTGATTTTTGATGAAATCACGAGGTGGTGTCTCGGCTAATCCTTTGTTAAAAGGGAGGATGACGAGGGCTTTGATACCCAGTGACTCAAAAGTCTTGAGTCGCCTCTCTAATGAGGAGAGGGTGGGGATGCATTGGCCTGTAAAGAATTCTCGCGGATGTGGAGAAAAACTTAAAACCACTGGTGTGGAATTGTTTTCTTTCCCTTGATCGATAGCTTTTTGGAGAAGCTTGCGATGTCCGCGATGAATTCCGTCAAAGTTTCCACAGGCAATGCTGACATCATTGATGCCATGGTTTTGAAGTTCCTGTAAAGAATGGCAGAGGAGCATTTTAGTCTTCGGCTATTTCCACTTGATCAATAGGGATAATAAATTTCTCAGCGTCTTCGCGCTCAATTGTTTTTAAGTGAGCGACTTCAACGGCATTATCGAGTAAGAATTGTCCGCTTTGCGTTCTTCGCAAATTGCTCATGTATGCGGCTGTCTCAAGCTTTCTTCCCATGTCGTGGCAAAGAACCCGAACATAGGAGCCTTTAGAACAATGAAGTGTGAAGTGAACTTTTGGGAGATCAATTTTATCGATGTCTAGACTATGGAAAGTGACGGGGCGAGCTTCGCGTTCAACTTCAATTCCTTGGCGTGCGAGCTCGTAAAGTTTTTTCCCATCTTTTTTGAGAGCAGAAACCATGGGCGGAATTTGCATTTGATCGCCAGTGAAATCTTTGGCGCATTGCTGGATTTGTTCTTCAGTCACGTGATCAAAGCTCGCTTCGCGAGTTGTTTCCCCTTCTTCATCATGAGAGGCTGTCTCGCGACCTAAAGTCATTTCAGTGATATAAGTTTTATCATCGGAAGTAAGTTTGCTAGCGAGTTTTGTGGCTTTGCCAATAACGACGACAATGAGCCCCGTCGCTAAAGGATCGAGTGTGCCACAGTGGCCAACTTTGTTAAATCGGTAACGATTGCGAACTAAGTTGACAACGTCATGAGATGTCCACTCTTTGGGCTTGTCAACGAGGAGGATGCCATCAAAATCTGGTGTGGGGTTTTTTCTACGGCGACGTCCCATTTAGTCTTCGTCTTCGCTAGGGATATCAATAGAATCGATGAGTGAAGAAAGACGATCAGCCGTTTCTGGTGTGTCATCACAATGCCAGTGAATCACTGGGGTGAACTTCATGCGAATACGCTTACTGAGGTGATTAAAGAACTCTTCTGAGCGGTCGCGGAGAAAACGAATGACGTCTTCTTTTTGTTGGTTTGACCCCATCACGCTGACGTAGACGTTGCAGTGCCTGAGATCAGCAGATGTTTTAACGCCAGTTACGGTAATGAGGCATTCGAAGCAGGGGAAGACCTCTCGGATGAATACTGAACTGAGCTCTTTTTGGATCGTTGAATCCACGCTACGCATTCTGTCTTTTGACATTTGATTTTCCTTTATTAAATAAATTTCGAGCAATATAGGCTCAAAGTATCGATTTCCTAATTAAGCCGAGTAAAAGAGCTGAGTATTGATAAAAGTGAATCTGAGTAGTGAAAATATTTCTTTAAATTAATGGAAAGATGGAATATGCTTAGGCATGAAATTAATAAATCGAGGGAAACGACATGCAATCAGAAATTGAACATATTGAGTCATTGGTAAAGCCGGGGGATTTTGTTTTCACGCGCATTGATAATATTCTCTACAAAAAGGTGGCAGATACGAGTTGCAGTTGGAGTTCTCATGTGGGACTTATCATAGATCAAAATGATGATGGTTCTTTTGTGGTGGCCGAAAGTAAAGTTCCTCGCAGTACCTATTCAGATTTTCGTAGTTTTGTGGATCGCTCTGAAGGGGGGCGCTTAGAAGTTAGGCGCTTGAAGGGTGGTTTAGAAAGCAAGCAGTTACTCAAGTTACAAAAAGAAGCAGAATCTCGCATGGGTTTGTGGTATCATTTTCGATTTAATTATGATAGTAAAAAGCAGTTTTGTTCAAAGTTTGCCTATGATGTTTATCGTCACGCTCTAGGAATTGAAGTAGGGCAGATCGAAACCTTTACAGAGCTTTTGCATAGGAATCCTCAGACGCCAATGGGCTTTTGGAATTTATGGTTCTTTGGTCGCATTCCCATGGGTCAGCGCACCGTAACTCCAGCAAGTCAGCTGGAGTCCGATAAACTCGAGACGGTTTATAGCAACCTCCATAAGTTCTGAGGATGTTAAGCCTTTAGAGTCCACTTAAGCTTTTTCTCAATAGCATAAATCATTTCTGCAGCGATGTCTTTGCCCGTGGCGGTTTCAATTCCTTCCAAGCCTGGAGAAGAATTGACTTCTAGAAGAAGAGGCCCGCGACTCGAGCGAATAATATCCACACCAGCTACTGCGAGGCCTAAAGTCTTTGCTGCTTTCAAGGCAATTTTCCTCTCATCAGGAGTGACTTTTACAACTTCTGTCGACCCACCTTGGTGAACATTAGCGCGGAACTCGCCAGGAGCAGCGGTTCGCTGCATGGCGGCTACGACTTTTCCATTGATAACAAAAAGGCGTAAGTCTTTTCCATTAGCTTCTTTAATGAATTCCTGAACGAGTAGGTTTGCGCGTAGTGATTTAAAGGCATTGATAACCGATTCTGATGCTTTCTTTGTTTCTGCAAGTACAACGCCACGGCCTTGAGTACCTTCAAGTAATTTAATGATTAAAGGAGCTCCACCAACCATATCGATGAGGTCAGTTGTGTCAATTGGTGAGTTGGCAAAACCGGAAGTTGGAATCTGTAGGCCACTGCGCTGAAGTAGTTGTAGTGAAAAAAGTTTATCTCTAGACTGAGTAATAGCTTCTGCAGTGTTTAGTGGATAAATACCTAGGCTTTGAAAATGTCGCGTTAGAGCACAGCCATAAAAGGTTAAGCTAGGTCTGATTCTTGGTATGATGGCATCTAAGCTATTTAGTATACTGCCACCTCGATAGTGAACTTCAGGTGTTTCGGCATCGAGTTTTAGGTAGCATTGCTTGATGTTGAAAAAGGTAATTCTGTGCCCTCGTGATTCGGCGGCTTCTATGATTCGGCGATTACTATATAATTCCGGATCGCTAGCTAGAAGGCCAATGTTTAGTCCATTGGGTTGGCTATCGGATGAGCCGTAGAGTTTGTGCACTTCATTAGAATCTTTATCTCCACCCAAAAAGCTACTTGAAGGGTCGACAAGAATTCTGTCATGCATAGCCTCTCTTCCAAGAAGCATTCTATAGCCCATCGAGTCGCGATTTGTTAAGGTGAGTTCCACTTCCCAGCTTTCTCCATTGTAGGAGATGGGGGTGCGAATGACATATCGTCTTTCTGTTGTTCCATTGGAACTTTTAATTAGGCGTTTATCAATGACAGGAGCCTGGCAATGAACGACTGTTTTTCTATTGTTTTGAACAGGATGGATATCAAAGCTGACCCAAGTGCAGGAATCCCTTTTAAAAGTTTTGATATTAAAAGCGTGAATTGATGAAGTTTTGGCACCGGAATCTACTCTTGCTTTAATTGCGGGTACTCCAAGTTGTGAAAAACCGCACCACTCCTCGCTGCCGACGATAATTTTATTCGAAAACATTTCTATCTCTATATAAGTTTTAATCTAGTTAGGGGAATGTGTGACGCAGAAGTTAAAAAGGACGATAAATCATTAGGAAGAGGTAAACACACATTTGAATTCGTTAAAATATAATTATAGGGTGAGTCAAGTGCAAGAAAGATAAAGAATGATTTTGGTCATTTTTCTGTTAAGAACTATGGCTAAAGATTAACTTTCTTTTGGCTTTTCAGCCTATTCGTATAGTTTTGAATTGGTAGCAGTGTTCAGAGAGTCTTTATATAAAATTGTTTTCATCTTTATTGATGTGTTTCGTTAACTGAAGCCTGCAAAGACTAAAGTGATATTTAACAAAGTATATAAAATTTTGGAAATTATGAAAAAAGTCCGACTCCTTTTACTTTTATCCATGTGTGTTGTCTTGTGTAGCTGTGGAAGCTTTTTTCAAGACCTAGATGATGACGATAAATATTCTTACCGTAGAAATAGTGCTTACAGCAATTTGACGTGGGAGCAAAGAGTCCAGAAAACCATTGATGGTTTTTGGTATTGGTTTATTGCTTTGGACGATGTTTATGAGGGGCCGATTTATGACTGGAAATACAATTCGTCGAAATCGGTAGAAATCTTTGGTGCTAAGTTTAAAATCACCGAAATTAATGGCCTCAATAGGGTGCCGATGAAGCGTTGAATTCTTTTTTAAAACAAGGCGACTTTCTGCTTTTGAAAAAATGACTTTGGCGTGTAAACTTGCTTGCTCTTAAAATCTAATATAATATACACAGAGGTTTATTAATGAACTACTACAATACTTTACCCCAGAGAATTAAGCTGGAAGAACTCGG
Organism: Lentisphaera araneosa HTCC2155; assembly: GCF_000170755.1. Taxonomy (NCBI): domain Bacteria; kingdom Pseudomonadati; phylum Lentisphaerota; class Lentisphaeria; order Lentisphaerales; family Lentisphaeraceae; genus Lentisphaera; species Lentisphaera araneosa. The sequence goes on from NZ_ABCK01000003.1 coordinate 54,487, forward strand.
TACTTGCCGCTTTATGTCAAAAAGCGAATTCAACGGCGTTGAAAAGCTTAAAGGCAAAAAAATCGTTATCGTTGGTTGCGGTGCTCAAGGTCTTAATCAAGGTTTAAATCTTCGCGATTCAGGTCTTGACGTTTCTTACGCACTCCGTGGCGCGGCAATCGAATCTAAGCGTCAGTCTTTCCTTAATGCGACTGAGAACGGTTTTGTAGTTGGTACTTATGAAGAGCTCATCCCATCTGCGGATCTCGTAGCTAACCTCACTCCTGATAAACAGCACACAAACGTTGTTGAAACAGTTATGCCTCTTATGAAAGATGGTTCGACTCTTCTTTACTCACACGGTTTCAATGTTGTAGAGGAAGGGATGCAGATCCGTGAAGATATCACGGTCGTAATGGTGGCTCCTAAGTCTCCTGGTTCAGAAGTTCGCAACGAGTACAAGCGTGGTTTTGGTGTGCCAACTCTTATCGCCGTTCACCGTGAAAATAATCCTAACGGCGATGGCCTTGATATTGCTAAGGCTTACTGCTGTGGTACTGGTGGCGATCGTGCTGGCGTTCTCATGTCATCTTTCGTTGCTGAAGTAAAATCTGACCTCATGGGCGAGCAAACAATTCTTTGCGGTCTACTCCAGGCGGGTTCTATCCTTTCTTTCAACAAAATGGTTGAAGAAGGTATCGATGCTGGCTGGGCTTCTAAGTTCATTCAATACGGTTGGGAAACAATCACTGAAGCACTTAAGATTGGTGGTGTAAGTGGTATGGTTGATCGTCTTTCTAATCCTGCAAAAGTTAAATGTTTCGAGCTCATCACTGAGTTGAAAACAATCATGCGCCCACTTTTTGAGAAGCACATGGATGATATCATTGAGGGCGACTTCTCAGAAGGCATGATGGCTGACTGGGCTAAGGACGATATTAAGCTTCTCACTTGGAGAGAAGAAACAGGTCAAACTGATTTCGAGAAAACTCCTGCTGGCGACGTAGAAATTTCTGAGCAAGAATACTTCGACAAAGGTGTTCTTATGGTTGCTTTCGTAGCTGCTGGTGTGGATCTTGCTTTTGATGCAATGGTTGAAGCTGGTATCAAAGAAGAGTCGGCTTACTACGAGTCACTTCACGAGACTCCACTCATCGCTAACACAATCGCTCGTAAGAAGCTTTACGAAATGAATCGTGTTATCTCTGATACGGCTGAATACGGTTGCTACCTTTTCTCACACGCATGTGTGCCACTCCTCACTGATTTCATGAAGTCAATCGACACTTCAGTTATTGGTAAAGAGTACAACGAAGGTGGTTCAAACTCTGTTAATAATAAGCAGATCGTTGAAATTAACCGCGCTCTTCGCAGTACTGGCTGTGAAAAAGTTGGTGAAGAACTTCGTGGTTACATGACTGCAATGAAAGAGATTATTTAAGTTTTTTACTTAAAATAGTTTAAAAAAGCGAGTGCATATGCACTCGCTTTTTGTTTTTATGGAAAAATGCGGTATGTTCTGAAAAATTGTAGGCAATTGATATAATAACGCAAAGGAAAAAAAAATATGAAAAAATTAATGTTACTTGGTATGGCTTGTTTCATGGGTTCAGCTACCTATGCAGAAAGTGTAGATGACAAAGTTTTAGCTATTATGGAAGAGCTTGGTGCAGCTAAAAAACTTAAGCGTTTGGATAAGAAAAAAGATTATAAGAACGCTGATTGGAATAAGTACTCGATGGAACTCATCGAAGAGTATAATGGTATGAAAGACATTAAGCATAGCGAAAAAATGTTCAATGATTTCAATGTAAAAATGTTAAAAGCTCTCGAAGACTACAAGAAAGTTCTCGAAGGTAAAGACTATGATGCAATTGCTAAGAGCTGGAAAGACGTTGGCGCTGCATGTAAAGCTTGTCACGAAGAGTACAAGTAAGTCTCACTCAACGTAAAAAAAATGGCCTCTCGTTTGAGAGGCCATTTTTTTTATTTAAATTAGTTCTATTGAATCATAAAGATTAAAAAGTAAAATAGGGCAAAGTTAACACCTGCCAAAATGCTGATGACAACTTGGCTTTCAAGGCTTAGTTGTTTGCCTTTAACTTTGTCGACTTGTGGAGCGTTATAAAACTCTTCGTCTTCGACAACTATTTCTTCTATGGCGTTCTTGCTTCTCTTCATTACTGTTCCTCCAGTATTAATATTTCGTCCATTGAGAGTGACATTAATACATGGAGCTTGTAGAGGCAAATTTTAGTTGTAAAGCTTTGGGGTAAAAATATTCCGTAAGGTAATTACTTGGAATAAATCGGTGGTAAAGCGTTGTTTGAGTCGTTTTAGACTTTTTCTAAAGTGACAAAGCTGTAGTCATAATCGTTTTTGCTATCGGCTTTATGGCGCTCTCGAGAAGTTTCTTTCCACTGGCTGTGGTCGAATTCAGGGAAGAAAGCATCTGCTACGATTTCGGCATCGATTAGCGTTAGATGGAGTGTGTCGACTTCGTCAAAAAGGATTTCGTAAATTTGTGCCCCGCCAATGATGAAGACTTCTTCTTCCTGAGCACAGTTTTCACGAATCTCATCATAGGACGTGAAACATTCAGTTCCAGGGATTTCTAAATTTGGATCACGTGAGAGAATTAAGTTTCGTCTTCCAGGTAAGGGGCGTCCAATAGATTCGTAAGTTTTACGACCCATGACAATAGCCTTGCCCATAGTGAGAGCTTTGAAATGTTGGAGGTCATTGCTGAGTCGCCAAGGTAAAGTGTTTTTATAGCCGATACCACGGTTGCTCGCCATGGCACAGATCATGCTTGTTTTCATATGGCAACCGGAGCCTTAATGTGAGGGTGGGGGTCATAGCCTTCTAAAGTGAAATCTTCGAAAGTGAAAGAGAAGATATCTTTGACATCGGGATTGATTTTCATTGTCGGCAGAGGGCGTGTGTCACGGCTGAGTTGTAGTTTAGCTTGTTCAAAATGATTGCTGTAGATATGAGCGTCACCAAAAGTGTGAACGAAGTCGCCGTATTCTAAGTCGCAGACTTGAGCGACCATCATCGTGAGTAGAGCATAGGAAGCAATATTAAAGGGTACGCCTAGAAAAATATCTGCGGAACGTTGATAGAGCTGGCAAGAAAGTTTGTTATCGGCAACATAAAACTGAAACAAGCTATGGCATGGAGGTAAGGCCATGTTATCCACATCAGAGACATTCCATGCACTTACAATGAGTCGGCGTGAATCAGGCTTAGTTTTAATCGTTTCAATAAGCTGTGCGATTTGGTCAATTGTACGGCCATCGGGAGTTTTCCAGCTACGCCATTGGTAGCCATATACGGGCCCGAGATTGCCTTCTTCGTCAGCCCATTCATCCCAAATTGAAACGCCATTATCTTTTAAATACTTAATATTGGTGTCTCCGGTGAGAAACCATAATAACTCGTGAATAATCGATCTTAAGTGGCATTTTTTTGTGGTGACTAAAGGAAAGCCATCTTGAAGATTGAAGCGCATCTGGTGACCGAAAACACTACGTGTGCCTGTTCCAGTACGGTCACTTTTGTCAACGCCATTTTTTATGACGTGATCGAGTAAATCGAGGTATTGTTTCATTGCGTTATTTCCTAAAATTGAGCAGTTTCAATCAATCTAACTTAAGTTTGAAAAAATCCTATCGTAATAGGCAATGAATTAAGGCTGCGTAAATTGTGAAAAATGTAAAGATTTTCATGACTTATTCTGCATTTGAGAAAGGGATTTTTTGACAAAGGCACATAGATTAGTTAATGAACCAAAAAAATAATTAATTGCACACTATCGGAGTTCAATGGAAATTTTCATCTACGTTCTTCTGGGGATAATCATTTGTATATTAGTGGTTATTCACTTGTTGAAAATACGGGAGTTACAGGAAGCCAATCGCCGTTATGGCGAAGATCGCAAAGCTGTAGCGAATTTCCTGAATCGTTTTGCCCACTCGGTAGCAATGGCAGGTGGGAATATTGATTCCACGATGGTGTCTTTGGGACGCTTTATTGTAAGTACGATTCACGCTGAATCACTTTGTATATTTTTCACCAATGATGATGAGAAAACGATGGACGCCGTTACGTCAATAGGTCCCTTTCCTTCAATGACAGCTTTTGAGGGTGGAGAAAAAGTTGATATTGCCTCAATTCTCGAAAGGAAATTTGTTATTGGGGATGGTTTTTTTGGGAAGATATCTAAAAACATGAAACCGACTTTGGTGGGTGAGTACGAACTCTCAGAAAGTCAGGTGGAAGCAGGAATCAAATCATTGATGGTCGTTCCCATTGTCTTGTTTGACGAAATGCAGGGTATGATCTGTGCCGTGAATTCTCAAGGTGTGAGTGGGCGTTTTGAGCAGGATGACTTAGAACTTTTTGCCTCCTTAGCGGTGGTCGCAACGCTTTCTAAAAATATGATCGAAACTTATAGTCAGATGGCCGATCAGCAAAGAATGCAACAAGAGCTTGAGTTCGCGAGACAAATTCAGCAGACTTTGACACCAGAAGAAATGCCCAATTTCGCTCACTTAGATATTTTTGCTCATAATATTCCAGCCAAGGAAGTGAGTGGCGATTTTTACGACTTTATTAAAATTGATGAGCATCGAACTTTGTTTGTACTTGCAGACGCTAGTGGTAAAGGTCTACCGGCTTGTCTTATTATGATTATGACTCGTTCAGTATTGCGAGCAATTTGTTCTCGTTTTACTGACATGGAAAGTTTACTCTTAGAGTTGAATCAATATTTGGTTCAAGATACCGATATGGCGCGTTTTGTGACCATGGTCTTCTGTTTAGCGGATTCGAGTAATAACACTATGGAAATGGCTCGTGCCGGTCATACTGAAGTGCTCCTTAAAAATGAAGGCGGTGAAGTTTTTGAAATTGTTCCAGAGGGTCCTGCAATTGGCTTGATGCCAAATGATATGGGAGTGAGTTTCGATACGTTCTCAATGGCTATGCAAGAAGGGTTTTGCTTCCTGTTCTACACGGATGGTTTAACTGAAGCTGAGAATGAAGATGGAGCGGAATATAGTTTGCCTAGGTTGAAAGAAACTTGGTGTCATCATGAGGGGAGTAGTAAAGATCAGGCAATGGGGCTACTGAATGATATTCAGCGTTTCACTGGTGATTATCCTCAATCCGATGACCAAACAATCATGATTATGTCTGTGAGTGACCTTTACCGTGATTAAGTGGTTTAAGGCAGGCTTGTCTTTTGTCCTCTTTTGCGTTGTGGTTATTTTGGCACTGCCAAAGCTTTTTCCTGCCTTAGACCCCTTAATAAAAAGTTTTTTCAGCCCTTTTTTACCTGAAGAATCTTTCGTCACAGAAATGACTGTACGTGAAGAGAACCGTGAGTTTCGTCGTCAGCTATCACAGAAAACATTTGACGAGAATGAATTGCTTCGCCTCAAAGAAGAAAATAGTGAGTTGCGTAGGCAACTCAAGTTAAAAAACATTAATTTCTATACGACAGAAGTCCTTCCCATCTATCAACGTCATCCCAAAACATGGAACTATGAATTTAGTGTTCAAACGGCAGGCTCGAAAGCCATTAAGCAAAATTACGGAGTGATGATAGGGGGCTATTTAATTGGTAAAGCGCGACGAGAGAATAAGGAGAGTTTGCGCATAAAAACATTTTTGAGCTCAGAAGAAGAGTTTGCGGTCAATATAAAAGGTACGCCTTGGAATGGCCTTTTGAGAGGAGAGTATCAAAATGAATCAAAAAAATCTGGACGTTTGCTGTGCCTCGTAGATTACTTGCCTCGTGACGCTGAAATTAAAGAAGGAATGCTTTTGCAAAGTACGGGCACCTTGGGTATTCCGAAAGGCTTACAAATTGCTCGCGTAGTTAGAACTGAGCGTGATGAAGTTGTTCAGAGGGCTTATGTAGAATTACTTGCTCCCCTAACCGAGGCAGGCTATGTAAGTTTAATTGTGGATGCTGAAAAATGATTTTCCGGGCCTTAAGTTTTTACTTGCTTAACTTTTTTTTTGTGGCTTGGGCGGAAAGCTTTTGTGCTAGCAAAGGTTTTTTCTTGCCTTTATCTGCGATTTATGTCTTCTACCTCACTGTTTCTAGGGGGATTTATCAGTCGCTAATTGCTTCGGCTATTTTGTTGGTTCTAGTCAGTGCAATATGTTCGTATAATAATGCTTTGTTTAGTTTAGGTGCCTTTTTTGTCGCCTACCTTTGGCGTGATATGGGGGATTGCCAAAGCTTCCCTCCTCAGATATTGCCTATTTTTTGTGCTCTATTGCCCGCCTATCTTTTGGAGTTTGGACTTTCATCACCGTGGTTAATGACGAAGTTTATGCTGCCTTCAATTATTATTAGCTCTTTATTAGCGCCGCTTTTTTTGTGGTTTTGGGATTTTATTTCCGATTCATTGACATTGCCTCGTTTCTCTGTTTTAGATAATTATGCAGAAGATGTTTGAGCGATGAGTTTTAAGGAGAGGTTCAACAAGGAGTTTAGTCCAAGGATGTTGGTTTTGCTGATTTTAGCAATATTAATGTCAGTGGTTTTGGTTTGGAGGCTCTATTATGTCCAGTTACTCGATCGCGGTGAGTATACAGATGAAATGAAAAAACAAATCATTCGACCCGTTAGAAAACCGCCTGTACGCGGGAGGATAGAGGCTCGAAAAGGTGAAATCTTAGCTAATAATCAACCCTCGTTTTCATTAGATTTTTATTTGCCTGAATATCGTCGTCCAGGTGTGTCAAAATATTGGACGGCAGCAGAAAATGTGACTCTCTTTGTCAAAGAGATCGAGAAACGGATTCATCATAAAGCAAAACTCAGTACTTCGATGATTGAAAAGGATTTGAGAAGACGAGAGAAAGATCTCGGGATCACGCAGAAAAAAAAACCTAAGGATGAGAAACTTTATAAAAAATATAAAGAAGAAAACAAAAGTTTACGTCAGCAGAAAATAGCAACTCGTCTTGTTTTTAGTGGCGTATTGCCTGGTCTTATTGATCAAGTGAAAAGTATTAACTTACCTGAGTATTTAGAATGGCAAGATGATCAGTTGCTGTGTCATTTACACAAAGTTCCCGTGGATGAGGGTTTGGGTTCTTATAGCCGTACTGCTAAGGCTTTAATTCAAGAACTTGATGCCTTGTGCTTAGCAATGGATAGATCTCATGAAGTGACGATGGATGATATAGTCAGGCACCTCTATCGTAAACCTGCACTACCTTTTCGAGGCTTAAGCGATTTGAGTCTTAAGGATCGTTCAATTTTAGCGGGGCGAAAAACAAAGCGTTACCAAGTTGTGATGACGCCCAAGAGGATTTATCAAAATGATTATGCTTTTTCTCATATTACGGGCTACACGGGCCGCAGAGAACCCTCGACTCATGAAGATATAGATGAGTATTTTTATTTTACTCCAGAGTTATGGGGGCGCACGGGAATTGAATATGCCTATGATAAACTTTTAGCAGGAAAGGGGGGGAAGGAATTACTATATGTTAATCGTACTGGCTTTGCTGTTGATAAAGTTAGAGATTTAGAGGGGAGTGATTCACTAATCGAAGCCAAACATGGTGAGAATATAAAGTTGACCATCGATGAAGAGGCTCAGAAAATTGCTTATAATCTCATGAAAGATAAGCATGGCTCTATGGTGGTGATGGATATATATACGGGTGCTATTCTAGTGATGGTTTCGACTCCCTCTTTCGATTTAAGTCGAATTAGAGAAGTGGATTATTATAGACAAATAGTTTCCGATGATAAGACAAAGCCTTGGGTTCAACTGCCTCGTCCCATGCATAATCGTGCTGTACAGGGAGCTTATATGCCTGGATCTATTATAAAGCCCTTAGTAGCTGGTTTGGCTTTGGAGCGTGGAATTATTGATGAGCATAGTACATATGATTGCGATGGCGCCTATCACTTAGGACCTCGTAGTAGAATAAGATGTGCGGCTAGGTGGGGGCATGGCAAGATTAATGTGACGAAAGCTTTGGAAGTCAGTTGTAACCCGTTTTTTATTGACCTTGCGGTGCGCTTGGGGATGGAAGATTTGGTTGGCTTTTATGAGCATGTAGGTTTAGGTAAAATGCCGATTTATGAAGAGGGCGTCCATAAGCGTTTGTCTTATGAGAGCGCTGGGACTTTAGCAGATGTGGAAATCCACAATCGAATAGGTGAACTGGCTTACCTTGGTATCGGGCAGGGCAAGATTGAGCTCAGTCCTGTGCAGGCTTGTGCGTATATTGCGGCTATCGCAAATGGAGGCAAACTTGTTAAGCCCTACATTGTTGATGAGGTATGGAATTCATTAGAAGAAAAGATGATCAGTAAACACAAAAATTACTTTCATGGAGATTTAAATTTCTCACCAAAAACAATGAATTTAGTGAGTCAGGGAATGTATGATGTGATTCATGGTCGCAATGCTTCTGCAAAAACAGCGCGTTCTGATGATGGCATTGTTTTAGCGGGTAAGACAGGTACGGCACAGGTGCCCTATTATGAAAAAAATGCCGAGGGTAAAACAAAGCTTGGTCCAGATGGTAAAGCTATAAGGAAAATCCAAAAGAATTGTTGGTTCGCAAGTTATGGCCCCTATAAAAGTCCAAAGTATGCAGTTATTGTTTTGGTGGAAGCAGGAGAGAGCGGGGGTACGAGTGCGGCCCCAGTGGTGCGTCAGTTTTTTGATACTTGGAGCGAGACAAAGCCTGCTGAGTAAAGAATTTAGGCAAAAAAAATGACAAGAACAATAGTCGCTCAGTCTTATAATAACTTTAGGGCTGCAAGGCCCGGATGCATGAATTACACAGAGGATTGTTCTTGTCGTATTAATATAATAATCATAAAAGAATGAATAGCAAATAGCTGTCGTAAAGAAAGTGGGAATATTCTGTAACTGATCTGTATAAAGTATCCTTGAGCAGGACGAAAAAAGCCGAACAGAATTTGTTCGGCTTTAAGAGTTGTCTTTAGCGCTTGCTTATTCCCAAGTGCTGATCTCATCACCATCTTTGTCTAAACACCAAAGAGCGACTTTGTCAGCGACGTCTTGGTCAGAATTTTTGCCTATGCCAGTGATTTGATTTGTGTAGTCATCGTCTACTGCTAGGTTGTAGACACCTCCCCAAGGGTTTTGGTTAAGTTCACCCTTGATAAAGGATTGTTTTCTAGCATTCGTCGGGTTGCTTTTATAGGGGGCTCCTGTCAAATATGCCCATGTAGTTTCCCAGGCAGGGTCGTCGCTTTTGATACTTGTTCCGGTAAATGGAAACTCCTTAAAGGTTGATAGGTATTGCGTAACCGCCATTTTAATTTGTTGCATTTCTGCTTTAGCTCGGGTTTCTCGTGCGGACTCACGGGCAATGCCGATACCAACGAGTAGCATGCCGACAATCAAGGAGATGATGGCGAGGACGACTAACATTTCGATAATTGTGAATTGTTTAGATTTTTTCATAAGTGTTTACCTAATTAGTTTTAAATCTTATTAAAAGCTAAGACAAGGGGCTACGCTTGTAAAGCGAGTTTGTGTGAAATCTATGTGACGCTTCGTCGAATTTTAGATGAAAAAGCAGTTTAGATGAAAAAAAGAGCGTTTTAAATAAAGTTAGGCCCTAATGCTGAAAAATTTGCCTTTGGTCTCGTGGTGCATAAGTTTAAATATAATCTTAACGAAAAATAGGAGACAAAATATGGGTTTACACGGACGTGGTAAAAAGCCAGTCAAGGCTTATGAAAATATGGATTTCATCAACTCTTCAGATGGACGGCTTCTGCGGATAATGTCGGAAATGATTGAGCCTCGCCGAAGGTTTACTAAGCAGAATGTACGCGATAGTATAGCTTTTTTTGGTTCAGCTCGACTCTTGTCTAATGAAGATGCGGGGATTATGCTCGAACGTGCAGAGCTTACGGGTGATGAAAGAAAGATAAAGAAAGCTCAAGCAGCAGTGAAAATGTCGCGTTATTACGAGGATGCGGCTGAGTTAGCGGAGATGCTAACCAAATGGTCTATAGAAAATGACTTCGGTTATTATATTTGTTCGGGTGGTGGCCCGGGAATTATGGAAGCCGCCAATCTTGGAGCGACTCGCGTCGAAGATGGACAATCAATTGGTTTAAATATTTCCCTGCCTTTTGAGCAAGAACCAAACCCCTATATTAGCTCTGAATTAAATTTTGAATTTAATTATTTCTTTATTCGCAAATTCTGGTTCACTTATTTAGCCAAGGCGATTGTGGTTTTTCCTGGCGGTTTTGGAACTTTTGATGAGTTTTTTGAAATATTGACTTTAATTCAAACGGGTAAAACTACCAAGACTATTCCAATTGTACTCTACGGTAAAGAGTTTTGGAGTAATATTGTGAATTTTGATTACTTGGTTGAAGCAGGAGTCATATGTGAAAAAGATTTAGATCTCTTTATATGGGCAGATAGTCCAAAAGAAGTGTTCGATTACTTAACTGCAGAACTTAAACTGCAGCGTCGTTTACATTCTGAATTCTATCAGTAATTCACTGATTATTATCTCGAGCCCCTTGGTGTTGACATCAAGGGGCTTTTCTTGTTTGTAAGCTTGCAAAAGATCAGGACTTTGAGCTCTCGGCTTGCAAAGTTCCAAAGGAGGTTTTAATTCTCCCGAAATAAAGAATAATTTTAGGTTAAAAATGATTGATATTAGCGAACGCGTAGAGCGCCTACGAATGCGATTTAAGCAGGTGGAAAGTGAGTTGTCAGATCCATCAGTTTTTGACGATAAAGACCGTTATCAGGATTTGAGTAAAGAGCACCAACGTCTTTCGTCCTTAGTACAGACTTATGATCGTCAAGAAGAAGTAAAAGCTGAGCTTGCAGATAATAAAGAAATGCTTTCAGGTGAGTCTGATGAAGAGCTCAAAGAAATGATAAAACTGGATATGGCGGGTTTAGAAGAAGAATTGCCCCTTCTTGAAAAGAAACTCATGATGCTCATTGTTCCGCCCGACCCCAATGATTCTCGCAACTGTATCGTAGAAATTCGTCCTGCTGCAGGTGGTGATGAGGCGGCGCTATTCGCAGAAGATTTAATGAAGATGTATCAGATTTACAGTTCGAATAAAAGCTGGAAAGTCGAGGTTATGGAATACACTCCTAGTGACCTTGGTGGTTTAAAGGCTACGGTATTCAGCGTTAAGGGAGAAGATGTATTTCGTGAATTAAATTTCGAAAGTGGTGTTCACCGTGTCCAGCGAATTCCTAAGACTGAAACACAGGGGCGTGTCCACACGTCAACTGTGACTGTAGCGGTGCTTCCCGAAGCCGAAGAAGTTGATTTACACATAGATCCTAAAGAATTGAAATTTGATACCTATCGTTCTAGTGGTGCTGGTGGTCAGTGTGTAAACACAACTGACTCGGCTGTTCGCGTTACTCACATTCCTACCGGTTTAGCTTGTTACTCACAGCAGGAGCGTTCTCAGCACCAAAACAAAGAAATTGCTATGCAGTTACTACGTTCAAAATTACTTGATGAAAAAATTCGTCAAGAAAAGCAGAAGATGTCGGATGAACGCCGTGGCCAAATTGGTACGGGTGACCGTTCAGAGCGTATCCGCACTTACAATTACCCTCAGAGTCGTATTACTGATCACCGTTTTGGTGTGACAGTGCACAACCTTCCCGATGTGATGGCAGGGAAGTTTGCTGATGTGATGGATAAAATCCTCGCAATTGATGCTGAGCAACGCTTAGCTGAAGAAATGTAGTCGCGGTAACTAGAGAGTCTTATGTTTCGATTTGATAATATTCGTAAAGCCTATGCGGGACGCATGGTCTTGGATGACACTAGTTTTCACGTTCATCCAGGTGAGCGTGCTGGTTTAGTTGGCCCTAATGGCGCAGGTAAAAGTACGATTTTCCGTATCCTTACGGGGCAAGAAAGTTCTGATAAAGGTGATGTGAAACTTCGCAAGAATATTCGCATCGGTTGGTTGCGTCAGAATATTCCCGATGAATTGAAACATTTACCCCTTTTAGAATTCGCTTGTAAAGCGCGCCCGGATTTAGAGGCCATTCAAGAAAGAATTATTGAATTAGAAAAAGGTTTTTCTCAAGCAGCTGATCAGGATAAACTCTTGGCTCAAATTGGTGATCTTCAGCACGAGTTTGAAGCAGGTGGAGGTTACCTTATCGAAACGGCGGCTCGGACGTGCTTGTCTGGCCTAGGTTTTAGTGAAGCTGAATTAGAAAAACCTATTTGTGAATTTTCTGGTGGTTGGCAAATGCGTGCCGAGCTGGTGCGAGTGGTGATTTCTGATCCGGATTTACTCTTACTTGATGAGCCAACAAACTACCTTGACGTACCTGCAGTAGAATGGTTACGTGAGTTTATGGTGAACTTCCGAGGAACTTTATTGCTGATCTCGCATGACCGATACTTACTCAATGAATTGACTGATGTGACTTATGAAGTTTACGGAGGTCAGGTGACGCGTTACCCAGGTAATTATGATCAATACAAAAAGGTTCGCGATGAACGCATGGAGCGTTTGGAAGTTGAATCAGAAAAACTTGAGCGCAAAAAAGAGAAACTTGAGGGCTTCGTTAATCGCTTTAAAGCAAAAGCGAGTAAAGCCACACAGGCTAAAAGCCGCATGAAACAACTCGAAAAGCTTGAGAGCGTTGACACAATGGTGAAAGTATCGAGTGTGGATCTTCGTTTGGGTACACCGCCTGCGGGAAGTCCCGTTCCGGTTGAACTCGAAGATATGAGTAAGACTTACGATGGCGAGCGCTACATTTATCAAAATCTTTCTATGGCGATTCAAGATGGTGAAAAAATTGCTGTGGTTGGTTCTAATGGTATGGGTAAATCGACTTTGTTAAAGATTTTGGCTAATAAGCTTCCTATTGAAGAGGGTAAAGTGAGCTTTGGACATAAAACAACTATTGGTTATCATGCGCAAGAGCTAACTGAAAATTTTAGTAACTCCCTTAATTTGATCGAGCAATGTAAGTCATTTGCAGCTGACACGACTGAAGGTCGTTGCAGGCAGTTGCTCGGTAGTTTTGGTTTTCATGGGGATGATGTTTTTAAATTGACTGGCGTTTTATCTGGTGGAGAGAAAATTCGTCTTTCCCTTCTTAAACTTTTGCTAGCTCCGCAAAACCTTTTATTACTCGATGAGCCCACAACTCACTTGGATATTCAGGCAGTGGAGTCTTTGCAGGATGCCCTCAAAGAATTTCCAGGTACAGTTTGTTTTGTGAGTCACGATATTGAGTTTATCCGAGGCGTGGCCGATACGATTTTTGAAGTGACTCCCGAAGGTTTTAGAAAGTTTCATGGTGATTATGATTACTATATGTCGAAGATCAAGGATGAAGTGACTTTAGAGGAACAGCAAGAAAAATCGAAAGTTCAGGAATCATCTGGTTTAAATCGTAAAGAGCAGCGTCGTAAGGAAGCTGAAGAGCGTAAGAGCTTGAAGAAAAAACGTGGCCCTTTAGAGAAGCGTACACAAGCCCTTGAGAAACTCATTGCTGATTTAGAGGCAGAGGAATCGGCTTTGGTCGAAGAGTTTTATCAGGAGCCTCCTTCAGATCGGATGCAGGTAATGAATAATCGTTTAGATGAAATCTCTACAGAAAAAGAATCTGCTGAAGCAGAATGGGAAGAGAAGTTAGGCGAACTCGAGCTCGTTTTGGCTCAGATTGAGGAAGGGAGTTGAGCCCAGCGATCCATGCATCGCTCTTAGTCGTCGTTATTTCTGCAGCTGGTTTTATCGCTCATAGAAAAGAGGTCATTAAGCAAGGGCATAGTTCGAGCTTAACGAATTTACTGATAAAAGTTCTTATGCCAGCACTCATTTTTTCTTCTATCACACAAAATGAAAGTTTTTTGACTTCTAACTTGGTGTTCATGGCGCCGATCATGGGCTTTGCTTTTGTATCTATTAGCTTCATTGTGAGTTACATTTTTGCTAAGCTCTTTTTGCGAGGTAAAGATCTTAGTGATTCGGAGAATATCAGAAGTTTTGTCACTGCCTGCGGGATGCAAAATTATGGTTTCGTGGCCATTCCAGTTATTGTCACATTATTTCCCAATGAAAATCTAATTGGCCCTTTATTGATGCATAATGTTGGAGTCGAAATCGCTATGTGGACGGTTGCTTGTTCAACTTTGCGTGGGAATTTTGATAGAAAGTCCTTAGGACAGATTTTGAATATGCCCTTTATAACGGTAATTTTTTCTTTAATTGTCTTGTTTTCCGGTGTGTATAAGTATATACCCGCTTTTTTTGCGGATGCCGCGAAAGCAGTCGGTCAGACAGCGATACCCATTGGTCTGATTTTAGTGGGAGCGACTTTAAGTGAGCTTATTAAAGAAGGTCTATTTGAAGGGAAGACAAGCCGTGTAATCAAATTGTTGAGCTTAGGGCTGATTAACCGTCAAGTTTTACTTCCCCTCATTTGGTTTGCCTTGATCGCAATTATTCCCATGAGCGCGGAGTTAAAAAAGATTATGTATGTTCAGGCAGCAATGCCGGCAGCTTTCTTTACTATTGTCTTGGCGAAGCATTTCGGAGGCAACGTAAGAACGGTGGCCGGCGTTTCAGTGGCCTCTTTTATCTTGTCACCCATCTCAATCAGTATCTGGCTGAGTTTGGCGCCAAGTTAATTACTCTTCGCCGAAGCGGATTTGTTTGTAGAAGTAATTGTTGTGGTAGTCTGCCAAGGCGCGCTCGAGTGAGCGGTAGTTGTGGCGGAAGCCAGTCTTCTTGAGACGTTCCATATTGAGTCCAGCAGGAAGAATCTTGTAGTGCTGAGGGAGTTCAATACTAGGGTCGAGAAGGTGAGATTCTTTACCGCAGGCTTTAAGACAGAGCTTGGAGATTTGGCTCAAGGAAAATGAGGTGCCTGTGCCGGCGTTATACAGCCCATTGAGTTCGGGGTTGTCCATCAAGAACAGCAGGATTTCCACGGCGTCTTTCACATAGATCAAATCAATGACATAATCTTTGTCTTCATCTTCAGCCGTATAGACGGTTTTTCCATCATCAATCGCATTAAAGTTATTGGTGATGAGGCTAGGCATCTCTGTTTTGTGATATTCATTAGGGCCAAAGACGTGTGAGAATTTGAGGCCGCTGATACGATTGAGGATTTGGTTTTTGTGTGCCCACATATCAAACATCTGCTTTGAATAAGCGAGAGGTGTGGTGGGGCGAAGTTCTTCGATTTTTTCTTCACTATCATTTAGCGAGGCCTGGCCTTTGCCGTAAGTAATTGCGGAAGACGCATAAATAAAGCGAATATGTTTATTTAAGCAGTAGCTGGCTAGGGCCTGAGAAAACTTAAAATTACTCTCGGTTAAATAGGATTTATTTTTTTCTAAAGGGTCAGTACAGGCGCCAAGGTGAATCACGGAGGTGATGTTGTCTGGGAGTGCATCGCTACTCATTGCCTGAAGAAAGGAGTCTTTCTCTATGTAGTCAATATAACTAAGTGGGACGAGGTTGCGCCATTTTTCTGATTCGCCCAAGTGATCAACAATGAGGATGTTTGAACGATTTCGGCAGTTGAGTGCCCAGACAAGTGCGCTTCCAATAAAGCCTGCGCCGCCAGTTACTACAATCATAATGAACCTTTAGATAAATTGAGTTAGATTAATAAAGTCGCTGAGAACTAGAGAGAAAAGAATTCTTTCCAAGTTTCTTCTTTAAAAGCGACCATGGCTTTGTCGCCATCAATCACAAAGGGACGCTTAACGAGGTTGCCGTTGCCCATGAGTAAATCGAGTTGTTCGTCTAAAGAGAGCTCAGCAAGCTTTTTGCCGAGTCCTTGGGCGCGGTAGTCTTGGCCGGAAGTGTTAAAGAGTTTTTTGATGTTGCCGTCATAGGCATCGAGCATTTGGAGGAGTTCGTCTTTACTTGGTGCTTGCTCGCGAATGGGGATGGAATCATAGCTGATATTATTGGCTTCTAGAAACTTGATGGCTTTAACGCATGTGCCACAGCGTTTGTATTGATAGATTTTTACTGACATGGCTTAAGTTCTTTGTTAATTAAAGTGAATGAAACTAATTTACTCCCTCACTTGCTTCTTTATATAGAATGTGTGTAAAAAGTCGTGGTTTTTTGACTTTGATTTGAGCGTGAGTTTTAAGTGACTAGTTATTGTTGATGGGGGCCTAAAAGAGTCATGGAAAGGTCGTTTTCTTAAGTTGGTAATTGTTAGTGGCTTATAAATATTGACTTGCGCTGGATAAAAGCGATAAAGCTATTTGCGCTTTTTGCATCTTCGGTTACTTTACCCGTCTCCGAAATCCCTAGGGGTTAATAGGTGCTTTTGATTCTTAGTTTTCAATTAAAGCTAAGATAGGTATCTAAAAGAAAACAGCAGAAAGCTAAACAAGGAAATAAACATATGGTCAAAATCAGACTGACAAGAACGGGTAAGAAGAATGCCCCCAGTTACAGAATTGTTGTAATGGACGCTCGCGTTCGTCGTGACGGTGCTTACATTGAAAAACTCGGTCACTATGCGCCACTTCGTGATGAAGAAGTTGTGAATGTTGAAAGAGCAGAATATTGGATCGCCCGTGGTGCTCAACCTTCAAGCACAGTAAGTGACATTATTAGAAGAGCAAAAACTGGCGAAGCAACTCGCGGTCTGAAAGGCCAGAAAAAGAGTGAAGAGCCGAAAGCTGAAGTTAAAGAAGAAACTGCTGAAGCAGTAGAAGAAGTAGCAGAACAAGTAAAAGAGGCTGCTGAGGCGGCTGAGTAATGCTAAGTTTTCTCAAAAAACTTTTTGGTCTTGAGTCATCTAATGCTGGTGATTTTTACCCTCAGCCTGTAGGCGGAGATGAAGATTTGGTGCAATTGGTGAAATTCATGGTCGTACGTATGGTTGATGAGCCTGAAGCAGTTCAGGTTCGTGGCGAAAACAACGACAAAGGATTTCAGATTACTGTAAAGTGCAACCAATCGGATATCGGTAAAATCATTGGTAAAGCTGGTAAGAATATTCAAGCTTTACGTGCCCTAGTCAGCGGAGCTGGCGTTCGTGGTAGTCGTAGAGTGAGCGTTGAAATAGAGGATTAATCCCCATACTTCATATAGATATCATTACCTTATTTCCGGAAGTTTTTACTGAACCCATGTCGAGCTCCATTATTGGACGGGCAGTTGAAAGCGATTTAGTAAAAATTTCAATCCACAATTTGCGTGAGTATAGCACTGATAAACATCGCAGAGTGGATGACCGCCCTTACGGAGGTGGACCGGGAATGATTATGTCTTGTGAAACGATTTTTAGAGCTGTTGAAGATTTAAAAACGCCCACAAGTAAAGTTATCTACATGAGTCCAAGCGGTGAAGTGTTTAAGCAACGCCTAGCCGAAGAACTTGTTGAAGAAGAGCATTTGATACTTCTTTGCGGTCATTACGAAGGTGTTGACCAGCGAGTTTTGGATGGAATTATCGATAGAGAGATATCGATTGGAGATTATATACTCAGCAACGGAAATCTTGCTGCAATGGTTATAAGTGATGCAGTTATTCGTTTGATTCCAGGAGCCCTAGGCTGTAGCGAATCAGCAATTGACGAATCTTTTAACCAAGAAGATGGACTGTTGGAACATCCGCAGTACACAAGACCCGAAGAATTTAGACACATGCGTGTTCCAGAAGTTCTCTTATCTGGAAACCATAAAAAAATTAAAGAATGGCGTAGTGAGCAATCCTACCAGAAGACGCTGACTCGCCGACCTGATTTATTAAAGGAGAAATAAAGTGAATAAGATGCAACAAATTGCTCGCGAAAACGAGCGTACAGATCTTCCTGCATTCAATGTAGGCGATACTTTAAAAATTCAATACCGCATTGTTGATGGCAATAACAGCCGTTTGCAGGCGTTCCAAGGTAGCGTAATCGCTATTAAAAATAGTGGTAATAGCAAGACTTTTACACTTCGTCGTGTAACAGCTGGCCAAGGTGTAGAAAGAACTTTCCCTTTCAATTCACCTAACCTTGATTCTGTTTCAGTAGAAAGAAAAGGACGTGTTCGTCGTTCTAAACTTTACTACCTCAGAGAGAAGATTGGTAAGTCTGCACGTATCAAGGAAGCTAACTAGTAGCTTAGTCCTTGGACGAATTATTTACCATGCCGGAGCCGGATATGTTCTTTTTCGAAGAACATTACCGGCTTCTTGGTTTTCAGGCCATTGGGGGCGTCGACGAAGTCGGACGTGGGCCACTGGCAGGCCCTGTAGTGGCGGCCTGTTGTATAATTAGAGAAGGAGTAGTATTGCCCGAAGGGGTAGATGACTCAAAGAAGTTGAGCAGAAAAAAACGCCGACTTATTTACGATCAGCTACTAGAGGTAGAAGGTGTGAATTACGCCTTGGGAATCGTAGAAGCTGAAGAAATTGATGAAATAAATATTTTACAAGCCAGTCATTTGGCGATGCGAAAAGCAGTTAAAGCGATGAAGGTTAAGCCAGATTATCTATTGATTGATGGTTTGCCTGTCCCGGGTTTTGAGCAAGATAGCCGTAGTATTGTGAAAGGGGATTCCCGTTCGGTATCTATTGCAGCTGCGAGTATATTAGCGAAAGAATTTCGCGATGATTTAATGATTGAGTATTCAAAAAAGTATCCCGAATATGGTTTTGAAAAACACATGGGTTATGGAACCAAATTGCATATGGAAGCTTTGAAGAATTGCGGTCCTTGTCCACTTCATCGACGTTCCTTTGCTCCAGTGAGAAAGGCAGAAGATGAATTTAAGTGATTTACAGAAAAGAGATTTAAAGCATTTGTGGCATCCTTGTGCTCAGATGAAAGATTATGAGAGTTTTCCTCCCATGGAAATTGTTTCGGCTAAGGGAAGTTTACTTCAAACGGCAAATGACGGAGAAATGATTGATATCATTAGTTCATGGTGGTGTAAGAGCTTAGGGCATGGTCATGAAGATATTCAGCAGTCAGTGAAAAATCAGATGGACAAGTTTGAGCATGTAATTTTAGCAAATACCTCCAATGAACTCATAGTGAATCTATGTGAAAAAATGATTGCTTTAAATCCTGCTTATGATAAAGTTTTCTTTGCAGATAGCGGTTCAGATGGTGTTGAAGTGGCCGTTAAGATGTCCCTGCAATACCAACAGCAGAATGGGCAAGAGCAGCGTAAGAAATTCATGTCTTTACAGAATGCTTATCATGGCGAGACAATACTTACCTTAGCCTTGGGTGATTGTGGTCTTTATTCAGCTCCTTATGCAGCGTTGATGCCCGAAGTAAAAAAGATTTTAGATGTTCCCTATGTTACGGGACGAGTTGAAGACTTGGAAGAAGAAGATTTCTCAGAGCTGTTAAAGCCTCTTGAGGAATATGAAGACGAATTAGCGGGGATTGTTATAGAGCCGGTTCTTCAGGGAGCAGGTGGAATGTTGTTTTATCACCCGAGTTTCATAAAAGCCTTGCGCGAATGGACCAGTGAGCGAGGAGTTCACTTGATTGCAGATGAAATTCTAACTGGTATAGGGCGTTTAGGTAAGGCGCGTGCTTGTGAGTTCGCAAATGTAGTTCCAGACTTTTCGGTCTTTTCGAAGAGTATGACGGCTGGTTTTACTCCGATGAGTTGCGTTTTGACCACTAATGAAATTTTTGATGGTTTCTATGACGAATACGAGAGTGGCCGCGCTTTTATGCATTCGAATACCTATACAGGGAATGCGATTTCGGCTGCTGCTGCAGTCGCTGCTATTGATTATTATGAGAGGGAGCAAGTTTTTGCGAGAGTCGCAAAGGATTCTGCTTATATGCACCAGCTTTTTGAGGATGTGGCAAAAGACACAGGTGCACTGCTCAATGTGAGAAGTTGTGGCTTTGTAGCTGCCGCTGATTTAGATGTGAGCTTGAAGGGTTTAGATAAAAAGCGTTGTGGTTATAGCCTGTATAAAAAGGCTGTTAAGAAAGGCTTACTCCTAAGGCCGTTGGGGGATACGGTTTACTTCCTGCCACCGTTAAATACTTCAAATGAATTGCTTGCGAAATCCGCAGATATTATGAAAGAGCTTATTTTTGAGGAGCTTCGTTCTTAGCTTCATCTTTGGCGGGCTCCTTGCATTGCTCGTCTTGATCAGAGCAGCAGGGGCCGTTGTGGACTTGTTCGATCCAAGCTTCTATTTCTTCGGGGCTTAATTTTGACATTATTTGCTCTGTGAAGCGTACCAAGCAGCGGCTTTTCTGAGGCCATTAACGAGGTCGGTTTGAGGCTCATAGCCGAGGTATTTTTTGGCGCTCGAAATATCGGCTACATAATGAGTGACTTCACCAACGCGCGAAGGTTCAAAGCTGAGGTCGGCCTTTACGCCAAGTTCTTCTTGGAAAACGTCTGCAACAGTTCGCAGTGGATTGCCAGAGCCATGGGCGAGGTTGAAAGTTTTGTTTTGTACTTCGCCAGTAAGGATTTTATCGACACCAGAAGATATACCCGCAACACAGTCATCTACATAGGTGAAATCAAGGACTTTATCTTCACCATAAATAGTGATGGGTTCGCCATTTTTGATTTTCTCATAGAAGAGGGGGATGACACGTTCCATTCTTTCAATATCATTATCGTAGCGACCGTAGACGTTGCTAAAACGGTAGCAGATATAGGGTAGGCCGTAGCATTTTGAATAGGAGTAGAGAAAAGCCTCTCCAGATATTTTACTTGCTGAGTAAGGGCTTTCAGTCGTATGGAAACTTGCATCAGCCTCGTTGGTTATGTAGCGCTGGATATCGCCATAGACTTCACGAGTAGAGGAGTAGATGATAGGGATGTTGTTATTTCGACAGTATTCAATCATGTTGAAAGTCATCATGAAGTTATCTAAAGCTCGTGTTGGGTATTCGACTAATTCATGGACTTTGGCATTTGCCGCTAAGTGAATAACTAAATCTACTTTCCCGTAATCTAGGCAGCCGAGGCCGTCTGTGAAGTTGTCGTAACGGCTAGATAAATCTTGGTGGACTGTCGTGAGGTCATTTGTCCATGTGTTCTGTCGTTTATCAATACCAAAGATTTCGAAACCTTTGTCGATGAGATTGTAGGCTAGGTTTGTTCCGATTTGGCCACTAATACCAGTAATTAAAATTCGTTTCTTCAAAGTATGTCTCCGATTAAAATTCAAAGTCGTAGTATTTCGCACCAGGGTGCTTAGCTAAAGGTGAGTTCGATATGCTGATGTTTTTGGAAGACATGAGGTTTTCTAAGTCTACTAAAGGGAGTGCCTTTGGGGCGTAGTCAAATTCACTAGGGTTGAAGTCGATTTTAGGGTGCTTCCATTTATTAGCAGCGAGAATGTAGCCATTGTCTTGATAGATTCCGGCAGCAATTTCTTTGCGTTTAACGGGGAGCGCAATTTGAATGGCTTGCTTGCGAAGGCCTTCTACAAGTGTTGTTGTGGGCATCCACTTATTTCGATACATAGATATGCCGTATTTTACATAGATGCCTTTACGGATTTTGTCTTTTATTGCAGTAATTTGGTTTTTCTTTTTAAAATTATAGTCATGCTCAAGTCCATTGGCGTAGTTTTTGACAAGTTGAACAGCCTTTTCGGGAAAGAAGCGGGCGGTGTCTCTTCTGCTGATATCAATTACAGGGATTCTTTTGTTGCCAATCTTTAGCATGCCATAAGAGTCGACGCCGTAGAATTTGCCTTCAACTTTAGGGTTGCTGCCAAGGGATTTTGTCTTATAGATGGTGATTGTGTCTCCCTTCTTATAAGGAGCATAGTATTCTTGTGCTTCTGCTAAAAAATCCTTAGAGCTTTTTGCGTCATTTGATTTTGAATACTCCTTTTCAGCGGCAAGTACTACGAGTTTTTCTGTTTCAGCAATGCTTTGTGCTTTTGGGGCAGGCCAAATTATTTTGTGTTGAGCGGCGATCTTTTCAGTTGTGATTTGTTCTTTTAAAGCTGTGGCGGCGGCTTCTCTTGCCTGGGAAATGATTTCTTGGTTAGAGAGGACGGTTTGGTCTTGTGCTTGAAGGGCAAAGATACTGAAGAGTAGGCAAGGAAATAATTTCACAAAAGCTCCCTAAATATTTTTGTTGAATAGATTCTTGTTGTTGGTAAAGTACCTATAACCCGAAGTGAGGGTTATATATGCAGTAACAAGCATGAGGATGTTGATGAAAGTAGATAGGTTTTTGTTGTGGATGACTTGAGTGTTGCCTTTGATAGTCCAAAATAAAGCAATTATGCCAAGATAGGTGAACTGTAAAACAGTTTTTATTTTTCCAAATTTATCGGCTTGGATGATTATGTTTTTACTGGCGGCAATTTGCCTTAAGCCCGTTACTGCAAATTCACGTGTCACAATAATAATGGCAAACCAATCGGGTATTACGCTCTTTTTACACAAAACAAAAAATGCTGCAGCGACTAAGATTTTGTCAGCAAGGGGATCCATGAGCTTGCCGAAATCAGTGATGAGCTTGTGTTTTCTCGCAAGGTAACCATCTAGGAAGTCGGACAGTGCCGCAGTGATAGCAACAAGGAGGGCTGCCCAGCGAAAGAAGGCATTTGAGTCAAACTGAGCTAACACGACAAATACTAATGTTAAGCCGAAACGGCTCACTGTGATTTTGTTGGCGATATTCATTCTGCGAAAACAATTTCCTTTTGGTTTTGACTGTACTCAATATATTCAATGGGTAGATAATTGCCATTGGTATCAAGGTGGAGTTGGCCTTTTTCATCGATTGCAAAGCGTCCAGAAGCGAAATCATTGACTGATGGAGGGAATACAATCCAATCTCCATCAACTTTAAGGGCTTCTTGGTTTTCGTTTGCCATGTCACGAAGAGCGTCCTTTGCTTTGCCTTGGCGCTGTGCATAAATGGATTTGTATGACTCGAGATCTGTGTTTTTGAAATCTATGTCAACTTCAGGGGATAGGCCAATGATTGAGCCTTCGTCCATGCCTGCCCCTGAGCTGCTATAGGCACTGGCTACGATGACGGTAGTTCGCATGTGATCGAGATTGTTGATGACAGCAAGTTCGATGGGGATAGCATGTAGGCCAACTAGTAAGCGTTGCTTGTTGTCGTCGACCACTGTTAAGTCTCCCGGGTGCACGTTGAGGCATGGGAGTTTTTCTGTGATATTGCAAAGTGGAATGAATCCTGCGAAAATCGCAAATTCTAGAGGGAATTGTTCGAGTTTAGTGATTAGCCCTTTGGTCCAGGCTTCTCTGGCTATTCGTCCTTCTTCTGATGCAAGAGAGATGGTCTTGAGTCCAGCCTCTTTATAAAATGTGAAAATATCATGTTCTATAAGCGGGATATTGAACTGCTTTGCTATGTCACGAGCAGCGCATCTTTCGGGTCTATCGGTAACGATGCAGGAGGGGATGAAGTTGCAGTTTTCGGGGTCTTTTTGCCAAAACTCTAGGATTTTGACTGCATTGGTACCGGAACCACTGATAAAAATGGCTGTTCGAGCTTTGCCATTGGGAGGGATTTCGAAGAATTTTTTCATACAGGTCTTTGTGGAGCTTGATTTCAGATTTTATTTACAAGGATCAACACTATATTGAAATTGCATTTGCCTCAAGCAGGCAGGGAAAAATAAAGATTAAATTTAAGGTTCGTTTTTTCATGAGGAATTTATTAAAAGTTTCAACTATTTTCGTATTAGCACTCTTTTTTGTTCTACGCCCACAAGCTGAAGCAGCAATTGAGAATAAAGAAAGTGATGTGAGTACACTGATTGTTACAGGTTATTCATTGCATTCACGTTTGTTAGCAGATCTTTTGCAATTTCATACAAAGCAACCGGTGATTTTCATTACGAGTCCAAATGCTAAAGAAGTTTTATTTGTCCCAGCACAGAGGAAAGATGTGCCAGCTCAGAAGCCATTGAAGGTTTTGGCTGCTGAGTTTCATAATTTTGTCAACTTCGCACATCCAAAGCAAGTGGTGCTTTTGGGGGAAGAGAAATTCATTCCAAAGCACTATCGTGATGTACTCAACCCCAATATCAAAACATATGCATTGACGGATAAAGATTGGAAAATCATTGCGACTCAGTGTGAAGAGCTCTTCGGCATTAGTGGCCTTGCGGCTAAATTCCAAGCTGAACTTGATCGTTTAGCACGTGGTGGAGCCAATATTGGTACACAAGAAAGCCGTGAGCCTCAAATCGTTTTGCCAAAGAAGTAGCAAGCGAATTTGCACAATACATTCCACATCGCGCGTGGAGCTTTTTTAGAAAGCCTAAGAGATCCCGCAATTATAGTGATCTTTTTTGTTACGGCTTTAATTAATATTATTTTACCAGTAACAGCATTGTTTGTATTTAGAGAGCAGTTCCGCATGATTGTCGATAATTTCATGGCCACTATTTTATTGGGTGGTTTGATATTATCAGTTTTTAGTGCCGATCGTGTGATGGGCAAAGAAATTTCTCAAGGAACAGCGGGTTTTATTTTTTCTAAACCTGTAAGCCGTGTTGAATATGTCTTAGGTAAATTGTTAGGTGTAATGACTCTGATGGTATTTTACGGTTTCTGCAGTTCAATGGAACTGTTGATTTCTTTAAGGTGTGCAGGAGACCAGTTTAGACTTGAATGGGGAATTTACGCAATGCTTATTGTTGCGAGTTTAGTCCTTCCTTATTTAGGGGGAGCTTTACGCAATTTTCTAAAGGGTGGAAACTTTTGTCAATCTAGTATGCTGATATTGCTAGTTTCATTAATAGTAGCGACTAGCATTGCTCATTTCTTGCCAGGCCACTCAAAAGGAGAAGAAGGACTTAATGGGCAAGTGGCCATAGGTTTTATGATACTGAGTTTTGCTTTAGCATTAATGGGTAGTGTTGCGATAACAATGATGACCCGCTTACGAGTTACAGGAACCTTTATTATGATGTTTTTAGTTTTTTTAGGAGGCGCCACTGCGGATTACTTCTTTGGGATTGCAGCTGATAAAGGAAATGTTTTTGCTCGCCTCATGCATGTAATGCTGCCGAATTGGCAGTCTTTTTGGCAGGCTGAAGCTCTGGCAATTAAGATTAATATACCAACTGCCTATCTTATATGGTCTTTTATTTATATGTTGACTATGATTTGTTTCTTTTCATCATTGGCATGTTTTTTATTTCAAGGCAGAGAATTACATGGAGAAGCGAGTTAATGAATATAAATCTACATCATTTAGAGTTGTTCTATTATGTTGCTGAAGCAGAGGGAATTTCCAATGCAGTAAAAGTAATGCCTTACGCTATTCAACAACCCGCAATTAGTCAACAGATTGTGAGTTTGGAGAAGCATCTAGGGGTCAAGCTATTCGAAAGACGACCTTTTTGTTTAACAGATGCGGGTCGAGTTCTTATTGCGGTAGTGGCTCCGTTTATGGAAAAACTAGCTACAATAGAAGATGAATTGCGAGACCTAGATAAGCAACGTTTACGCTTGGGTTGTGCTTCGCTCATTGCTGAGCATTATATACCTCAGATTTTACCAGATTTAATGAAGAAATATCCTAAACTGATGCCCGTAATTAACGAGCTTGAAGGGCGCTCCCCATACAGAGACTTAATTAGTGGGGATCTAGATGTGGTGATTTCCTCAGAACCTTTGCCGAGAAGCAAAAAATTTAATAACGAGACTTTGCTTACTATTCCCTACAGAGTGATTGTTAAAAAAGAGAGTCCTTTGGTGCAAAATTTCCAATGGTCGGAGCAGTGTTTAGATTCAATGAGTTGGGTTGCTTTACAGGAAGATAGTTATAGTATGAACTTGCTCAAGCAAGAGATGAGGAAGCATGGTTGTGCCCCCGTATATGGAGCCTTGACTAATACAATTTCTGCAGCTTTAAAATATATTCAGCTTGGTTTGGGAGCTGGTTTTATGATTACTCCGCCAAAGTTTTTGTTAGAAAGTCATGGTTTAGTTGCACTCAATACAGATTTTCTTGCGGAAGCAGAAATAGGTCTAGCCTGGCGAGAAAAAGATGAGCTCAAAGATATTTTATCGTCGTTTCGAGAGTTAGCACGTGATTTGATTATGAGTCGCCGTAGCGATTTTGTGTCATGAAAAAAGAAGTTTTATTAGCGACAGATGGGGCATGCAAAGGGAACCCAGGGCCCGGAGGATATGGAACAATTCTAATATTTAATCAATATAGAAAAGAGTTTGCGGAGGGATTTCGCCTCACAACAAATAACCGTATGGAAATGCTAGCGGTTATAAAAGGTTTGGAGGCTTTGAAAGAAAGCTGCAAAGTGAAAGTACTAAGTGATAGCAAGTACATCGTAGACAATGTCAAAGGGGGTCATCCTTGGAAATGGCAAGCACGGGGCTGGGTATTGGCGAGTAAAAAACCTGCAAAGAATTCTGATTTGTGGGAGGATCTTTTAAACTTACTCGCTAAACATGAGGTCGAATTCGAATGGGTGAAAGGCCATAGTGGGCACGAACTGAATGATCGAGCTGACGAGTTGGCGACTGGCGCAGCTGAACAGGGAACTTTGCTAGAAGATTACGGTTTTGAAAAATAAATATGATTAAAAAACTTCTATTATTAGTCACTGTGATTAATTTGGCTTTTGGAGCTTACTACTATTATAAAAAGAATTCTATGAACCCTAAGTTTAGTGAAAATTTTTATTTACTTGAAGAAGCGAGTGATAAATTAAAGAGTTCTTATGTGGACGAAAGTAAAGTTGGGAATGAGGATTTGACCAAGGGCGCCTTGAAGGGGATGCTTAAAGGTTTAGATCCTTATTCGACCTATTACACGCCTAGTCAAAATAAAGATCAAGAAGAAGATCTCAAAGGGAAGTTTGCTGGGGTAGGGATTCTTTTTAGAGTTGAAGATGATGGTGTTTATGTAAGGAAGGTGTATGAAGATTCTCCAGCAGAAAAAGCTGGTGTTCAAGGTGGGGATTACGTAGTACAAGCTAATGAAGTTAGTCTAGTCGGCCTTGATAGTCGTGGTGTAGTTGGAGAGTTAAAAGGTGAGCCAGGTTCAAAGCTAGATGTGCATGTAATAAGGGGAGAGGATAAGTTGACTTTGACCTTAGAGCGTGGGTATGTAAGTGTTCCCACAATTAAATTGGCCAAGATGTTGGACGATGAAATTGCGTATATGTATATTTCTCAATTTGGAGCATCAACCTCGAGTGAATTTAGAAAAAAAATAGGTGCATTAACTGAAGCTGGTATGAAGGGCTTGATTCTTGACTTGAGGTTCAATGGTGGCGGTTATTTGAACTCCGCAGTGGGGATTTGTTCAGTCTTTTTAGAATATGGCTCTTTAGTAGCTTATAAAGAAGGTAGAGATGCGGATAGAGAAGATCTTTTAGATATGACGGATGAATCACTGGATCACATTCCTTTGGTTGTGCTAGTCAATGAAGATAGTGCGTCAGCTTCTGAAGTTACGGCGGCTTGCCTAAGGGATTATGAGAGGTGTATTTTGGTAGGCGAAAAAACTTTTGGGAAGGGGTCAGTTCAAGTTATTACGCAGTTGAGTAATGGTGGTAGTATTCGTTTTACCATTGCGAAATATTTTACACCAGGAGGTTATATAATCCATGGTAAGGGTTTAGATCCTGATGTCGAAGTGGAATTGAACTCGACTGAGAAACAGGATTTGAGCAAGCAAATATCAAATTATTCTACAGTGGATTCTGAAGATCCGAAGGATAAGCAATTTGTTAAAGCTTATGAGGCACTTCAAGTAGAATTGCAGTCCTCAAGAACTAAGGCTCCCTTTTTTGTTGAGTTAACGAACGATGAAAAGTGAAGACTTAGAAAATCCTTTAGAAGAGAAGCCAAATTCTCGCCCTAGGTTTATGAGTTGTGTCTATAGTGCGACACTATTCTCAGCTAGTATGCTAGTCAGTTCAGTTATTTATGCATTTTTTGTAATCTATTTTGTTCCAACAGATGTTCTAGAAAGTGAAAATTGGCAAGTCTTTTCCGCGTTTGAACACCTTGGAGTCATAATGCTTGTGAGTATGATTATGATGCCATTTGTCGTTCTATTTCAATTAATTACGGGTGTGTGTTTATCGCGAAAACGCTTTTTGATCGAATGTATAGCTTTTCTTTTAAGCATCTTATTTTGTTCGCTTTTTTTCTGGCCAGGCATTTTTGTGTAGATTTCAGTAAACAAAAGAGTTCTTTTTATGAAATTCAGAATTTGTAACCTTTTATTTGCTATTTTAGTCATGTAAATTATCACCGAAATTAAGGTGAGTGTCGTTATGAATTTTGCAGATTTATTAAATCCAAAATTAATTTTATGTGACCTTCAGTCAGAAAGTCATGAAATGGTGTATCTAGAAATGCTAGAAGCACTTAAGGGGCAATGTAAAGATATTGCGGAGCCACGTGATATATTAAAAGATATACTTGAGCATGAAAGCTTAGTTGAAATGCCTTATAACTCGGGTTTCGCTATTCCTCATACGCGTTCGGCAGGAGTAAATGATCTTCATTTAGTTCTGGGGATTCACAAGCAAGGAATTAAGCTTCAAGAACATGATTTAGAAAAAAGTAAGATTATTATTTTATTTTTAGTTTCTAAAGAAACTTCCAAAATTTACTTATTAATTCTTAAGGCTTTGGCACGTTATTTCTCTAATCCAGGTGTGAGTGACCAGCTCGCTGAATGTGCAACGGCCCAAGAGGTTACGGACGTTTTTCAAAAGGATAAAGTTGAGGTAAATCATAGTATTACAGCTGAAGATATCATGAGTGACTCAATGGACTGTATGCCGGGATCAGGAATGTTGGGTTCAGCGATAGATGTACTGGCTCAAACCAAGCGCTTACATATTCCTATTGTAGATGGGGATGGAAGATTGATTGGAGATTTTAATATCGATTCCATTCTCAAAGGCTCCGTGCCTGATTATATAAAAATGATGGATAATCTAAGTTTTTTACCAGAATTTGAACCCTTTGACAAAATTTTAAAAAATGAAGATAAGACACCCGTTGATAAATTTATTGATCATGAACCAAAATTTTGTAAACGTGAGACGGCATTGATGGAAGTTGTGATTCGCTTTATTAAAGATCAAGTCAACTGCCTGTATGTGGTAGATGAATCAATGAGGCCTGAAGGTATCATTACCAAGCATGAACTCATAAATAATTTGTTGAGGTCGTAGATGTTCTGGATAGGAACTCTAATATTTGTGGGGACATATATTGTTATTGCAAGTGAGAAAGTTCACAAGAGTGCAGCTGCCATGGGTGGTGCTATGCTTATGCTTTTGTTTATACTCGAAGGTCCCAGTCATGGAAAGAAAGCCGATGCAAGTTTAGATCAGAATGGTCAGACTACAGAAATTGTGCAGCCGAGTGAACCTTTGGTTTCTCAGTTAGATTCTTTCGCTCAAAATATCAATTTCGATGTTATATTTACTTTAGCGGGGATGATGGTTCTCGTTAATATCCTAAGTGAAACGGGTTTATTTCAGTATGTAGCTATTAAATCAGCAAAAGTAGCAAAAGGTTCTCCGCTGAATACGCTGTTGCTTTTAGTGTTTGCAACGGCGATTTTATCTGCATTTTTAGATAACGTGACCACCATTTTATTAATTGCACCTGTGACATTAGTTGTTGCTGCTGAATTGGAAGTCCCTCCAATCCCTTTTTTATTATGTGAGACGATGGCATCCAATATTGGGGGTACCGCAACCTTGATTGGTGATCCGCCCAACTTAATTATTGGTTCCTATGCAGGTCTATCTTTCAGTGCCTTTATGGTTAATTTGTCCCCATTTATTGTGGTTGCTCTTCTGATTTATATGTTTGTCTTATGGTTCTATTACCGCGATAAAATGAAGGTGACCATCGAGAAAAGAGCTCGGATTATGGCCTTTAATGAGAAAGAAGCTATCACGGATAAAAGTAAACTTCGTAAAGGTGGTCTCATTATGATTTTTACTTTAATTGGCTTCTTATTACATGGGATGTTGCACTTAGAGCCTTCAGTTGTTGCCATGGCGGGAGCGACCTGTGGTTTGATTGCCTGTTGTGATAATGTGGACCATGCTTTAGAGAAAATTGAATGGGGAACTCTATTCTTTTTCATTGGGTTATTTATTCTCGTGAAAGGAGCAGAAAAAGCTGGTTTAATGGCCGAGTTAGGTGAACTCCTTGTTCATATGAATGACTGGCACCCATTAGCGATTATGCTGACAATTATGTGGGTTGGCGGTATATGTGCAGCGATTATGAATAATGTATCATTCACGGCGGCAGCCGTAATTATCATCGGTCAGTTTATGTCCACACATGAATTCTTCCAAATTCGACTACACGAAGAACTTCTCTGGTGGGCTTTGGCTTTAGGTGTTTGCTTAGGTGGTAATGGTTCGGCTGTTGGTGCGGCGGCTAACATGTGTGCAATTGGTATTGCCGAGAAAAATGGTCATAAAATATCTTTTAAAGACTTTTTGATCTATGGTGTTCCTGTTACTATTGTTAGTCTTATTGCTGCGAGTCTTTATGTGTCTCTGAGATATTATCAGTTGGATTTATAGACTTATAAAACTCATCCCAAGCTTCACGATTTTTTAACTGCTGTTCTAAAGGCAATTCTTTCATCGTATAGAGAGGGCGAGAAGCTCTCATGCCTAAATAGGAACCTTTGTCATTGTTAGAATGCGTAAAACGCATGGCAGCTCTGGAGTACTTGAGATCCATAGCCCAAGCACCACCACGTACTATTTGGTAGCCACTTTTATAGCGCTTGTACTCGTTGTAGCCCCATATTTCTTCGCCAGGATTCCAAGTGAAGTCATTGTTTTTGTCGTTGTAATAAAGGTTTCCATTAATGCCACGTATTTGGTCGAATGTAGAAGTGTCAGTTTCTCTGTTTTGGTCTCCTCTCCAGATGAAGGTGTCCCTATTTTTTTTGTAAACGGGATCTAAAGAATCTTTTGTGGACCAAATAATTTCACTGTTTGTCCAGAGGCCATCGCCATTAGCATCATGAAAGTAAAGGCCTGTTTGTCTCCCTTTCGTTCTGATTTCGACATTAAAATTATTTCTTGGCAGGTCAATGTCTTCAGGGTGGTCACCATCGTATATTTTAAAGTCCCAGGAATGGGCATACTGATTTTCTTTACACTCATAGATAAAAAAGGGTGAGCGCGTAAACTCTTGCATGTTGCCGTGAGTATTGAAAAGGCCAAAAGCATTTGGTAATAGGTGACCTTTTTCATATCGTGGATCCACATTATATTTTGATATTACATAAGCGGGGGCTAATGATTGGTCGTCCCCAAAATGCCAAGGGGTATTTGAGCCGGCGCGAGTGGCGTATTCCCATTCTTTTTCTGAAGGGAGGGTGTAGCTATGTTGTTCGAGTCCCAGTTTTTTGTTGAGTTCTTGGAAAAAGATGAGGCAGTCATTAAAACTCACATCTTGGATGGGGAAATTGAGTCGAGGCTCCTTTGCGGGGTTTTGCTTACGCACATCGACCCAGGTTTTTTGAGTCGTTTCAAATTTTTGTAAATAGAAGGGGTACTTGATTTCACTCTCATGGAGAAGTTCAGTGTGGGTACGGCCCACTTCATTCTGTGGACTGCCCATCAAAAATTGGCCAGGAGGGATAAGTCGAAACTTCATTCCAAACTGATTTTCAACTTCAAGTGGTAGCCCGTATTTGATAAGGCTTTCTCTCTGCAAGATTAGGGTTTCGTGCATTTCTGGATTGTCTTTCGGAGCAATGATAAAGCTATAAACATCAGAGCTTTTTAAGTCAGTAGGTAATTGTGAAAATGGTGGAGAGAAGTTGGCTTTCTCCACATAAGAAATGAGTTCACTTTTATCTATGTGATGAGCGATAGCAACTTTTGAGCTTCCATCCAAGAAAGATAAAGCTAGAGCTAGACTAACTAATAACAGACCAGCGAGTATAAAGATGCTCTTGTTACTCGATTTTTTTACCGTGTTTAATTGGTTTTTTAGTTGCTGTTCAGCTAATTTGACCTTTAAGTCTTGAGCTAATTTTAGTTGTTCTTTGCTTAAGTTGTTTTTTTTACTCATGGGTTCAGTCCTTTAAGCTTGTGAAAAGTCCAAAGCTTATGAATATAAATGTGCCAATACCCGCAGCCATCATGGGTGGGAGAATGTCGTTGCGACCAAGATTAGTGAATGCACTATTTATAATGTAATAAACAAGCATGATACCAATGGCTCGTGATGCAGCACTCATGCCCGGAGAGCGCTGGCTACTTGTGGCTAAAGGTATGCCAAGTAAAACACCTATGAGGCATGAGAAAGGGGAGAATATTAAGGAATATTGACGTGTTTCTAGGAAAGCTTTTCTTTTTGTATCGACAGGACGCCCAGAGTTGAGCTCGCTTTTGATTTGAGCAATTGAAGGAGTGCCTTTTAATTCATCAATATTACTAAGTATAATGGGGTCATCTTTTATGTCATTTCTCAAATAATTATCATGTTTTTCAATTTTTTTGATCCGATGATCTTCTGAAAATTCGGCTATGCTTACATTTTTGAAATTCCATCCTATTTCAGAGTTAAACTCGCCAGATAGCGCTTCGATTTCTCTAGTTAAATTATTGTTTTCATCATATTCTAAGATTTGTATGGCTGAAAAATTATTATCTTCATCTGAGCTGACTGCCCATTTACGTTTTTGCTTGCCATCAAAGGCAGTGAAAATATGAAATTCATGGCTCCGATCCATGGACTCTGCTCGTGTATTGAGCTCAAAAGTTTTAAGTCGACAATAAGGTTCTAGGTACTGACTCGATAAATAAAGTGAAATGCCGACCAAAACAGAAAAAAGATAAATGGGGGCACTGAGTTTAGTTAAAGAGAGGCCAGCACTTCTCATTGCAATCACTTCGTGGTTACGGTTGAGACTTGAGAAACAATAGATAGTGGCGAGTAGCAACGACATCGGTGCGATGTACGTAAACTTATCAGGTATGAGCAAGAAGTAATAGATGATAATATCTTTTGTATTATCAAGTTTTAGCATATCTGATAGATCATCTTGAACATTGGCAATGAAGAAGATGAAAATGAAGCCGCAAATACAACAAACAAAAGGGAGAAGCATGCTGCGCATAATATAGCGCGAGAGAATGGAGAAGAACATTTTTGTCTAGCCGAACCTTACATTCACTATTTTAGTTCCTGATAATATCTCATGTAAACTCTTCTTTGTTATATAAACTACAAAGGGTTCAAGTGGTAGAAACAAGAAGAAGAAAACGGCATACAAAAAGGATTTAAGGAGCATGACAGGCTTATTGTCGGTGCTTACAGCCATTATGCCATAAAAGCGCTGGCCGGGTGTTTGAGCAAAAAAGCCGATGTTAATCGTGTAATAAAGGACAAAGATAAAGTAAATACCTGAAATTAAGTAGGCTATAGAGCTGCCATAAGCTTCGGTTGCTTGTGCAGTGTCTGGGCTTAAGTTGAGGCCGCCAAGGTGAGTATTTAGCACAAAGGCGAGTGCATAAATGATGCCGTAAATAATGGCTAAATCAATGATGAATGCAGTCAAACGATGTTTTTTGATCGCTAATTTTATTGAATTAGCCGTTCGGTTCAGCGGTTTCATCTCAACGGGGCCACTGTCTTCAGCTTTATTCTCTTCTTTGACGACGTCTTTTAAAAAAGGTAGTTTTTTGGCTTCCTGTGTTCGCTTCATTAAAGAATTGCGAATAAGTGTAGAGGCATCTATGTCGCCACTTTTGGCCATATCAATTAGAACCTCTTCGGGATAAGGTCCGAGTTCGGTGTTTTTATCTTTGACTATGAAGAAATTCATTTAAATCACTTGGCTTATTTTTTATGTGTGTCTAATGTGGTTTAGTAATACTCTTAAGATAACTCTCAAAAATCAAAAAGAAAGAATCTCGCACTGTGGATAAGCATAAAAATCACTTAGTATCATACTTACAAAGTACTTTATTAGTATTTGTGATTCTGTGCGTGAGCTCTGTAGAGGCGATTTACTTGGGAGTGTACTCACTTATAGCAGTTGTATTAGTTCTCCTTATTCAGGCAGCTTTTTCACGGATTTATTTATCGAAAAATGAAGAGAGTCAGTATCCACTGCTCTTATGGGTTTTTTGCGCTTGTCTCATTCCCTTTTCAAAGTTTTATAGTGATTATTCCTCAGATACCTATTTTTTGATCATGAATTGTATCGCAGGTGTGGCTGTAGGGCGCTTGTTAGCGTGTTTTTGTAGGGGTTTGGCTGATAGTTTTGAGAGTTTGGATGAACAGAATTTAGTTGGCGAATCGATTATTTTTGCGAGAGCGTTGGAACTCTTACCAATGGCCTTTGTTGTTATACTATTTTATTTACTTATGAGTCTACAAAATGGGATCAATGGCTTAGTACTGGTCGGCGATTTAACCCTAGTATCAAAATTTCCTATAATAATGTTGATTGGATCGGTATTTCCAATGATCCTCATTATGAAAGCTTTGACGATAATTCACAAAAGAGAAAGAAGTAATGACTAAATTAATTGTGGCTTTAGATGTAGATTCTTTAGCAGAAGCTGAAAAAGCTGTTGATAAACTAGGTGGTAAAGTTGAATGGTTTAAAGTTGGCAAGCAATTGTTTACGGCTGAAGGACCTGCAATTGTAGAGATGTTGAAAAAGAAAGGATTTAAAGTTTTTCTTGATCTTAAATTTCACGACATTCCAAATACGGTGGCTCAAGCAGTGAAATCTGCCTTGTCCATTGGAGCTGACATGGTTAATTTCCATGCTACAGGAGGAAGTGAAATGATTCGTACTGCCGTTGAAAAGAATCGTCCCAACTACCCTAATGCGGAATTAATAGCTGTTACAGTATTAACAAGTAGCGGTCAGTCAGTATTAGATGAACTTCAAGTTGCAGGAACACCAGAGGATGCGGTACTTCGTTTTGCGGGTCTCGCAAAAAACGCTGGAGCAGATGGCGTCGTTTGTTCAGCGCTAGAAATTGAAGCGCTAAAAAAGGCTTATGGTTCGGAATTTAAAGTGGTTGTGCCAGGTATTCGCCCCAAAGGTAGTTCCGTAGATGATCAGAAGCGCATTATGACTCCAAAGCAAGCATCTGATCTAGGCGCCGATTATATTGTAGTAGGTCGCCCAATTATGAAAGCAGCTGACCCCGTCGCTGCAGCCGAAGCTGTGTTAGCAGAATTGAGTATATAATTATTTCTTAATTGAATTTAGTTTTGAAATATAGTCACGCACTTTTTGCGTGGCTTTTTTTTCGCCTAAATAATGGATTAGGAAATAAAGCCTATCACTTTTGCTCCAGTTTTTTGTACGACGATTAAAGATCGCTATATCCTTTAAAGAGCTATTGCGATCTAAATAACTAATTCTGGCTCGTTCTAAATCAATGAATTTACAAGGCAAATCATTGTCTCCAGTGAATTGCACATTAAATAAAGACTTATGAACAAAGATGTGCTTGGAGTAGAGGCTTTGAATTTTTATTTTTTTATCGTGAGCTTTAGCAACTAATTGAGCACAGTGATAAACAATATTTCTTTTTTGCTTTTGGTTTATTTGATCAAGTTTTAATTTTTGCTCAACTACATTTAAAGGGAGGTAGTCTGAGAGAGACTTGGTAATCAATATGGCATAGTGATTGCCATTCTTTTTTTGCATTCCAAAAAAAGCAGCATCTAAGCTAGGGATGTCGAACTTTTTAAATAAACAGATATTTTTGAATTCTTTGTGAGCGAGGTTTTCACCCAAGGGGTGAAAAAAGTTGGCCTTTGTATAGTTCTTCTGTTTTTTAATGAAAAAATCTTGGCCTTCTAAGCTTATTTTTGAAACACCACTCCAGCTATTCTTATTCTTCCCTTCATTTGGAGCTTCAAACCACTCGACTTTCTTATCCCAAAGTTGTTGGAAATCACCTAGTTCATTTCTCTGAAACAATTCAGCTATATAATTATTTTTAAACATTTTCCACCTTGATTTGATCCCAGATTTTGTCGAGTTCTTCTAAGGTGTATTCTTTCCATTCTTTGTCAGAATCTTTTACGACGCGTTCAACTTTTCGAAAGCGTTGATCAAATTTGTTATTGGCAAATTGAAGCGCTTCATCGGCTTCAAATTTGAGGCTCCTCGCGAGGTTGGTCATAGAAAACATCAGGTCGCCAAATTCTTCTTTGGCTTTATTGAGCTCATTGTTTTCAATTTCTATTTTAAGCTCATTGAGTTCTTCTTGGATTTTGTCGAAACTTCCTCGCCAGTCTTCCCAATCAAAACCCACTTTTGCGGCGCGTTTTTGTATGGTTTGCGCTTTTCGCAAATTGGGAAGGTGTTTAGGTATGCCATCTAAAACGGAGTCTTTTTTGCCCTTTTCTTTCTCTTTGACTTCTTGCCAGATTCGATCCACATCTTCTGAGTGTTCAGCATTTTCGTCAGCGAAAACGTGTGGATGTCGACGAATCATTTTTTCGGAGATGTTTTGGGCAACATCGTGAATAGAAAATTGCTTGTTCTCTTGCGCAATTTGAGCATGAAAGAAAATATTCATAAGCAAATCACCTAACTCATCTTTCAATTCGTCTGGGTCTTTGTTATCGATTGCATCGAGAACTTCAGAGCATTCTTCGATGAGGTATTTTTTCAGTGTGTCGTGATCTTGTTCTCGATCCCATGGGCATCCATTAGGCGCTCTAAGTTGTGCCATGATTTTTGCGAGTTCTAAAAGCCAATTTTGATTCATGAATCTTCCATTTTTGTGCCAAAAATTTTTTTGTGGAGTTTTGTGTAGAATTGATCAGAAAGCTCCTCGTTACCATTTGGCGTTACGTAATAGGAAATAATTGTATCCCAGAAATAATGTTGAGTGAATCGTACTCTTGCACGCTGGTCTTTGCTTATTTTAAACCAAATTTCGGTGTGATTTCCGTCTTCGTTGACGATCACGCCTGAATAGCGCATCTCTTGTATGATTTGTTTTGTTGAAATGACGGCAAGTTCTTTGTTGCAATTAAAGGTTTGATAATATTCCCCATTAGATTGCGCTAGTTTTCTGTCAATCCATGAACAAGAACTCGTTGTAGATAGCGTAATCACAAGGCTGAGTGTTAGGAGTGAAATTCTCATTCTTAGATTTTTCCTGAAAGTTTAAATTTCATGGATCTAAAAGCAGAGCGAATGAGTTTTGGAGGACTAAAACTTATATCGTTTATGTAACTATGGATAAAGTTCTCAGCATGAGAAAAGTTGGGGCTACTTAAAGCCTCATCACAAGACTTTTCGATGTCTCTAAAAATTTCATCTGGGAGAGCCGCAAATAAAGGTGTTTCCTTAAGCTTATAATTTGCCATTGTCGCAAAAACGTAGTCGAGCTGAAGTGGGTTGTCACTAATGATGATTTTCCCAAAAGGGTGACTCTCTCCGCCTCTTGGTCCCTTGATGTGCATAGCTTCGATTCCGTCGGCAATATGGAGGATCGCTTGAGCTTTGCGCGCATTAGCCAGAATCATTTCAGCGAACTTCACAGGCTCATTTTTACAGAGGTTATGCAAAAGGATTTTTTTCTTGCCTGCAACGCATCCATAGAGGTTTTTACATGCGCCTGTAAAATGCATTTGTTGGTGAACTTTAAGCTTTGGTAAATTAATCAGGAAATCCCATTCCTTAAGTTCCTTACAAATACTAAGGGTAGAGTAGGGGCCTTGATGCTTAAGACCTGGATAGTCTTGATTATTCGAGAATTCCACGACTTCAATGCCTTTTTCAATAGCTTCATCATAGACGCCATGTGTCTTGAGTGCTTTTTTGCATGAGCCGAAGGCTGGAGACTCGCCGATGCCTACCTTAAAACCCTTATCAAGAAATATTTGAGCTATTGCCATGTAGAAATTAGGTTGTGTGCAAGAGGAGTCGCCCACTGGTGAAGGCATGACAAAATTCGGTTTGAGAAGAATCGACGATTTTTCTGGGATTCTACCAAAAAAATCACATTGCTCCAGTTGTGTTAATATCTCACTGGAGATTAGGTTACGGTCGTATGTGTCGATGGGTACAATATTTATCATGTTTTCGCTCTTGTTTATTGCGTCACAATAGCTCATTGAGCCAAAAATCAATTAATTTTCTCGAATTCAAAAAAGAAAATTTATTTTCTTAGGGGCTTATTGCTTACTTTTTGAAAGAAGCTTGAAGTTCTTTGGCATGTTCATAAACGAGCTTACTGTTACTTTCTCCCCCAAGCATACGTCCAATTTCTTGAGTTTTTTCATCTTGTTCGAGGGAGCTTATGGAGCTGACACTTCGTTGCTTGATTTCAGATTTTTGTACAAGGTAATGAAAATCCCCTGCAGCAGCAACTTGGGGCAAGTGTGTAACGCAGAATAGCTGTCGATTTTGTCCTAATTTTTTTAATTTATGTGCTACTTTCGAAGCAGTAATGCCTCCGATATTGGCATCAATTTCATCAAAAATTAGCATGGGTATTGAGTCGACTTTGGCTAAAATACTTTTTACGGCAAGCATGACTCGAGAGATTTCACCGCTGGATGCAATGTCGCTCAGTAGTTTAGCGGGCTCGCCTTTGTTTGGGGAGAATCTGAACTCGATCAAGTCGATGCCTTTGGAAGATGCTTTATTATCTTTGACTTGAATATCAAACTCAGAATTAAGGAATTCGAGTTCTTTGAGTTCAGTCGAGATGTCGATAGCTAAATTTTTGGCTGCTTTTTTTCGTTTAAGGCGGAGTTTTTTAGCATTGTCAAGAAATGATTTTTTTGCTTGTGCAATCTCTTCTTCGAGTTTGCTGTACTCGGAGTCGAAATTATCTGCGAGATCAATTTTTTCAGTGATCTCTTTGAGGTAATTTAATACTTCTTCGAGTTCTGTTCCGTACTTGCGTTTGATCGAGTTATATGTCTGCATTCTTTCTTCTAGATATTCTAACTCTTTCGGGTCAAGTACAATCTCGCTCGTGTAGTTTTCGAAATCCATATGCATGTCACAGAGTTCAGCAAGCAGGGATTCGATTCTTTCAGCAAATTCGCTTCCGGATTTTTTATCTAGACGAGCTAAATCTTGGGCATTGGCTAAGCACAATCTAAGGGAGCTAATGGTTCCAGTATTATGCTCATTTTCGAAAGAATAACTGAGTTGTTGGGCGAGTTCCATTCTTTCTTGGCCAGAAGCAGCGCTTGAGTATTGATCGTAAAGTGTTGCTTCTTCATCGGCCTTAAGTTTAGCTTCAATTATCTCGTTGTGTTGGAAACGTAAAATTTCTAATTCCCCTTTAGATGGAAACTGCTGTGCCATTTCTTCGAGCTTCTGCCGAAGAGCTTTCCAAGTGGCAAAAGCCTTTTTTGTATTTTTGAGTTCATTTGTTCCTCCCATGAACCTATCCAGGATAGATAGTTGTTGGGAACTGTCGGCTAGGCTGTGCTGTTCACCAGCGGAGAAAATATCGATAAATTGTTCGCCGATTTGCTTAAGAACTTGTAGGGGGACAGGAGTGGAGTTAATGAAATTCCTACTATTGCTTTGGCTGATGACTCGTCTTAGAATCAGTTCATTTTTTTCTTCTATCTCAATTTCCTGCTCTTCGAGGACGGAGAGTATTTTCTCTTGTATTTCACTAGGGATTTCGAGTATGGCACTAATTTCAGCTTTTTGTTCCCCGCTTCTAATGAGGCTCTTTTCAGCTCTTTGGCCCATAAGCAAGCGCATAGACCCCATGATGACTGATTTGCCGGCGCCAGTTTCACCCGTTATGATATTGAGACCTTGATCAAAATCGATGTTTTGTTGGTCGACGAGGGCAATATTCTTAATGTAGAGGTTTTTTAGCATTGTTTAGTGCGCTTTTGAATTAATTGATTGTCTCAGACTATAATTGATTGACGGAGTTTTGAAAAGATTAAAATACTCTGTTTTTCTAATCTAGTCGCATCGGATTCACTTGTTTTCAATTTATGTTCGGACTACTGTTAAACACTATATTATAAATAAGGGAAGATATATATGAAATATGCAATGTTAATTTTAGTTGGTGCGGTTCTCGCTTCATGTGGGCCGGATACAAAAAACATCGATATGAATGATGATAGAGCTGATGCAGTTATGGCTTTAGACCATCGTGATTTTACTAAAGCTGCAGACACAATGATCAAGTCAATGTTAAACTCAAATGCGCTTAACAAAAAAGATGGTTCGCGTTTCGTCGTTGCACTAAGTACAATTAAAAATGATACTATGCAGAGAATTGATACCTCACAGCTCACAGCTAAGATTCGTAGAGATTTACTCAACTCCGGGAAATGCATCATGACTACTGCTGTAGGAACTCAACAGGATGCCATGAATATTGAAGCTCGTAAATTGCGTGAATCGGCCGAGTTCAACCAAGAGACAGTACAAGAACAAGGTCAATTAGTCGCTCCAGAGCTAAGTTTAGCGGGTAAAATTTTCCAAAGAAATATCAAGCTTGATAATGGTGATCAACAAGTAGAATACTACTTCACTTTAATGATGACAGATTTAAAAACAGGTTTAGCCATCTGGGAAGATGAAGTGACCATGGGTAAACGCGGTAGCGGGAAGTCTGCAACTTGGTAGTCATTTAAAGAGCTGCACTAAGGCGCAGCTTTTATTTTTTTTTATGAAAAATATTTTTTATTTCTTATCTACCCTTTTTCTTCTCACTGGCTGCATGAGTGGGAAGTTAGATAAATTCGATAAAGAGATGTCGAGTGGGGATTATGAAGCTGCTAAGGCTGTCGCTCAAAAAGAAGGCAAAGATCTTTTGTGGACTTTACAAGCGGCAGCGGCCAGCACAGCTGCGGGGCAGCATCAAGAGAGTAACACGCTCTTTGATAACGCAGAAGATATGTTTATCGCGGCACGCCGAAAAAGCAATGCTGCAGATCGTATGGGCACTTTGGCGAAGATATTAGTCAATGATAATGCAGTGGCTTATAAGGGGGAAATGTACGACGGCATCCTCATCAATACTTACAAAGCTCTCAACTTTATGTTTCTCAAGGAGTGGGATTTAGCGCGGGTTGAACTAAATCGCGCTTATGATCGCCAAAGACGTGCGACGGACTTTTATGCCGAAGAAATTAAAGAACAAGAGGAAGCTGCCAGCAAAAAAGGTTTTAGAATTGATGTTTCAAAGGTTATGGCTAAGCCCGAAATTCAGCGTTTAAGTGGGCTTGAAGCCTACGCCGATTACGTTAATCCCTTAGTGAACCTAATGGAAGTTATCTACCTTAAGCACAAAGGTGATGTGAGTGATGCAGAGCGTTTGCGACAAACGCAAAATCGTCTACTGGCTATGACAAAATCAAAACATCTTCAAAAAGAACTGAATCCACAAGATCCATGGACTTGGGTTGTCGTCGAAAATGGTCAAATGCCTAGAAGGGTTGAGTGGCGCTTGGATTTTCCAATAGGAATATTTTCTGGTTTAATCAGAGAAATGGATAATTTATCCATTGTGAGTATTGCCATTCCAAAGCTCCAAACCATTCCAGCAGCTTATAATCAGTTTGTCGTTAATGGAGAAAATGTCGATATGATTGCCGATATGGATAAAATTATTGAGGCAGAATACAGTCGTGCGCTTCCAGGGATTCTTACAAAGGCTTTAGTGTCGATGGCAATAAAAACTATTGCTCAGTACCAAATAGGTAGAGCCAAAGGCCATACTACTGCTTTTTTTGTAGGTTTGCTACAGGCAGCTTCAACCCAAGCCGATGTGCGTACCTGGTCTGCTATTCCTAAGAACTATCACTTGGCGATTGTTCAAAGTGGCACAATAAGTTTAACGAGTCGCGGAGGTACTCTAGGCTCGACCGAAACTAAGGGTAATTCACTAGTGTTTTTTAAAGTTTCTCGTGGTGGTCATGTGACTTCTCAAACATTAGTTTTGGATTGATTCTTAGCTTCAATCCATTTGCTCATGAATTTTGTGCTACGATGACTATTGTGCTTGAGGACTTGACCTAGAAAGTTGCCGCTGCGGTGTGCTTCGATATCTGTCTCAATTTTTTTAATTTTCTCGTAAAAGCCTTCTGCGAAAAGTTCTTTCTGGAACCTATTATTTAAAATTGTGTATCCATCCTTTTGTTTTTCAATCCAAGTCGATTTGTTCGAGTAGATTTCAATTGCGGACTTCGCAAATTCTTCGGCATGGTCACAGATTGCACCTGACCAAGGTAGAATCCCCTTCAT
The DNA here is from genome assembly GCF_000170755.1 of Lentisphaera araneosa HTCC2155. Classification (NCBI taxonomy): domain Bacteria; kingdom Pseudomonadati; phylum Lentisphaerota; class Lentisphaeria; order Lentisphaerales; family Lentisphaeraceae; genus Lentisphaera; species Lentisphaera araneosa. Next base: position 96,712 of record NZ_ABCK01000003.1, read on the forward strand.
TGCTTCAGCTCCGATCTTACTAGTGATACTTGGTGTTCCACATTCCATCGCTTCGAGTAATTTCCCTTTTAGGCCAGCTCCAAAACGTAAAGGGGCGAGGCATAGTCGTGCCGATTGCATAACGGCTTTGGCGTCTAGAGCCTTGCCTAATACTAAGAAACCTTCTTTTTCATTGTGAAGTTGCTCTGCTTTAGGAGGAGTGTAGGCACCATATATTTTCATTTTAGCCTCGGGAAGCTCTTTGCGAATGAGTGGCCATATATTTTCCTTTAGGTTCCTGACGGAGTCCCAATTCGGCTTATGTAAGAAGTTACCAATACTTATGAAATCTTGGCGCTCTTCGTAGTTGAGGTTTGAGAGTTTGGGTGATTGCTTAAGTAAAAAGGGCAGATAATGAATGATGCTCTCAGGGACTTTAAAAATGTTTTTCAAGAGTTCGACTTCGTACTCTGAAATCATTATACTTAAATCGCAACGCAGTATAGAAGAAATTTCGCGTAAACTCAATTCGGATTTGAGTAGTGATTCTGCATTAAAATCTATATTCTGATTAAAAGCTTCTTCGCGCGCGTAGCGCAAACAGTGTAGGTCCTCAGTGTCTAGGATTTTGATTGCATTAGGGCACTGTTCGTGAACTCGCCAAGAATACTGTTCTTCAGTCATGAAACGATCAAACATAACGACTCTTGGAGAGAGTCCTTTTATAAAAGAATCAAAGCTAGATGAGTTGAGTTCTATCTGTTTTTGATCAATTGCATATTCGCAAAAATCAATAGCGTTATCACTTGGGTTTGCATGACTTGCAAAGGTAACTTGATACTGCATATCTTGAAAGAGTTCGATGATCTCTAGCATTCTGCGGCCTGCTGCTGAGGAAGTAGGTTCTGGCCAAACAGAACCAATCACAAGCAGTTTTTTCATAACTTATGTCCACAAACCTTACAGTGAATAGCGTCGTGTTCATGAGAATCATGGGCACAGTTGGGGCATGATTTGGTGTTTGTGAACTGGTTTTTGACAGCTTGTGTAAGTTCGGAAGTGACAATTCCACTTGGGACTGCGATGATCGCATAACCTAAGAGCATGACGATCGATGCAATGAATCGTCCTAGATTTGTTATAGGGGCCATGTCACCGTAGCCAACAGTTGTGATGGTTACAATGGCCCAATAAATACTATGGGGTATACTTTTGAATACAGGGTTAGTGGGGCTTTCAACGATATACATGATAGAGCCAAGTATAGTTACTAATACAATGACAGTACAAAAGAAAACAAATATCTTCCTTTTACTAGCGTGTAAGGCAGTGACCAATATACTGGCTTCTTTTAAGTATTGAGCCAGTTTTAAAATCCGAAAAATGCGCAGTACTCGCAGTAATCTCACAATGGCTAGGTAATGACCTTGCCCCGTGATTAGAAGGCCAAGATAAGTTGGTAGGATCGACAGTAGGTCAATAATGCCTAGGAAACTAAAGATATATGATTTAGGTCGTTTAATACAGACTATTCGTAATATGTATTCTATCGTAAAGGCAATAGTGAAGGCCCATTCGATTTTATAAAGAAGTGTGCCATGGACGGCATTGATTGATGGGATGCTATCAAGCATAATTGCAATAACAGAAAGAATAATACTAGCAATAAGAGCTAGGTCGAAAAGTTTGCCAGCAGGAGTATCTGCTTCGTATATGATTTCGTGTATCTTGTCCTGCCAAGTATTTGAGGCCATCTTCAATTCCCTTTGACTTCCATCTTCTATATTAAATTCAATATAGTGGAGGTCTAAATTATTTAAACAAAAAAATCCCTAGTGAAATTCACTAGAGATTTTTTATAGGTAAAACTTTTAGAAAAAAGGCTTAGTTAGTCTTTTTACTTAAAAGCATACTGTCTTTACCGATTGTGTGAAGCTTGATAAGGTTTGTGTTACTTGTCTTATCAAAAGGTAAAGCTGCAGCCAAGATGACTTGGTCACCATTATCTAAGAATGGGTGACGATCAAGAGCTTCTTCCATTTGAGTGAGGGTACTTTCGTCATAGGTTAAATCTTTAAGTGGCATTGGAACAACCGCTTTAGGAAGGGAAAGCTTACGCAATACATTGTTTTCGTGTGAAGCAAAAGCAAAGATAGGACATGCTGGACGGAAACGTGCAATTCTCAACGCAGTTTTACCAGTATTAGTGATACAGATAATACCTTTAACATTGAGTGTCTCAGAAAGGTCAACAATAGATTTACATAAAGCATCAACATCATTACGGATTTCTGGTTGCTCATAGCCCCACATGCCCGGCTTAGTCATGAAGTTTCTTTCAGTTTCACGAATGATCTTAGTCATCATTTGTACAGCTTCAACAGGGTAAGAACCACTAGCAGTTTCACCAGAGAGCATAACGGCTGATGCTCCGTCGAGTACGGCGTTAGCAACGTCAGATGCTTCAGCACGAGTGGGGCGTGGGTTGCGAATCATTGAATCGAGCATTTGTGTAGCAACGATACAAGGTTTTCCTTGTTCAATACATTTGCGAATCATTGTTTTTTGCGCAACAGGAACTTTCTCAGAAGGGATTTCTACGCCAAGGTCACCACGAGCAACCATGAGGGCATCAGATTTTTCAATGATAGCGTCAATGTCGACGAGTGCAGAAGGTTTTTCGATTTTTGAGATGACTGGCTTTCTTTTGCCTATCTTATCCATAGCTGCGTGGATGATATCAAGGTCTTCCCCTTTACGGACAAAGGATAGAGCAACAAAATCAATAGCATCATTTTCAATGATGAACTTGAGGTCTCTTTCATCTTTTTCAGTTAAGGCAGGGCTCTGGATGTCAGTTTCAGGAAGGTTGATTCCCTTGTTTGAAGTGAGTTTGCCTGCGACAAGCATTTTACAGAAAATTTCGTTTCCTTCAATTCTTTCAACAACAGCTTCAAGTAAGCCGTCATCCATAAGGATTGGATCGCCAACTTTTACTTCACGAGGCAAGGCTTGGAAAACAGTAGAAATACGACTTCCTTCACCAAGAATTTCATCAGTTGTGATGACGAGCTCTTGTCCAGCTTCAAGCTGAATGCCGCCTTCAATGATTTTGCCACAACGAATTTTTGGGCCTTGAAGGTCGCCGAGAATACCAACGGTACGTTTTAATTCAGTTGCGGCGGAGATAACTTCTTGGATTCTTTCTGCATGTTCTTCGTGTGAGCCGTGTGAAAAGTTGAGGCGAAAAACGTCGACGCCTTCTTCGATAAGTTCTTTGAGACGACCTTTAGTCGTTGGGCCTAATGTTGAAACAATCTTAGTTCTACTAAGTTCTCTCATGTATTTCTCCGTATGTATTTTTTATTTTTGATTGCACTGATTATAATTGCTCTTGATTAGAATACGACACATCGTTAACTCAGTTTATCTGCTTTCTGTGTCACCTCAAGTATGGTTTCTTTACACGTGTAAGTAATAGGGGGCTTATATATAATATGTGTAAGGCGTGTTGTTCTCTGATGAGAACGACGCATTCCAAAGAGTGAATTGCTTAGCTTGAAGATAGGTCATTTAGTTCAGGACTAATAGCGATGGCCTTATGTTTTGTGACAAAACAAAACCTGATTCTACAAAGTTGTAAAAGAAACCGATTGTTGATTTAATAGAGCTTAGTCCTTGTTTTGAGTAAGCAAGATAAATATTTGAATGTGTTATTCTACTAAAATGACTTTTCTTAGAAAAAGATCACTTAGCATCAAAAAGCTCTAAGTGATTGATTTAAAAGGTTTATGTCTAAATGGGGACAATTGTGATGTTAAGTTTTTTAAGAAAAAGTCAAGAAAAGATTAAAAAGCGGGTTGCGGAAAAAAGAACTGGCGATAACCTAAGGGCCTCGTCAGAAACGACGGGAACAAAACGAAGCCGAAAGCGTGCTAATCGAGTAAGAAAAAAGAAGATGTTTGATAGTTGAATTATATGATAGTAACGGGCTCCTAAATCATTTAGATGATTTAAGAGTTAATTTTTTCGAGAGAAAACTCAATATAAAAATATAAGTAATTAAGTCGGATACAAACACAATCAATTGATTGGAGAGTTTGATCCTGGCTCAGAATGAATGCTGGCGGCATGGATTAGGCATGCAAGTTGAACGAGAAATTCACTTCGGTGAATGGAAAGTGGCGAAAGGGTGAGTAACGCGTGAATAATCTGCCCCTAAGTTTGGAACAACAGTTGGAAACGACTGCTAATACCGGATGTGACTATTAAGACGCATGTTTTGATATTTAAAGGTTACGCTTAGGGATGAGTTCGCGTGCCATTATGCTAGTTGGTAAGGTAACGGCTTACCAAGGCTATGACGGCTAGGTGGTCTGAGAGGACGATCACCCACACTGGGACTGAGACACTGCCCAGACTCCTGCGGGAGGCTGCAGTCGAGAATCTTCCGCAATGCGCGAAAGCGTGACGGAGCAATGCCGCGTGATCGAAGACGGCCTTCGGGTTGTAAAGATCTGTCAGGGGGGAAAAACGATGATGGTACCCCCAGAGGAAGCCACGGCTAACTACGTGCCAGCAGCCGCGGTAATACGTAGGTGGCGAGCATTATTCGGAATTACTGGGCGTAAAGGGTCCGCAGGTGGTTTACTAAGTCAGATGTGAAATTTCAGTGCTTAACACTGAACCTGCATTTGAAACTGGTAGACTAGAGTATGTGAGAGGTAAGCGGAATTTGTGGTGTAGCGGTGGAATGCGTAGATATCACAAGGAAGACCAAAGGCGAAGGCAGCTTACTGGCACAATACTGACACTCATGGACGAAGGCTAAGGTAGCGAAAAGGATTAGATACCCTTGTAGTCTTAGCAGTAAACGTTGTACACTCGATGTTGGTCTGGTTAGTCGGATCAGTGTCTAAGCTAACGCGATAAGTGTACCGCCTGGGAAGTACGGTCGCAAGACTAAAACTCAAAGGAATTGACGGGGGCCCGCACAAGCGGTGGAGCATGTGGCTTAATTCGAGGCAACGCGAAGAACCTTACCCGGGTTTGACATTGAGCGACGTTCGGTGAAAGTCGAATTCCCTTCGGGGCGCAAAAACAGGTGCTGCATGGCTGTCGTCAGCTCGTGCTGTGAAGTGTTCGGTTAAGTCCGGCAACGAGCGCAACCCATATCCTTACTTGCTAACAGGTAATGCTGAGAACCTTAAGGAGACTGCCCGTGTTAAGCGGGAGGAAGGTGTGGACGACGTCAAGTCAGTATGGCCCTTACACCCGGGGCTGCACACGTGCTACAATGGCCGGTACAAAGGGCAGCGACATAGTGATATGGAGCGAATCCCCAAAACCGGTCTCAGTACGGATTGGAGTCTGCAACTCGACTCCATGAAGATGGAATCGCTAGTAAATGGGCATCAGCTACGGCTCATTGAATACGTTCCCGGGCCTTGTACACACCGCCCGTCACATCATGGGAGCTGAGTTCACCCGAAGTCGTTGCGCCAACCTGCTTGCAGGAGGCAGACGCCGAAGGTGGGCTTAGTGACTGGGATGAAGTCGTAACAAGGTAGCCGTTGGGGAACCAGCGGCTGGATCACCTCCTTTTTAAGGAATGAAAAAGACTAACCTCTTTAAGGCCTCGGCCAGACAAGAGTGCTTTTTACAAGACTTATTACCCCGTTACTATCGTATAATTCAAATATCAAGCGCTGAGAACAGCACTTCGATATAAGATCTTTGAAAGGAAGAAAACAATAGAATGAAAGAGTCAAAGTATAATTGAGGTCTTTTAACTTTTATAAGTTAAAGGAACCAACCAAAAAACAATTTATACCAAGATCGCAAACCAAAAGAATACAAGACAAAGAAAGACTTAGTAGAGATTAGGTGTGTCGCTGAAGATATTATTTTTAATATTTTTGGTGGACAAGCTAGTAAGGGTGTATGATGGATGCCTTGGCACTAACAGGCGATGAAGGACGCGTTAAGCTGCGAAAATCCTCGGGGAGCTGCAAAAGAGCTTTGATCCGGGGGTATCCGAATGGGGAAACCCAACTGGAGTTATGTCCAGTTATCCCTAACTGAATAAATAGGTTAGGGAGGCGAACCTAGGGAAGTGAAACATCTCAGTACCTAGAGGAAAAGAAATCAACCGAGATTGCGCTAGTAGCGGCGAGCGAACGCGCAAGAGCCTAAACCTAAAAGCATGCTTTTAGGGGTTGCGGGACCTGCAACATTGTATTGAAGAGATAGCTGAATAGTTTGGAAAACCGAACCACAGAGGGTGATAGTCCCGTAAGCGAAATTTCTTTAATATATAGCGGGTATCCCAAGTAGGGCCGGACACGTGAAACCCGGTCTGAATCAGGGAGGGCCACCTTCCAAGGCTAAATACTCGTTAGTGACCGATAGTGAACCAGTACCGTGAGGGAAAGGCGAAAAGAACCCCGTAAGGGGAGTGAAATAGAACCTGAAATCATACATCTACAAAGTGTGGGTCATCTTTATATGATGTACCGCATGCCTTTTGCATAATGAGTCTGCGACTTACTGTATACGGCAAGGTTAAGTTATTAAACGGAGCCGAAGCGAAAGCGAGTACGAATAGTGCGATTTAAGTCGTATGCAGTAGACCCGAAACTGAGTGATCTATCCATGAGCAGGTTGAAGCCCGAGTAACATCGGGTGGAGGACCGAACCATTGCGTGCTGAAAAACGCTTGGATGACTTGTGGATAGGGGTGAAAGGCCAATCAAACTCAGTGATAGCTGGTTCTCTCCGAAATAGCTTTAGGGCTAGCCTTGAGTGCTTCTTTACGGGGGTAGAGCTACTGATTTTTCGCGGGCCCTTACCGGGGTACCAACAAATATCAAACTCCGAATACCGTAAATTTATGAGCTCAGGAGTCAGTCTATGTGGGACAAGCCGCATAGACAAAAGGGAAACAGCCCAGATCGCCGTCTAAGGCCCCCAAGATGGGCTAAGTGGAATTAAGGATGTGGAGTTGCTTGGACAATCAGGATGTTGGCTTAGAGGCAGCCACCATTTAAAGAGTGCGTAATAGCTCACTGATCGAGTGATTCTGCGCCGAAAATAATCGGGACTAAAGCCCATTGCCGAAGACGCGACCCAGCTTGCTGGGGGTAGGAGAGCGTTCTATGCAGGAGTGAAGCTTGATGGAAACAACAGGTGGACCGCATAGAAGTGAGAATGCAGACATAAGTAACGAAAAACCGGGTGTGAATCCCGGTCACCGAAATCCGAAGGTTTCCTGGGCAAGGTTCGTCCCCCCAGGGTTAGTCGGACCCTAAGGCGAGGCCCAACGGCGTAGTCGATGGACAACAGGTTAATATTCCTGTACTAGCTAAGTGTAGTGATGAAGGGACGCGGAAGGAAAATGTTAATGACTGATGGATTAGTCATACCAAGCAGGCAATTCGTAGAGTAGGAAAATCCGCTTTACATAAGAACCAACTGTGATGGGGCGAAGAAACCCTCGGGTGGAACCGTCTAACATGGAACCATGCTGCCAAGAAAAGCTTCTAAGCGTCTGATGCTTAGTTATCCGTACTAAAACCGACACAGGTAGGAAGGTCGAGTAGACTAAGGTGCGCGAGAGAAACCACGTTAAGGAACTCGGCAAATTAGCCCCGTAACTTCGGGAGAAGGGGTGCCCCCTCAGGGGGGCCGCAGTTAAGAGGTCTGGGCGACTGTTTAGCAAAAACATAGCACTCTGCAAACTCGAAAGAGGAAGTATAGGGTGTGACACGTGACCAATGCCAAAAGGTCAAATGGAGAGGTTAGCCTTCGGGCGAAGCTTCGAAATGAAGCCCTGGTGAATGTCGGCCGTAACTATAACGGTCCTAAGGTAGCGAAATTCCTTGTCGGGTAAGTTCCGACCTGCACGAATCGTGTAACGATCCAGACACTGTCTCAACGTGGATCTCGGTGAAATTGTAGTTCCGGTGAAAATGCCGGATACCCGCAGATGGACGGAAAGACCCCATGAACCTTTACTGTAATCTGATATTGTTGTTCGGACTAATATGTGTAGCATAAGTGGGAGACTGTGAACTTGCGTCGTCAGGCGTTTGTGAGTCGTCAGTGAAATACCACCCTTATTAGTTTGGGCATCTAACCCCACGTCCGTGAATCCGGATGGGGGACAGTTTCAGAGGGTCAGTTTGACTGGGGCGGTTTCCTCCTAAAATGTAACGGAGGAGCTCGAAGGTCTACTCAGCATGGTCAGCAATCATGCGTAGAGCGTAAGGGTAGAAGTAGGCTTTACTGTAACACCGACAGGTGGAGCAGTTGCGAAAGCAGGACCTAGTGATCCAGCGGTGGAAAGTGGTATCGCCGTTGCTCATCGGATAAAAGGTACTCTGGGGATAACAGGCTTATCGCACCCAAGCGTCCATAGCGACGGTGCGGTTTGGCACCTCGATGTCGGCTCATCACATCCTGGGGCTGAAGAAGGTCCCAAGGGTCCGGCTGTTCGCCGGTTAAAGTGGTACGCGAGCTGGGTTCAGAACGTCGTGAGACAGTTCGGTCCTTATCCTCTGCGGGCGTAGGATATTTGATAGGAGCATTCCCTAGTACGAGAGGACCGGGAATGAGTGACCTCTGGTGTTCCAGTTGTACCGCCAGGTGCATTGCTGGGTAGCTAAGTCGCGAAAGGATAAGCGCTGAAAGCATCTAAGCGCCAAGCCCCCCTAAAGATGAGATATCCCAGGATTTATCCTCTAAAGGCTACAGGAAGACTACCTGTTCGATAGGCTGGAGATGTAAGCATAGCAATATGTTCAGTTGACCAGTACTAATCAGCCGTGAGGCTTGTCCACCTCTTTTTTAGTTGTCATCACTCGATGCCACCTAAAAAAGATAATAAGCACACACACACTAACTCATACTAAGTTAGGTCTTATGTCTTGCGATCTTATCTTTCATCACTAAGTTTTCTTCCCAACATTTTCCGGCTGGTAACCACAGCGGAGGAGCCACACCCGATCCCATCCCGAACTCGGTAGTTAAGACCTCCAGCGCCGATGGTACTGCAGTTAAGACTGTGGGAGAGCAGGTCGTTGCCAGCCTTTTTTCTACTGCCGTAGGGGCGGATAATTCTACTAGATAGTTTTATTTCCCTATAGCTAGGCTTCAAGCCGAAATTTTTAGAGCGCATATCTTAGGATATGCGCTTTTTTTTGTAGTATTACCACAAAGGCGGATGAGTCTATTAGATAGAAATCATCCTGCCCTAGAGGTAGATCTGGCTAAGTCCGGAAGTGCTACCACACAGGTAGTTCAGGCTTCAAGCCGAAATTTTTAGAGCATCCAAACGTTAGTTTGGATGCTTTTTTTTGCCTGCGTAGGGGCGGTAAGTTTTTATCAACTTATAAACCTATAGCAATCTGGCTAAGTCCGGAAGTGCTACCTGTCAAGTCCTGAAAAATAGTTGTCACTTTTGTTTATGTTAATTGACTAATATTTATGCACATTGTGTTTCATGAACAACACTTGGAAATGAATATTCCAAAGCTGTATGAGGGCGACAATTATTGTATAAGTAAATAGCCTGCTTAATTGCTTTTTTAGCATCTTTAAAGTTCTTAAATGTTTCGCGTAAATGATATTCATACTTCAGTATTCCGTTGACTCTTTCAGCTTTTGAATTTTCATAGCAATGGTTTTCTTCAGTCATACTGACAGGAAGATTTCTATTCGTCAAGATTTCAATGTAATCGTGACAGCAGTACTGAGACCCACGGTCAGAGTGATGGATGGGGTATGACCCTTTTGGGAGACTTTTTAAAGCCATCTTTAATGCTTTGATACATCCTACAGCTTCTAAACTCTCTCCCACATTATAAGCAATAATTTTTCTAGAGAAGGCATCTGTGATTAACGCTAGATAAACAAAGCTTTTTGCAACTCTGATGTAGGTTATATCACAAACCCACACCTGGTTAGGTGCGGTTAACACCTTATCCTTTATTAGATTTTTGTAGACTTTAAAACGATGCCTAGAGTCAGTAGTTCGACAGTACTTCCTCTTTCTTTTGATTAATAGGCGTTCTTCGCGAGCTATATCGAATAAGCGATCTCGTCCTATCTGTATAGAATTCTCTTTGAAGTTATCTACTAACATATTCTGCAGCTTTCGAATTCCGAGCTCAGATTGAATGCAACGTTGTTCTTTAATAAGATCGATCACAAGTTTTCTATCTACTTCTTTTTTGGTGCTTAAAGATTTATTTTTATAGAAATTTTGCCGACTCATATGGAGGTGATTACAAAGTTGTTTAACAGTAAAGTGGCTATTCATTGATCTGACTCTTTTGACCGCTTCACACCGACTTTTTTTTTGAAGGCTTCTTTATCAGATACGCCGAACTCATCACAAGCTATATCAAAGTAAGCTTTATTCATAACATCACTTATCGCTAGTTCGGTTACTGTTTTCTCTAACTCAGCAATATGCTTTTTAAGAGCTTTAATCTCATCAATATCATTTTCTGTTTCCACTTTAATCACCTTTGGTAATAAGTCTGTTCTACCATACTTTTTGACCCAGGCTCTTACTGTACAAGAGCCTGATATCCCATAAGCTTGGCTCGCTTCTCCACAGCTTATAAATTTACCTTTGGAGATCTCGTTTACCACTTTTTGTTTAAATGATTCACTATATCTTATTGTATCTTTCATAGGTTTTTCCTATTTTAGATGACAACCTATATCAGGACAAGACACCTGCCACCTGCCACCTGCCACCTGCCACCTGCCACCTAAGAACTTATTAAGCTTCTATCGCCTTCTTTGCTAAACCACAGCAGAGTTCTGTGAAGCTGATGCCATCGCGTTTGGCTGCCTTGGGAAGGAGTGAGCTAGAGGTAAAGCCGGGCATAGTGTTGGCTTCGAGGATTATGAACTTATCTGAATCAGGATTCCAGATCATATCAACGCGCATGAGGTGGCGACCCTTGAGAACTTTGAAGGATTCTTCCCCACATTTTTTAAGGCGTTCAGAGACATCTTCGGGAATCTCTTTTGGTGGGCAGTTATACTGAGTTTTACCTTTGCTATAAGTGTATTTAGCATCGTAGTCAAAAAAGCCTTCTGGAGGAATGATTTCAACGACGCTCAAGGCTTTGCCATCAATGAGGCCTACAGTGCATTCTATCCCCTTAAAAAAGCTTTCTACGAGCACTGTGTCATCATTTTCAAAAGCGAGATCAATGGCTTTTCTAAGATCTCCTTCTTTTTCCACGAGGCTGAGACTTATACTTGAGCCTTGACGATTGGGTTTGACGACGCAGGGCAGCGTGATGTTCTGTGAGATTTCTTCATCTTTGGATCGTAAGACAACTGAGTCGCAAACGGGTAGGCCTGAATTGCGCAGTTCGCAAACGGCGGCGTCTTTGTCGATACAGAGTTCACTCGAAGTGATATCGCAGCCCACATAGGGGAAGCCCTGTCCTTCGATAAGTTTTTGCACTTGTCCATCTTCACCAAATTCACCATGTAAAACGGGGAAAACGAGATCGATGTCTTTTGAGATTGCGGGGAGTGAAAAATCGGTAATATCTATTTCAGTGACTTCGTGACCACCATCGCGGAGGGCTTTAGCAACGGCCTCAGCAGATTGAAGGGAGATGGGACGTTCACTGGAGGGACCACCTTTTAAGACGGCGATTTTGAGCGCCTTTACCACATTGATTTTGCGCTTGTCACTAAAGACAACTTCTTGTTGCAGGCGAATGCCACAGGCATCGTAGACGCCTTGTTGAACGTATTCCATGAGGCGAGCATATTCATCGGCGGAGCATTTGTTTTCATTGACAAAAAAGTTGGCGTGTAAATCCGATACGGCACAATGGGGGAAGCTAATGGATTTAAATCCATACTTATCGATCAATTGACCAGCCGCCACATCACCTGGATTGCGAAAGGCACAGCCGGGATTTCTTCCGCCGGGTTGAGTTTTTTTGCGGAAGTCGCGTGTGCTTTGCACAATTGCTTTGGAGCGTTGGGGAACGGCTGCTTTGAATTTCATGTCAATACTCGTGACGATAAAATCGTTTGGTAATGAGCAGGACCTGTAGTTCCAAGTGATTTCATCGTTTTGGTAAGATTTTACTTTGGCGTCTTGGTCGATGCCGTGAACAGCAATGACAAATTCGGATGTTTCTTGTCCTTGCGCACCGGCATTCATGCGAATGCCGCCACCAATAGAGCCGGGAACAGCTGCCAAAGCTTCTGCACCACCAAGATTATCTTCTTGTAAACGTTTGATGAGTTTGAGCCATTTGACGCCGGCACCCACTCGGGCGTTTTTTCCTTCGATTGTGATTTCGCTGAATTCACCCAAACGCAAGCGTATGATAATGCCATCAAAAAGTTGGTCACAGCCCACCATATTGGAGCCTGCACCCAAGATTAAAGTTTTGAGTGAGTAACGCTTAGCAAACCTCATGAGTTCTTGAAGTTCTTCAACTGTCTGTGGTTCATAGCAAGCGTGTTGAGTTTTGCCGGCACCAAGAGTGGTGATTTCTGACCATTCAGGTTCGTGCAAGATATTCAAATCGGGAAGGCGTTCAGAGATGCTATGAGAAATGAGTTGGTTTTTGAGCCAGGGGATGATGTCTTTGATTGTAGCGGCACCAATTATGGTAATAATGCAGTGCTCAGTAGTCGGGGTTTGGGCGAGTACTTTTTCGGCATTGTATTCCCAGTCTTCGCTCTCAAAAACCTCTGCTTTTGGTCCAATTAGGACTCGTAGGGCTTCCAGAGAAGGAGTGTCTTGGCGAGATGACCAAGCCGAGAAGGGGGGAGCAATAAAGACTTTATCAAACTCTTTGAGTTCTTGAGCAAATTGCTCAGTATAGGACTCGAGACGTTCATAGCGGTGAGGCTGGAATACGGCGATTTTTCGGTAAGGATCGTATTGTTCTTCCAGTGCAGAATTCAGAGCTTTGAGTTCTTTGGGGTGGTGGGCATAGTCTTCAAATAAAGTCAGAAAAGCGGTTTCGAAATGAACCTGTGAGCGCCTTTGCACACCGCAAAATTCTTGTAAGACTTCAGTCGCTTTCTCTGGATTGATACCTTCGTTTGTGCAGGCGACAATGGCGAGGCTCGCATTGAGGCGCATGAACTCGCCTTTTTGTATGAGTTTTAAATTAGCTTTTGCGGGCATGAACTCAACGTTTTCAATTCCTTGCAGTACGGCTAGGCAGGAGTCATCTTGGGAAGCGTAAACTTTTTGACTTTGTTTCGCAAATTTGCGGAAGTTATCGAAGAGCTGATTCACACCACCTACACTCCAAGCATGATCATCGTCAGTATTGATGAGGACGCCTGTGCTAGGGCTGAGAGCTGCAATTGTGCCGTCTGATTCATCTGCTTCGATAATGAGTGGCCCATTAGGAGAGAAATGTGCAGCGGGGAAATCGCTGGAATTAAGATCGCCACCAATCATCCATGAGGCGGGTTCTTGATTTTGTTTAAAAATCCACGCACACATAGAGGTGACGGTAGTTTTGCCATGAGATCCACCCACGGCAATCACTTTTGGAAAGCATGCACACAAAGCTTTGAGAAAATCTTGGCGTGAGACAATGCTGAGTCCGATGTTTTTCGCATTCTCAAGTTCTAAATTATCTTTCTGAACAGCGCTGCTGACGATGACGAGACTGATCCCAGGTTTAATGAGTTCTCCTTCTTGATGATAGGAGATCACGATGCCAGACTCTTCGAGTTCGCGTGTTTTTGCACTCTGTGTTATGTCAGAGCCAGAAACTTTGAGCTTAGCTTGGTGGAGTAGGGAGGCCATGGCCGATAAACCAGCGCCACCAATACCTATGAAGTGAACATGCTTCCAAGGAAACATAATTAAAGTACCATTTTAACGCCATCAATGGCGGAGAAGTCGGCTCCGACAGCTCGTAAAGATTCAAGGCTGTAGATGGTGCCCGAGACAATCCAACTTTGGTAGGTGCCCTTTTTAGTTGAGTTCCCCTTTTTTGGTGTGCTTTTCAAGTCGTGTTGATCGATGACTTTTTGTAAATCTTGGGGGATATTTTCAGCATTGGCCATAGCCATAATGCGAAACTGGCAGTCGAGGGGGAATTCTAATTGTTTTCCGGGGTCATCTTGCATAGTATTTGTTTCCTGAAATTTTTCTCTCATTTTAACCCCACCTCCCCATTTTTTCATTTAAAAATAGAGGATTTCATGAGCAATAGTTATCTTAGAAATGTTTAAGGCGCAGCCCAGGTGATGGAACTTGGTTTGACAAAGTCACCCATGGCACGGATATTGCCTTTTGGATTGAGGCAGAGGATGTCGATTTTGCGAATAGCGCATTTGATAACGGCAAAGTTATCGTAAGGAAGTTCGCAACTATCTTGGTTGCTAAAGGAGAAAGGTTGTTTGAGTGCAGCGCCTGGACTCGGTGAAGCAGCGTAGCAGGTTTTGCTGGATTCGCTAAGTTTTTTCCAGTAGGCCTGACAGATGAGATCTTGATGATGAATACTCACGCTACATAAAGCGGTGAACTGAAGCCCTAAATCAGCGTTGTAAAAACAAAGGCTCACTTCGGGTTTGGCTTCTAGCGATTGGATTTTTGCACTTCTTTGGTCGGTGAAAAAGGTGAGAGTTCCCTTGTGAAAGTCACGAAGCACAATTTTCATACAAAGTGGGGAGCCATTTTGATCGCAGAGGGCAAGGGTAGCCAATCGCCAAGGGTGACGCGGTTTTTTGCCCGCTTCGTTGAGTTGTAAGAGGCAAAAGTCCCGAAGAGTCTCAGCGGTTTCAAGTGCGGTTGAAGGGATTTCGATATTCATGCCTTAGACTCCTTAGCTTTTTAATTTATCAAATAAACCATCTGCAATAGCTTTTTCCAAAGCATTTTTACGGTGGCTTAGGGAGTTCTTGATTTCTTCGCCGAGTTCAGCAAAGCTTTGGTCGTAATCCTTGGGAATAAAAAGGGGGTCGTAACCAAAGCCTTCTTCTCCACGCATTTCATCTGAAATATTTCCCAAGCATTTGCCCATGCTCGATCCAATGAGTTTGCCATTTTCGTCGGCGAGGGCAATGACGCAGGCGAAGTAAGCCCATCGGTTGTCGCAATTTTTGAGCTCATCAAGGAGTTTATGGCAACGATCCTGGTCGTCGAGTCCGGGGCCTCCGTAGCGTGCGCTAAAGACGCCAGGGCGACCATCGAGTGCTTCGACACATAAGCCTGAGTCGTCAGAGAGTACGGGCATGCCCAAGTGGATAGCGGATTCAATAGCTTTTTTACTTGCGTTGCCCACAAAAGTATCGACATCTTCAATTACATCGGGAATGCCCCCCACTTCGGCAGCGGACAAGACTTCGATGCCGAGTTGTGAGAGGATTGCCTTTAGTTCTACAAGCTTATGTTTGTTGTTAGTTGCAGCGACAATTTTCATGTTTTATAGGAGGTTGACTGCGGCTTCAGCTAATTCACTACGCTCACCTTTGGAGAGCTTGATATGTGCTGCTAAGGGATTGTCACGGAAACGTCCGGCAACATAAGCAAGACCGTTTGAGTAACTATCCATGTAGGGGTGGTCAATCTGCTCAACATCACCTGTGAGGACAATTTTCGAGTTTTTGCCCATGCGAGTGACGATAGTTTTAAGCTCGAGGGGAGAAAGGTTCTGAGATTCATCAATCACCATGTATTGATTCGGGATACTACGTCCACGAATGTAGGTGAGAGGTTCAATCTGCAGTTCTTCCATGTCCATGAGATTTGACGGCAGAGTGGGTTTGGAGCTACGACGGTCAATGGAGCGGATGAGTTCGACGGCATCAAAAATAGGTTGCATCCAGGGGCGGAGTTTTTCGTCGATATCACCAGGAAGGTAACCAATATCCTTACCCATGGGCATGATTGGACGTGAGACGAGAATCTTATTGAAAGTGAAGTCGCGTAGGACTTGGCGTAAACCTGCGGCCACCGCAAGAAGTGTTTTACCCGTTCCCGCAACGCCTTGGAGGCTGACGAGTTTGATGTTCTCGTCCAAGAGCGCTTCCAAGACAAAAGTTTGTTCCATATTGAGTGGACGTAAGCCTGAGATATCTTCGGATGAAAAACGCAAGGGGATGATGATATTAGGGGCATGGATAGCTACACGAGCAAGTGCGGCAGTTTTTTCCTTACCTTTAACTTTTAAATTGAGGAACTCATTGGGACGAAGTTTAACGTCGCCTTCATAATTGAGGGTGCCGATGGCATTAAATTCATCCAATTCTTCTTGAGAGAGGTAAAGCGTGTGCCAACCGTTATAATCCATGATTTCTTCAAAGCGGTCTTTTTCGTAGCCTTCGGCATGAAGGCCCAAGGCATTCGCTTTAAGTCGTAGATTTAAGTCTTTGGAAACAATGATGATTTTTTTCTTCGGATGATCATCACGCATGTTTTTGCCGATGGTCAGAACGCTATCGCTTGAGATTCCAACTTCTTCTTTACCATTGATAGCGCGGAAAAGAATCTGTAGAGTACCTTTATTATTAAGTTCAATACCTTCTGTTAAGGAGCCTCTTTTACGAAGCGTATCCATTGTGCGGTTGAATTCACGGGCATTTTTACCCAAGTCATTCATCTCTCGTTTAAATTTATCTACTTTTTCTATGACGCTTAAAGGTATAATGACGTGTTCTTCGGGAAATGAGAAGATGGCGTTTGAGTCATTGAGAATTACTGTGGTGTCAAGAATATAGATTTTGTTCATTGAGTTTCCTTGGTGAATTTCCAGCGTTAGTTAGGTGGAGGAGCCCTATTAACTCCCTAAGATAAAATGACCTTATAACTTAAGGCTTACAAATTATTTTGACTTGAGAAAGAGATAAAGTTAGATGTTTTTCACCCTCAGCTTTTATGACCGATTAATAGGAGAAGAGCTTAAAATAAGTCTGATGGCATTTGCTGGGAGTTTTGGATTAAATTATGACCTATTTGTAAGTGAAATTACCTGACAAAGAGCTGAGCAGAACTTGTTCCTAGCAGATTTTTGATATAAGATGGGGCTAAAATTTAGGAAGTGCTTTGTTATTTAAATGTGAAAATTGTGGTGGAATGGTCGATTCCGCAGGCTGTGATTACGGCGAAGAGATTATATGCGGTCATTGTGAGGCGTCTGCAATAGTTCCATCATCAATGTTTTCGACAAATGCGATCATTGATGACTTTGTCATAGAGAAATTTCTAGGTAAAGGTGGGATGGGTATGGTGTATCGTGCTCATCAGATATCTTTAGACCGCACGGTTGCTTTAAAAATCCTCACTCCTTCAGAGGATATGGGAGCTGAAGCTGTTGATGATTTTGTTAAAGAAGCTCGAAGTGCCGCGAGTCTTAATCACCCCAATATTGTTCAGGCTTATGCAGTGGGTAAATATGAAGATATTTACTATTTTGGTATGGAATATGTCGAAGGTCAGACAGTTAAGGAACTCATGAGCAAAGAGCCTGTCCTTGATGAAGACAGTACCTTAGCCATTGGTTTAAATATTGCTGAAGCTTTGCGTGAAGCTTGGGATCGTAAAAAAATCATTCACCGTGATATAAAACCAGATAATATCATGTTGACCGATGAGGGTGTGGTGAAGCTTATGGACTTGGGACTTTCGTGTACACATACTGAAAGTGCAAATGAAAGTGATACAATAACAGGTACACCACAATACATATGCCCTGAGCAAATTATGGGAATAGAAATGGATATTCGCGGCGATCTCTACAGCTTAGGCGCTTCCATGTACCATATGATGACAGGTGAGTTTTGTTTTAATGGCATTGGTTATGATGAAATTCTAAGAGGTCATTTAGAAAGAGATGCTAAACCTTTAACAGAATTTGGTCGCAATATTTCACTAGGAGCTTGGGAAGTGATTAAAAAGCTTCTTGAAAAAGATCCCGATGATCGTTATCAAACAGCACAAGATCTAATTAAAGCGCTTCATGAGACTCGTGCAGGCAAGACGGGCTTGCCAGATACTTTAACGCCGCCTAAGGGTGTCAAGAAGCCGGAAGGCTTAAAAAAGCCAGCTCCCCTACAGCCCCCAAACACAGTCTTGAGTTCAAGTGAACTGCCAGAGAATTCCAAGAAAGACTTATTAAAATCTAAGAAGTTCATGATCATGGGTGCTGTTTTAGCGGTGCTCATTATTTTAAGACTCGTCGTAAGTTTGAGTTCTGAAGATCAAGAAGTAGCGATTGAAAAACAGCTTGAAGAGCAAGCCTTGTTAGCAAAGAAAAATCAGGAAGCCCGCAAAGCTAAGGAACAGCAAGCGAAAGAAACTGAGAAGAAAGCATTGGCCGCGAAGAACGCCCAACGGGCCGAAAAGAAAAAACTTGAAGAACAGGAGGCCGCAAAAAAAGTGGCTGAAGCTAAAGAAGCTGCGGAAGTCGCAAAAAAAGCAGCCTTGGCAAAGCCAGTTAATCCGAACGTAGATATAATTTCGAGAAGTTTTTTATGGAGCTATAATTATACCGCTAGTTCAGTTGCATCGAATTGGATGAAACCAGACTTTAATGATTCAATATGGAAAAAAAGCAATGCGCCTATTGGCTATGGAACTACGAAGCCAGCCGTAAAAACCCAGTTGCAAAGAGCAAAAAGAGGTGTGGGGATTCTTTATGTAAGAAGGAAGTTTGTTCTAAAAGAAGTGAATAAAGACTTGGACTATCGCATAGCATTCATGGTTGATGATGGGGCGGGCGCATGGGTTAATGGCTCACGAGTGGCTGTCTATAATATGGATACAAAGAATCTGAAGCCTAATGGTCTTGCGAAAAGTGAAAATAAGGACACAACACTAAAATTTAAGGGTTGGATGCCGATTCCTCACAATAAATTAAAAGCAGGACTCAATGTTATTGCAATAGAAGTGCACCCTGCGAGCTCTAGAACGCCAGATATGTTCTTTGATATGAAGCTGATTTCGCGTCCAAAAGGAGCTAATAAAAAGAAAAAAAGCGGAAATAAGAGCAAACAGCGTTAGGCTTAAATCGTTGTTAAAAGAAGCTTGAGCTGTTTGCCGTAATCTTCAATTAAAGAGATAGAGCAATACTCATTATCCTTGTGGGCTTGTGCGGTTAAGCCAGGCCCAAAGTTGAAGCAAGGAACTCCCATTGCACTCAATTGTGCGACATCAGTCCAGGCTTGCTTAGCTTGTACGGGAAAAGCCAGTATATCGCAAGCTCTAGCAAAAAGAGGACTTTCGTGAACGGTGCCTGAAGGTGAGTTATCTTTGATATTGATTTCGAGACCATCCACTTTTAGATCGTTGACAAAATTGAGCACGTAATCTTCAGCTTCTTGCGGAGTGCGTACAGGTGCATAGCGGAAGTTGACGTTTGCTTCCCAGCGACCGGGGATTGATGTGCGGCCAGGAGTACAGCTTTCTTCAGTGATCGATAAGACATCGAAAAAATCACAGCCAAAAACTTCGTGTTTTACAGGTTCGATTTCCGCCATTGCAGAGATGAATGGAAGTGCTTTGTAGAAAGCATTTTCACCATTCCAAGGACGAGCGGAATGGCAGGCCATGCCAGTGCTAACAACACGTGCATGTAAACTACCGCAGCAGCCAATTTGTATGGTGTTATCAGTGGGTTCACCGACAATGGCTAGATCAATACTTTTAAAGAAGTCGGGATACTCGCCAATCAGATCGTATAGGCCGTTGTCTTCCATCTTGGTTCCTTCTTCACGGGAATAGATCACAATACTTATACGAGCACGTTTTAAAATGTCTTCGTGATTGTCTGCAGTGATGCGGAAAAAAGCGGCTTCGGCAGCAAGCATATCAGAACCGCCAGCTCCGTAGAGTTTATCATCCTCTATATAAGGTTTGAACCATTGCGGTACAACATCAGAGTGGCCCACCATAGTGATGTGTGGGAGGTGAGTATTTTCTTTGCCTAATTCTATGATGAGGCAGTCTTTAAACTCTCTGATTTCTGGCTGAGGAAAGTTGTCTTCGGCAAACTTTTTGATGAAGGCAGTCAATTCTTGTTCGTGAAAAGTGGGAGAAGGAATAGAGAGCATTTCTGTGAGAAGTTTAATCATGAGGGACCTTTAATATTGAGTGATTGGATGCGTTTTGCGATTTCTTCGCATTGATTGAGAGTGGAGCAATAAACCATGCGAATGAAACCTTCGCCATCTTTGCCGAATGCAGTACCCGGAGTGAGCACGAGGTGCTGTTCAATAAAGAGTTCCATGAGCTGTTCAGAGCTGGAGAATTGGGGGTGGGAGAACCAGAGGTAGAAACTGGCATCGCCACCAAAAATTTCGAAGCCTTTAGATTCGAGAGCTTCGCGAATGATTTTTTGCTTAATTTTGTATTCTTCGGAGAATTGTTTTGGGTGCTGATCATCATTCCAGGCAGCAATAGCGGCATCTTGGATGAAGTCTGGGGTTCCAACTCCTAAGGCTGGGCGCATGAGCAAAATCTTCTTCATGAGTTCAGTGTTTTGACTCAATAGGGCCCCTGACCTAAAGCCAGTCATGTGCGAGCGCTTGGATAATGACCGTATACAAAGCCAGTTTTGACTCTCGGGGAAGTCGAGGATGGAGCTAGGGAGGTCTTTGTAAAAAATGTCGTTATAACATTCGTCAGAGCAAACGAGGAAGTCGTATTGTTCAGCAAGCTTTAAAAGCTTTTGGAGATAGTCTTTCGAGGCAATCGCACTAGTGGGGTTATGTGGCGAGTTGATCCAAAACATTTGGCATTTGTGCCAATCATTTGCGGAGATCGTATCCAAGTCGGGAAGAAAGTTAGTTTCTCGTGAGACGGGAAGTTCGCGAAAGGGGATATTGAAAAGACCAGCACTCGACGCATACACAGGGTAAGAAAGAGAGGGAGCCCATATTTCTTGACCTTCAGACCAATCAAAAAGCAAAGCTAAATGAAAGACTGCTTCCTTTGAGCCATTGGTAGAGCAGACCTGAGTATCAGGATTGAATTCAATCTTATGGTTACGCTGGGCCCAATCCGCAATGCTTTGACGCAAGCTGACTTTGCCTTTAAATGAGGGGTACTGAGAGATTTTACGGTTAGTTAAGCTTTCTTCCATGGCTTTGTAAGCTTCAGGATAAGTTCTTTCTATGGGGTCGCCAGTAGTTAAGTTGATAACGTGGTGTCCATCTGCTTTGAGTTGATTTGCCAAGTTATGGTACTTACTCAAAGAGTATTCATTCTTGCTACTTAGGTAAGTGTTGTATTTCATGGAATTTTGTATGCCTGTAAAAACTAATAATAATTACTTCAAACATAGAGCAAACTGTGTTTTTTCAAGAAAATTATGATTTTTTCTTCAATTTTACTGGATAAGGAAAAGACTGGGAGTATTATCCCTCCCACACGGCGCGATAGCCAAGCGGTTAGGCAGGGGTCTGCAAAACCTTTTAGACCGGTTCGACTCCGGTTCGCGCCTCTTAAAAAAGCCTCAGAAGTTATCTTCTGAGGCTTTTTATTTCTCTTTGGCATAAGCCTTTAAAGCCTTAGTTTCTAGACGTACATCAACAAAAAAACCTCAGTGATTATTCACTGAGGCTTTCGAGGGCGTATAAACTAAGTTTTATTTAGTCTTAAATACTGAGGCAGGGATACCTTCTTTATTATAGAGGTTAGCGCCTTTTGCATTGGCAGCCCAGGCATAGCGAACTTCTACTGGAGTAGAAACTTCTGGGTGCGAGACTTCAACCTGATTCTTAGAAATGATTTTTGCATTGGCCCATTTCCATACATTATCTGCACCTTTGATTTGGAAGTGTTTAAGTTCTTCTTGAACTTCAACGACGGGATCGAGTAAGATTTTTTTACCCGTCATCAGGCCTGCGCCGACGCTGTCAAAATCAATGATGACTTTTGAACCTTCAATTTTACTGGACTTATAGAGAGGTCCACTATGAGCTGCGAGGTCCTTACCATAGGTTTTTGCAAGAGCCCAAAGAGATAGACGCTTACCAGCATCAACTTTGTTGTGCGGGTGAATATCGTTAGCTTCGCCGATGTCGTTAAGAACGGCCACTCCAGTGTTAGGAACCGCGAGTGCAGTGAGGAATTGTTGATAGATGACGTTGACCCAACCATCGTTATCTATTGGTTTTGTTACGGGGTCTCTAAATTGCGCTAGTTGGCAGAAGTAGAAGTCGAGACGATCTTGGTCCCAAGCCGTTCTCCAGCCTTCAATGAGGGCAGAAAAGTGTTTTTGGTACTTATCATTTTGGTAGCCTGCGTTTGATTCACCTTGATACCAGATAGCGCCTTTGACGGCGTAAGGGACAAGCGGAGCAATCATGCCGTTGTAAAGTGTAGAAGGGATGCGGTTGCTTTTTGCAGGATCTTGGATCATGCGTGGTTTACGCTTATTGAATTTTTTGCCTTTTTCTTTGGCTTGAGCTTTTTGAGTTTCCCATTCAGCAAGTTTTTCTTGATGCATGGCTTTAGCTTTCTCAGGTGTCCACCACTTGCTAGCTTTCTCGAGTTTAGCCACTTTTTCTTCGGCGTAGAAAGCTTTGAGTTCATCGTTAGTTTGATATTTAGGCATGGGAACCCATGGCTCGACGAGAGTGCCGCCCCAAGCGCATTTAATGAGCCCAACTGGAACATTGAGTGTTTTGCGGAGTTCGCGAGCGAAGAAGTAGCCTGTTGCAGTGAAGTTAATACTATTGGCGGGTGCTACTGGTACCCAATTGCCGTTAATGTTTTTCAGTTCGGCATCAGGGGAAACTTCTTTCTTGACTTCGATTTGACGTAAAAGGGGGTCGTTCGCAGTTTCAATTTCTTTTTTCACATATTCTGAAATAGGATTGTAGAAGGGATCACGAGCAGGCTTTGTCAGTTGAGTGAGGCGCCAGTCCATATTTGATTGACCTGAGCAGATCCAAACTTCGCCAACGAGGATATCGTTAACAGTCAAAGTTTCGGCACCACTTTTCACTGTGAGTTTACGCGATTCTTCAGAAGCTTTAAGGGAGTCGAGTTTAATCATCCATTTGCCAGATTGATCTGCTTTTACTGATTTTGTTTGGCCTGCAAAAGAGACTTCGACAGTAGTGCCGGCATCAGCCCAGCCCCATACGGGTACAGTTTGGCCGCGTTGGAATACAGCGCCATCGGAAAAGAGTTGGTGGAGTTTGATTTCAGCTGAGAGCTGAAGCGAACAGAAGAAGGCAAGCATTGCCAAGAGAAGTTTATTCATGTGTATCCTTATTGCTTGTGTTTTAAGTGTGACTATAGTTATTATGCTCGTCAGAGGACAAATCTTACAGAATTTGTGAAGAAAGTCACAAAAAAGGCTGAAGTTATCAGCTTCAGCCTTAGAGACCTGATCTTAGAGACTACATTTTGTAGTCTTCGAAGAGCCAAGTAGAGAGGTAACGTTCGCCAGTATCAGGGAGGATGCAGACGATTTTTTTACCTTTGTTTTCAGGGCGTTTGGCGAGTTCGAGTGCTGCAGTCATTGAAGCACCGCAGGAAATGCCGCAGAGGATGCCTTCTTTTTGAGCGAGCTGGCGAGCTGTCTCGCCTGATTGTTCATCGCTCACTTTGATGACTTCGTCGAGTAGCTCTGGTTCCATAACTCCAGGGATGAAGCCTGCGCCAATACCTTGGATTTTGTGCTTGCCAGGACCTTCGCCGCTGAGTACTGCAGAAGTTTCTGGTTCAACCGCAACGATTTTCACATTGGGGACTTCTTTCTTAAAAGTTCTCGCGCAACCAGTAACTGTACCACCTGTACCAACACCAGCAACAAAGTAGTCGAAGTCGCCATTCATGTCGGCAATGATTTCTTTAGCGGTTGTTTTCTCATGAATCGCTGGGTTTGAAGCGTTCTCAAACTGTTGAGGGATCCATGCTCCATCGATGTCTTCGGCGAGTTCAGCGGCTTTGTTGATCGCGCCTTTCATGCCGTCTGCACCCGGAGTTAAAACGAGTTCAGCACCAAAAATACGCATCAGCTGACGACGTTCAACTGACATTGAGTCAGGCATGCAAAGAATAAGTTTATAGCCACGCACAGCGCAGGTCATGGCAAGGCCAATTCCTGTGTTACCAGAAGTTGGTTCAATGACTGTCATGCCGGGCTTTAAAGTACCATTGGCAATTGCATCATCAATCATAGCTTTTGCGATACGATCTTTTACACAAAAACCTGGGTTAGATGATTCTGTTTTAGCGTAAACTTCGGCGTAAGCGCCCTCAGTTAATTTATTGATTTTTACGAGTGGAGTATTTCCACACAATTCGAGTACATCATTTGCTTTCATTTTCTATCTCTCCCATAGTTGATGAGTTGCTGTTTAAGGTGTGAATTTCTTTGAATGGCTCCGAGGCTGAAATGGCTAAAACCATGAACTCTTGGGTCTTGTTCACAGCGCTTTATTTGTCGGATGAGCTCGTCGGGTTCTGTGCGCCAAGAGGCTAAGCCAGGAACCATTTTTTTGTTCTTTGGATTTTGATACTTCCACCAATTGAGCAAGGAAGAAAAGCGTTGTTGGGGAGCTGACTCGGGCCAGTAGAGTTGAGGTGAAAGGTAGTCGACCCAGCCTTCGCGAATCCATCTGCGACTATCGCAAGCAAGATTATCAAAGGCACTGGTGCCTTTGACGTCACGAGGATAACCGGGTTTCCAAATGCCAAAGGGACTTATACCAAATTCTACATGGGCTTAAGGCGTTTGAGTCCTTTGTGCAGGCTGTAAATGAGCGTATTGACTTGATGACGACGCCACATTTCTTTGTCCATGACTTTTTGCGGCTTGCTGCTGAGGTAAGCGGAATATTCCTTATGATCGGGAAAGCCCGTCGCCGGAAGAAAATCTTTGTAGGGGTAGAAGTAGTCGTCGAGATGAATGCCATCAATATTGTAGCGACGTGCGCAGTCGAAAACCACGGTTTGCACGTACTGGCGAACAGCTTTTGAAGCTGGGTTGAGCCACACATAACCTTTCTTCAAATAGATGCACCAAGGTTTGGCTTTACGTTGTAAAGAGTTGCTGGCAAGAGGTTCTTTTACCGTGGGATGCTGAACTCGATAAGGATTAAACCACGCATGGATTTTTAGCTTTCTCTTGTGGCATTGATCGATCCAATATTGCAAAGGATCGTAGCCTGGGTACTTACCTTGAATTCCTGTAAGACGATCAGACCAAGGCTCAAAGGAGGACTTATAGAGGGCGTCCCCATGAGGACGAACCTGGAAGATGATCGTATTGAGTTTGAGTTGAACTGCTAGATCTAGTAGATCACGACATTCTTTTTGTTGTTGAGCCACACTCAAGCCTTGCTTGCTAGGCCAATCAGTGTTGGCCACAGATGCAACCCAAGCCGCACGCATTTTAGTTTGTGCGTTGAGAGGATTGAAGAGAGATAATATTAAGCATAGGAGTAGAGGCCTTAAAAGGCTGTTGGAGTTTAAGGCCTGTCCATAATGCGTCATTATTTACTGTTGAGTCGCTGCGCTGAGTTTATCGAGTATTTCGAGTGCGGCACCACTATCAATAGAGTGGGCTGCGAGCTCAATGCCTTGGGCAAGATCCTTGGCTTTACCTGAAGAGTATATCCCTGCACCAGCGTTGAGGAGGACAGCATCTCGGTAAGCTGATTTTTCGCCTTTTAAAAGGGTGCGCAAGGCATCGGCATTATATTGGGGCTCGCCACCTTGAATATCTTTTAGATCAGCTGTTTTGAGTCCAAAATCTTCGGGGCAGATTTGGTATTCTTTAATTTTCGAAGCTTTGACTTCGTAAATCTTTGTTGGCGCGCAGATAGAGATCTCGTCCATGCCATCACAGCCATGAACGAAAAGCATATGATCAACACCAAGAACTTTTGCGCTCTCCGCTAAGACTTTGCAGTATTGCTCGGAGTAAACGCCGATTAAACCACGTCGGACACCAGCGGGATTGCACATGGGACCGAGTAGATTAAAGAGGGTTCTAACACCGAGAGTCTTTCTTACTTCAATCGTGTGCTTGACGGCGGGGTGAAGTAGGGGGGCAAAGAGGAAAGTCATGCCAATTTGTTCTAAACATTCGGCCATTTTTTCAGGAGTTATTTGAGTGTTGATTCCCAAATGACTGAGAACGTCTGCACTTCCCGATTTGCTAGAAAAGGCACGATTGCCATGCTTGGCCACGCTTACACCTGAGCCTGCAGCCACAAAAGCGGAACTGGTTGAGATATTATAGGTGTGGTGTCCATCGCCACCCGTACCAACAATATCAATGGCATTGGGGTCAGAAGACTTGACTTTTACGGCGCCTTCGCGCATGACTTGAATGCAAGCTGCGAGTTCCTCGGCAGTTTCACCCTTGGTGTGCATGGCAGTTAACCAACCCGCTTTAAGGATGTCGTTTGCTTCACCGCAAAAAATCTCTTGCATGATTTTACGTGTGAGTTCAGCACTTAAATTGCGATCAGCGCAAATTTCATTGATGGCAGTTTTGATAGAGTCAGACATGGTCACCACAGCGAGTTATCATTGGAGAAAAAGCGGAAAGAGTTCTGCCCATGGCTTTATGTTTATTGATATCGATACGAAGAGCAAAGAAGTCGCCAGAGTAGATGGGGTAGGGATATTGACTGTCTTCACCTTGAAAGAGTTGGCCTAAAATATAGGAGATATCGGGTTCGTGTAAAATGACCATCGCAGCTTGCTGGTTTTTTGGATCAAAAGTCGAGAGGCAATTGAGAACGTCGCTGAGGCCAGCTCCGGGGAGGAGGCTAGTATCCATATGTACAGGGATATCACCAAGTTCACGAGAAATGATTTCACCACTCATTCTTGAACGATTAAAGGGTCCAGTGAAGACGCCGTGAGGCTTGTATTCCATTTTTCTCATAAAATCACTGACAACTAAAATATCGCGTTCGCCAGGGCCAGAAAGAGGTCTTTCG
The DNA here is from genome assembly GCF_000170755.1 of Lentisphaera araneosa HTCC2155. NCBI lineage: Bacteria > Pseudomonadati > Lentisphaerota > Lentisphaeria > Lentisphaerales > Lentisphaeraceae > Lentisphaera > Lentisphaera araneosa. The sequence continues at coordinate 123,625 of NZ_ABCK01000003.1, forward strand.
GCATCGTACTGAACGTTAGATTCTTCTAGAGCTAAAGCGCGCCCATGGCGCATAAGATAGAGGTACATCTTTTCTAGTTCTCCTGTTTCGAACTTGGTTTGAGTTCAATTTCTTTCATAATATGACTAAAATAATCAGCGCCTGCGACACTGTCGGAAATTTCGAGCTGTAATATAACTCCTAGAACTCGACCTTTTTCTTCCCAAAAAAAGAAGCGATCCAAGTGAACCACGTCATTGCGTTTAGTGTAGAGATCTAAACCTTCAATGATTTCCTTATTGCGCATAGCTTTCGCAGGTCTAGTGGGGGTGGCTTCGAGAGTGTATTCCATGGCGCGATAGTTTTCGATGAATGAATTAACCACGTACTGACGAGTCTCGTTTATATTGCTCCCCGCTTTGTAGACTTGAACCATGAGGCTCGGACTGAGCTCGCTTTTGAAGCGGTAAATCGAGCAGTTTTTTTCACGGTTTTTACTTAGGCTTAAATCACGTGAATAAGAAAGAATAACTTCTTTGTCTTCGTAGTTTTGGAAGAGGTTTTTGCGCATGCTGATTTTGAGTTCTTTGCCATCCGCAGTTTTGTAAATGCCTTCTTCGTCTTCATTAAGAGGGATTTCTTTGCCATCGATAACAACTGTGTAATTGCGTCGATCCTTTTTAAGGTCTGCGGCGATTTCGCGTTGGAAAACGTTAATGATAAAGAGAGGCTGGATATACCAGACTCCACCGACTTTACTGAGGTGAATGGGGAATCCGTACTCAATCATTTTGACACGAGCAATTTGATGGCGCTTGGTGATCATATTTTCATTAACGGAGAAAACTTTGCCACTCCAGCGAAAGGAATCACCTTCTTCGAGCCAATCAATATCAAGTTTGCTGAGTTCGCGTTTGGCTTGATCTCTTTGGTCTTGATTCTTTTTGTCTCCTGTCCAGAGAGCTTTTAAATTGTGGTGATCCAAGCAGAGGGCGCGGATGTTAGCTTCGTTTTTATCAATTAAAGCGTGGATAAAGCGGCGAACAAGTAATTCAGTTTCCGACATTTTATCCTCAGCTGAGGCAAAAAAACAGAAGAATGTAAAAAAGAGAAGTAATTTCACTTTCAACATAGATCTAGCTCCAAGTTTAATTCAATTCGTAGAACTTAATAGCTATTTATATTTTTGTTAGTCCACGTACATTGGAGTTTATCATAAATAATATTTTTTCTTATCAAGGTGAGTCATAATTGTCGCAAAACACAACAGATCAAAGTATTTATTTCCGCTGTAACTTTTGCTACAGTCATTTAAATGCTGAAGCGGACTTGGCAAAAAGCAAGATTGCTTGTCCTTATTGCCACAGGCGAGTCACGGTTCCTAAGCCCTCTTTAGATCGTGGATACCTGATGAAGGACTGGGAAGTCGTACGCTTATTAGGGCAGGGTTCTATGGGCGAAGTGTATGAAGTTAGCAATAGCTCAGGCAAGCGTGGAGCCATGAAGGTCGTTCATCAGGACTGTATGAGTGAAGAAGAAACGCAGTACTTACAAGATGAAGCTCAAATTCTACTTAAGTTACGGCATAAAAATATCGTAAAAGTTCACGAAGCGGGTTTCGATGGGCTGCAATACTTTTTTGTGCAAGAGTTGGTTTTAGGTCGTAATACAGGCTCAACTTTAAAAAAATATGGAGCGTTTAAGCAATTAGAGGCTTTTCGGATCTGCCGAGATGTGGCATCAGCCATGCAGTATTTATGGGAAGAAGCAAAGATCATTCATCGGGACATTAAGCCCGATAATATCATGCTAAGCCGTGAAGGCGTGGTTAAACTCATGGATTTGGGAGTGGGTATGACTCAGGAGCAAGCCCAGACGCAGGGTTATGGGGCGGGGACTCCATATTATATGAGTCCTGAAATGATACAGAAGCCAGCTCTTTGCGATTTTCGCACGGATATATACTCACTTGGGATTAGTTTAGTCGAAATGCTTTCAGGGAGTAAACCTTATATGGCAGCTGACCGCAATACTGTCTTTGATAAGATTCTGTCTGAAGATGTTAAGTTATCAGCACTTCCTTGTTCAGATGAGGGGAAGCGAGCCATTGCGAAATTGATTCATCGCAATTATAAAAAACGCCCCGCTTCCTGGGCTGAATGCGTGGCAATGTTTGATCTTATCTTAGAGAAGGGAGTGCAAGGAAACGCCAAGAAAGAAGTGCAGTATATTTATGATCTCGGGCAAGATAAAGCTTTTATGGCTAAATATTATGCCCTGTTAATTTCGTTTTTTGTGGCGCTTTTGATACTGATTTATGTCGTGATATAGAGCTGAAGTAAGCTCCAGCTCTATAACAGGATTTTACTTACTTGGCTGAGTTTTTTGTTGAGCCTTCATTTGAGCAATTTGACCTTGAATATTTTTTGCAAATGCGCCAGTGGGGCTTGCTGGATCAATAGCAATGATCTGTTCCATGAGTTGCGCCGCTTTTTCTAGGATGCCTGGCTTCCTAGGATCATAGCAATTTAATTTTGTGAGTAAGGCCTTCTGCTTGTTTTCGCCAGCTAGTTGGTGTTTGATGATGAAGTCATCAGCGGTTCTTTCGGCTTTCGCGAGGTCGCCTTTGCGAGCTATTTGAACAATTTCCGCTTGTAATTTTTTGAGCGAAGATTTGAGTTCGCAAGCTTTTTTGAAGCCCGTGGTGTCTTCTGGGTCAGCGGCAAAGATCATTTCCATTTCCGCCTTATAGTGTGGGCTGAGTTCTTGCGGGATTATGTTTAAAGCAGCCGCAAGCTTTTTGGCTTTGTTGACTCCGGATTCTTTTTGTGCTGCTGCAAGAGCACTGTTGATTTTATCTCCCTGTGTGAGTAAAGCTTGAAGGTGCTTGTTGTAAGCGGGAGGACCACCTGCTTGGTAACCTGTCTTGGCAAAAGGACGCCCTTTCGCATCCATGAGTAGAATAGTAGGATAGCCTTGGATTTGGTAAGTATTTTTGAGCTTGTCGTTTTGAGCTTTGATTTCATCGCTTTGAACTTTATTTTGAGGGTAGTCGAGTTCGACTAAAACAAAGTGTTTGTTGGCAAAATCGCTAAATTCTTTGTGATCAAAAACTTCTTTTTTGAGTCTTATACACCAGCCGCACCAATCAGATCCAGTGAAGTCAACGAGTAGTGATTTGTTTTCTTGAGTTGCTTTTTGCTTGGCTTTTTCGAAGTTCGTTTCCCAGCCATCGCCGCCTGCGAATAATTGGAGAGTACTTATTAGACAAAGTGCTAGAGAGAGAAACTTCTTCATATCAAATCCTTTTTTTATGTTTTTCTAGTATATGGGTATTGAGAAAAATAACACTTAAAGTGAGTGTGTTTTAAGCTAAAACTCAGTAGAAATGATGGCTTGGTTTGGTGCTTTATAAGTTCTAAGGCATTTCTTCCCTTCAATATGGAGCGTTGTCGCATGTTACAAATATGTAAAATTTAGTGTATTTCTTACGGAAGTGTAGATAATGATCTTATTTATGTTATTTTTCCTGCTGTTTTTATAACTTGTATAAATTTTGGAAGAATTATGGCGGTACAAGAAAAAGTTTTAGTGGATAAAGAAGAATTGCTCAAGTCGATGTTGCAGGAGCAACAAGAGTTGACGATTGTTTCTGAGTTTGCACAGAAGCATGAGAATCAAGAGATTCCTTTGCAGCAGGAATATTATGAGAGTTTAATTCCTTTAAGTAAGCCAGGAAAAGGTGAGCAATATGCCTTTAAGGTCAATTTAGATGCCTGCACGGGCTGTAAAGCTTGTGTGACGGCATGTCACAACCTTAATGGTTTGGATGAAGATGAAACTTGGCGATCAGTGGGCTTGCTCCGCGGTGGTAGTACAGAAGAAGCCAAGCAGCAGCACGTAACCAGCGCTTGTCACCATTGTTTGGAGCCTGCATGTTCAGAGGGTTGCCCGGTTAATGCTTATGATAAAGATGAAGTTACAGGTATTGTGAAGCATTTGGATGACCAATGTATTGGTTGTCAGTATTGTATTTTAAAGTGCCCTTATGAAGTGCCGCAATTCAATAAGCGGATGGGTATTGTGCGTAAATGTGATATGTGCACCGATCGTTTAGAAGTTGGAGAGGCTCCGGCCTGTGTTCAGGCCTGCCCAACCAAGGCTATTAGTATTCAAGTGGTGAATAAAGAAGAGATTTTGGCTGAATCAATGGATAGTGTAGTTGTACCTGGTGCGCCCAACTCCGAATTTACGCAACCGACCACGAGTTTTGAAAGCGATAAGCCGCTCTCGAAAAATATGCTCGGGAGTGATTATTACTCCATTAAGCCCCAGCATTCGCATCCGCCATTGGTGGGTATGCTCGTGCTGACACAGCTATCGGTGGGAGCATTCTGTGTTGACACACTTTTTAACCTATTAAATGAAAACGCTTTGATCAATGAGATGCAGGGCTTTCACTCTATTGTAGCCTTAGTTTTGGGGGTTCTAGCTTTGAAAGTAAGTATCCTTCACTTAGGTCGTCCTCAGTTTGCTTTTCGTGCTTTCCTAGGCTTACAAACCTCATGGTTGAGTCGTGAGATTTTAGGCTTCAGTGTTTTTGCGGGACTCGCAACACTCTATGCAGCCTTGTTTTGGATTCCTCAGATCGAAAGCCTTATCAATATTCCAATCCCAGCATTCTTGAAGAGTGAGAGTTTGCGTTTGCAATTGAGTGTGGCGGTTGCTTTAAGTGGCATCGCGGGGGTTATTTGTTCAGTCATGGTTTATGATGACTGTAAAAAAGAATTATGGCGTGGATCGATTACGGGCTTAAAGTTTTTTGGAACGACGATTGTCCTGGGATTGAGTACAATTGCTTTAGCTTCCTTGGGAGGCGTTTACTTCTTGAAGCCGGAATATGCGACTGAAGTAGAAAAGTTTATAGTGCAAACTTGGCGATTTTGATTGTGATTGCGAGCTTCGCAAAAATGGCTTGGGAAGGCGCTATTTTCCGTCACCTCAAATCAAAAACTTACTCCATGGAAAAACGTTCAGCGATGTTAATGACCAATCATTTATTGACGGCAACACGTTTGCGTTATTTGACAGGATTTGTTGGTGGAGTATTACTGCCCATGTTTCTCTATAGTATGAGTCAAGAAAATTTAGTTGGCCTAGGTCACTTACAGAATATGCTTTTAGTTGCGGGAGGAATATTTGTCTTGACGCTTGTCGGTGAACTGAGTGAACGCTTTTTGTTTTTTGCAGCGATAGTGAGTAAGAAAATGCCGGGAGATGTGTAATGAGTACGACGCTTAAAGAAAAAATTAGCAATGTCATTCGCCAATGGGAAGGACCTTTAACTAAAGAACTTCTACGTGAACCAGCTAAATATGGCTTAGGTCAGGTTCCAGAAAAAATGAAACCCGATGCGACAACGACAGTCACGTGTGGCTTTTGCTCGACGGGTTGTGGTTTGAACGTGCACTTAAAAGATGGTGAAGCGATCAATTTAACTCCAGATACTAATTATCCAGTCAACCTTGGTATGGCTTGTCCAAAGGGTTGGGAAGCTTTAGCACCACTTAAATCAGATGATCGTGCTAAATCACCAATGATCCGAGTCAAAGGAAAACTCGTCGATGTGGATTGGGATAGCGCGATGAAGCGCATGGTTTCTGAGTTTAAAAATGTACAGAGTAAATACGGCGATGAATCAGTAGCTTTCATTAGTACGGGACAGATTCCTTCAGAAGAAATGGCCTTTCTTGGTGCTTTGACTAAATTCGGCATGAATATGATTCACGGGGATGGTAATACGCGTCAATGCATGGCGACAGCCGTCGTTTCCTACAAGCAGTCTTTTGGCTTTGATGCACCACCCTATACCTACAAAGATTTCGAAGAATCGGATGTAATTGTCTTAGTTGGTTCCAACTTATGTATCGCGCATCCCATTATGTGGGAGCGTGTCGCTATGAATCAAAACAACCCTGAGATTGTCGTTATTGATCCTCGTAAAACGGAAACAGCCGTAGCAGGAACACAGCATTACCCGATAGCACCGAAATCTGATTTGGCATTCTTTTATGGGGTGGCTAATCTCTTGATTCAACAAGGTCACATTCAGCAAGATTATATTGATAAATACACCAATGGCTTTGAGGGCTTTATTGAACACGTGAAAGAGTATACGCCGAAAAAAGTAGAAGAAGCTAGTGGTATCAAAGCGGATGAACTTCAGAAGCTCGTCGATACCATTGCTGCGGGCAAGCGAGTTTCCTTCTGGTGGACAATGGGTGTAAATCAGAGTCACGAAGGTGTGCGAGTTGCGCAATCACTCATTAATATTGCTTTGATGACGGGAAATATTGGTCGTCCTGGAACGGGAGCTAACTCAATCACAGGTCAATGCAATGCCATGGGCTCACGTCTTTTTAGTAATACCACAAATCTTTTAGGTGGCCATGATTTTGCTAATCCTGAGCATCGTAAAAAGGTTGCGGATATTATCGATGTTCCCGTAGAATCCATACCCGAAAAATTGGGTTGGGCCTACGATCAAATCATCAATGGCATTGCTGAAGGCAAGATTAAAGCACTTTGGATCATTGCCACCAATTCAGCGCATAGTTGGATTAATCAGCAGGGCTTCCGTGACGTGGTGAAAAACCTCGATTTTCTTGTGGTTCAAGACATGTATCACACGACTGAGACGGCGGAATTAGCCGATATGATTTTACCTGCGGCTTCTTGGTCAGAAAAGAATGGGACTTTTATCAACTCCGAGCGTCGTTTCGGCTTAGTGAAAAAAGTTGTTCGTGCCCCAGGGCAAGCGCTGACGGACTTTAATATATTTAAGCTGGTGGCCAATTATTGGGGCTGCAGCGACATGTTCAAAAAGTGGACTGACCCCGAAACAGTTTTTAAAATGTTGCGTGAATGTACTCGCAATCAGCCATGTGATTTTACTGGTATTGAGGATTATCAAATGATTGATTCATTAGGTGGTGTTCAGTGGCCACTACCAGAAGGAGTTGAACTCAAAGATAATGAGCGACGTCTTTTTGCCGATGGGAAATTTCATCACCCCGATGGCAAAGCCAAGTTTTTATTTGAAGATCCACAAAAACCTCTCGAGGTTCCCTGCCAAGAATATCCCGTATGGCTTTTGACTGGTCGCGGAACATCTTCGCAATGGCATACGCAAACGCGAACAAAAAAATCGAGTGTTCTCACGAAGCTTTACCCCAAAGATATTTACGTTGAGATTAATTCGAAAGATGCGCGTAAGCTTAAAATAGAACCCTCTGAATGGGTTTGGGTGAAATCTCGTCGCGGGAAACTTAAGGCGCGTGCAGTTCCAGCTTATCACGTTCAAGAAGGACAAGTTTTTATCTCAATGCATTACCCCGAATGTAACTACCTCACCTTTCCATCTTTTGACCCCTATTCTCGTCAGCCTTCCTACAAAGCTTGTGCCGTGAAAGTCTCCAAAATGGAGTACTGGGAGAAGTAAGTTTTATCTTAGATTGCTTTTGCTTAGCTTAAGTAGGTAGACATAAAAAAGGCGCTCGATGTGAGCGCCTTTTTTAGTGTTTGCGCCCCAGGTGGGGCGCGGTGTTTGAAGAATTATTCTTCTGAATCTTCAGGTTCGTCAGAACTTTCTTCAGCCTGTTCTGCGGATTCCGCAGGGGCTTCGGAGCCTTCTTCAGTATTTGCGGATTCCGCATTTTCTGAATCTTCGCCTTCTTCATTTTCTTCGTCTTTGTCGGCTTCGACTTCAACGACGCGAGATGCGGAGATGATCAGGTCTGAAGCTTTCTTAAACTTCATGATGGTCACACCCTGTGAAGCACGTCCGAGTGAACGGATTGGCTCAGCGGAGATACGAACCATGAGGCCTTCCATTGTGGTCATGATGATTTCATCAGTATCTTCAATCATCATCACTTCGACAACGTAATCACCTTCTTTTAGTTTGATGTTACGAACACCTTTGGCGCCACGTTTGGTGAGACGGTAGTCATCGACACAAGAACGTTTACCCATGCCTTTGGCAGTGACAACGAGGATATCTTCGCTTTCTTCAACGATTGACATCGCAACCACTTGGTCGGACTCAGAGAGGCGAATACCACGGCAACCGCGCGTTACGCGACCTTGTGTACGGCAATCTGATTCTTTAAAGTGACAAGCAATACCTTCGCGAGTTGAGAGGATGATCTTCTTGTTGCCATCAGTAAGTTTGGCTTCGATGAGGTCATCGTCTTCGTCAAGAACAATCGCTTTAATTGGCTTCTTACGCATGTTTTTGAAAGCAGCGAGAGCTGTTTTCTTCACAACACCATTACGAGTCGACATCATGATGAAGCGATCTTCATCGTCGACTTTATCAACGGAGATCATGGCGCGGACGTATTCACCTTTCTCAAATTCGAGGAGATTAACCATCGCTTTACCTTTAGAGACACGAGTTGCTTCAGGAATGTCGTAAACTTTGAGCCAGTGCATGCGACCAAAGTTAGTAAAGAACATGATGTAATCGTGTGTGCAAGCAGTTGTGAGTTGCTTCACGAAGTCGTCATCCTTAGTTTCCATGCCTTTTACACCTTTGCCGCCGCGATTTTGTGTGCGGTAGATCTCGGTAGGTACACGTTTGATGTAGCCTTCGTTGGAGATGGTGATTGTCGCAGAAGCGCGAGCAATGAGGTCTTCATAGTTAATGTCACGTTCGCCAGGGCGCATTTCCGTACGACGTTCATCAGCAAATTTGTCACGAACTTCAATGAGTTCTTCTTTGACGACATCAAGACGCATTTGGCGGTTGGCCAAGAGTTCACGGTAATGAGCAATGCGTTTCATGAGTTCTTCGTATTCGGCAGTTAACTCGTCAATAGCGAGGCCAGTGAGTTGGCTGAGACGCATATCGAGAATAGCTTTAGCCTGCTCGTTAGAGAGTTCAAAACGTTCTTTAAGTTGATTGTGAGCATCTTCACGGTTAGTAGAGGCGCGAATGATTTTGATGACTTCATCAATATGATCAACGGCTTTGAGTAAACCTTCCAAGATGTGTGCACGACGTTCAGCTTTTTCGAGTTCGAACTTGATTCGACGCGTGATGACTTCGAGACGGTGATCGAGGTAAGCTTGAAGAAGCTGCTTGAGGTTGAGTGTCTTAGGTTGTTTGTTATCTACTACAAGGAACTGGCAACCGATAGAGACGGCAAGCTGAGTGTGTTTGTAGAGTTGATTGATAACTACAGTGGCCATAGCGTTGGTTTTAATGCCAACGACAACACGAATACCTACACGTGAAGATGATTCATCATTAAGTGAAGAAATGCCAGTGATAACTTTGTTATTCACTAATTCGGCAATCTTCTTAACCATATTTTCTTTGTTTACTGCGTAGGGAATCTCGGTAATGACAATCTGTTCACGGCCATTTTTCTCGATGATCTCGGCGCGACCACGGAGGTGAACGCCACCGCGACCCGTTTCATAGAGACGACGAATGCCATCGAAACCGATTGAGATGCCCGCAGTTGGGAAGTCAGGACCCGGGAGGTGCTGCATCATTTCTTCGATAGTGATCGAAGGCTGATCGAGCAGGGCTACAGTAGCATTGATAACTTCGCCTAAGTTGTGCGGAGGAATGCTCGTTGCCATACCAACACCAATACCCGTTGTACCATTAACTAATAAGTTAGGGTAGCGTGCAGGTAGTACAGTGGGTTCATTCTGGCTGCCGTCGAAAGTCGGCTGCATGTCAACTGTATTTTTGTCGAGGTCAGTGAGGAGTTCCTCAGCTAAACGTTCCATACGACATTCCGTATAACGATAGGCAGCCGCGCTGTCACCGTCAATCGAGCCGAAGTTACCTTGGCCGTCGATAAGCATGCCACGCATGGAGAAATCCTGCGCCATACGAACCATTGTATCATAGACGGAGCCGTCACCGTGTGGGTGGTATTTACCAATAACATCACCAACTACACGAGCACACTTCATATAGGAGCTGCCCTTGCGGAGGTTGAGTTTATCCATTGCAAAGAGTACGCGGCGCATACCAGGCTTGAGTCCATCACGAACATCTGGGATGGCACGGCCAACGTTTACTGACATAGAGTACTGGAGGTAAGCGTCCGAGAGGAGCTTTTCAATACCCTGAGGCGTGACTGTAGAAAAATCTTGTTGATTATCGCTCATGGTTATTTATCCTTATACATCCAATTCTTTAAGAGTTGTTGAGTACTTCTCGATGAAGTGGCGACGAGGTTCAACAACATCACCCATGAGAAGAGAGAACATGCGTTCGGCCTCTACGGCATCTTCCATAGTGACTTGTAGAAGGTCGCGACGAGTGGGGTCCATTGTGGTTTCCCATAGTTGGTCAGCGTTCATCTCACCAAGACCTTTATAGCGTTGGAGCTTGAGTCCTTGCGAACCTTCGTCCTTAATGGCTTCAAAAAGCTGAATTAAAGTGAAGATTGGCGTATCGTTGTTGCCGTCAGTGAGGTTGAAGATTGGCTCAGCGAGAGCATCTTCTGGTTCAAGGAAATGCTGCAGCGTGAGAGAGACTGTCTCAAGTTTCTCACGAATTTCTTCAATAAGAGTTTTTTCGTGAAGTTCATTGACTTCAATTGAGGGGTGAATGCCGACTTCTTCAGCTTCCTCTTCGACAAGTTCCCCTTCGAGAACTTCTTCGCCTTCGATAGTTTCGGACTCAGCATCTGTGTCAACAAAGGTAATGACTGGTTTAAGTCGTTCAGTAGCATCATCAATAATTTGAGCTAACTCTTCTTGGCTCGTTGGGAAGTAGATGGAGTATGTGCCATCGTCTTCACGAACGCCCACGCGAGCAATGGGGAGGGATCCATCTTCGAGGACATGTTGTAAGTAAGTTTCCAGTGTTACACCATGGTTTTCGAGGCCTTTGCCAACAGCAAGTGTACGCTTGATAAGTGCTAGAATTTCGTTTGTTTCACGAGGTGAAAGAGTATTTCCCGCAAGTTTGTTTTCGAGTGTGATACCATCGACACCGAGCTCAAGAAGGAAATTATTGAGCATCGCATCATTTTTGATGTATTCTTCACGTTTACGGCGAACCACTTTATAGAGTGGTGGTTGAGCGACGTAAATGTAACCAGCTTCAATGAGTGGTTTCATTTGGCGGAAGAAGAAGGTGAGTAGCAGGGTCATGATGTGAGATCCATCGACGTCCGCATCCGTCATGATAACGATTTTTTTGTAGCGGATTTTTTCGACGTCAAATTCATTGCCTACACCACAGCCAATGGCGCTAATAAGTGAACCGATTTCCGTGTTGGCAAAAACTTTGTCGATACGTGCCTTTTCAACGTTGATGAGTTTACCACGAAGGGGGAGGATGGCTTGGACTTCGGAGTTACGTCCTTGCTTAGCTGAACCACCGGCTGAGTCACCTTCCACAATGAAGATTTCGCACTCATCAGGGTTTTTACTTGAGCAACCCGAGAGTTTACCTGCATCGGCAAAACCTTCGAGTACGTTGTCTTTGCGAATCAATTGGCGAGCACGTAGAGCAGCGGCTGAAGCGCGGTTAGCTAAGAGAGCTTTTTCAACGACGACTTTTGCGGCTTTAGGGTTCTCTTCTAAGAACTCGTTAAAACTAGTGCTTACGATAGCGCGTACGATTGAACGGACTTCGTTATTACCGAGTTTAGTTTTAGTCTGACCCTCGAATTGTGGTTCAGGAACTTTAACCGAGATAATCGCAGTTAAGCCTTCGCGTACGTCAGTGCCAGAGACATTTTTCTCATTCTTGAACTTGGAATCATTCTTCATGTAGGAATTGATTGAGGCAGTCAAGGCTGTTTGGAAACCAGCTAAGTGAGTCCCGCCTTCAATCGTATGGATGTTATTACAGTAAGAATAAATATTTTCTTGGAAGCCATCGTGATATTGAAAGGAGACGTCGGCAGTGACGCCATCTTTTTCAGTTGAGAAAGTAACTGTGTCAGTAACGACAGTTTTGCCGTCATTGAGGTGTTTTACAAATTCGCCAATGCCACCTGGGAAGTAGAAAGTCTCGCGACGTTCACCGTCTTCGGCACGCTCATCAATGAAGTTGATCGTGATGCCGGGGTTGAGGAAGGCGAGTTCGCGAAGGCGTTTAGCAAGGATGTCCCATTTGTAAATTAGGGTCTCAGTGAAGATCTCAAAGTCGGGTTTGAAGATGACTTCGGTGCCCGTGATATTGGTGTGACCAATAGTTTTGAGCGAAGTTTCAGTAAGGCCGCGTTCAAAGCGAATGAAGTGAAGAGTCTCATCGCGATGAACTTTAACTTCCATCCATTCTGAAAGAGCATTTACACAAGAAACACCAACACCGTGAAGGCCGCCTGATACTTTGTATGAATCTTTGTCAAACTTACCACCAGCGTGAAGCTTAGTAAGTACGAGCTCGACAGCGGGGATACCTTCTTCTTCATGAATGTTGACAGGGATGCCGCGGCCATCATCGACGACCGTGACGCTGTTGTCGATGTGAAGTTTGACAGTGATGTTGTTACAGTGTCCAGCTAAGGCTTCGTCAATACTGTTGTCAACAACTTCGTATACTAAGTGGTGAAGTCCGCGTTCATTGGTGTCGCCGATGTACATGCTTGGGCGTTTACGAACGGCTTCTAGGCCCTTCATTACCGAGATACTATCAGCGCCGTATTCACCTGCTTGGTTTTCTTGCTCTTCAGACATATATGGGTCTCTTTTTTATTAACACAAAAATGGTTTATTATATATTAATGAGACTTTAGGTTAAAATGACTATTTTTCTATTGGTATAGAGGGATGGGAAAGTGCTAAATGGCGATTAATTGCATAAAAATAGCCTAAAAATCAATTTTAGGCTATTTTTACGTAAGTTAAGGCTTTTTTGTATTTCGCTTTTTAAGATCGTTTTAAGGCAAAAAATGCTTTTTTGATTTAGCTTTTATTTTCAAATAGTTGGTGGGCTGTTTTTAGTCCCTTGATAACGCCTTGTGGATCGTGGTGATTTGGGAGCGCTGCAAGGAGTTCTTGTTCGGGTATCTTGTTCGCTTTTTCTCCGGGAAACCAGTGATCTTTTTGCCCCAGTAGAGCGTAGCGCATAATGCCGTAAGCATTCATGTCGAGAGCGGTGGCAAGGTTATAGAAACGCAGAATGTCATAGGTGTTGATCTGGCCAGGAGTTTGCAGTGTTTCAGGAAGGCCTTTGTCCCAGTTCTTTGCCCATTGCTCACCGAGCTTGTCTTTAATTCTGCGGTCAATTTTATTTGCAATCTCAGCAATAGTTTGAGTGTCGTCTAAATGAGGAATGATTTTTAGGTGCTCATCAAAATCAGAAGGGCGTGCGGCCCCAAGGCTTATGGTGTGGACTAAAGGGTTCTGAAGGCAGAATAAATCATTAAACATCATGGGTGAAAAGGGTTCACAGAGCTCGCTTAAGGCAGGGGGTGGCTCATAGAGTTTTCCGCCTTTGTCACTGGGGCTAATAATAAAGACCCCCATGTCGTGTTTTTTGGCAGCCTCAATGGCAGGGTGGTTCTTTTGCATGAAGTAATACCAATGTAAGTTCACGTAGTCGAATTCACCTGTTTCTATGGCTTTGATAATGATGTCTGTGGATCCGTGGGTTGAAAAGCCGATGTGTTTGATTCGTCCTTGTTTTTTCCATTCTTGGGCGCGCTCTAAGCATCCGCCTTTACGAATGGTCCAGTCGAGACGTTCTTGATTGTTGATGCCGTGAACTCCCATGAGGTCGAGGTGATCGACCTTGAGGCAGGACATACTGTCTTCGAAATCACGCTGAAAATCTTCAATATCCGCATGGGGCTGAATTTTACTTTGTAGGATATATGATTCGCGATCGAGCTTAGGGAGTAGCTTTCCAATCTGGTATTCACTCGTTCCGTAGCCGTGAGCGGTTTCGATGTGGTTAATTCCGAGCTCTAAGCTGCGTTTTAAGGTGTTTTCGAGGTTTTTTTGATTGTCGGCTTCAACTTTGTCAGTTTCTTTTCTTTCCCAGCTTTGCTGATAACGCATGCCGCCACAGGAAAGGATAGGTATTTGTATCTCGGTACGGCCAAAGCGACGAGTAGGTACTTGCATATAAAACTCCTTAATTCATTTATTAATAAAGTAAAGAGATGTGAAATAAATGAAAGGACTTAAGACGCTTATTGTGGATGAGTTAGTCGAAAAGTTAAACTTATGCGGGCATCGCATTTTTTTTTAGTTTTGCGCAAGCAATGTTGGCTCGTGTGCTGTAGGGGGCCTTTCATGATGATGAGGGAGCCATTGTTTAAATCGAAATCAAGTTTGTTTTTGTGATTCTCGTTTGATCGAATGGAGAAGCGTCGTATTTGGCCAAAACTAAACATGGCGATTAATGGATTGCGACCAAGTTCTTTTTCATTGTCTGCATGCCAGCCGTTTGAATCTTTGCCATCTCGATAATAGTTCGCAAGCATAGAGTTGAAGGTCCAGTGACTCTTGTCTTCTGCGAGCGTTTTTAGTTTGAGGACTTGCTGAGTCCAAGGGTTTATTTTTAAATCAATCCCAGAGTAATTGTAATGGATGTTGGGGTCGGCAAGCCAGGCGTGTAATCTAGGTATAAAATGTTCTTTTCCCATGATTCGGATCTTGTCACATTGCCATGGAAGATCTTTTTCAAGCTCAGAAAAAAGCTGTGAAGCTTCGCTGTCAGTGAAGAAATGAGGGTGGTAAATGATTTCGCCATTGCAAAAAAGATGGGTTTGTGGAGTCATAATCCTGAGCTTTTGCCTTAGTTTGAACAAAAAATTGATATTCGAGCTATTTTAAATATGTTTAGCCCTTAGCTTCAACGATTCACTTTTAACATAAATAAACACTAGGAAAAAATATGAACAGCAAGTTCTTTTTTACAACTGCGGCGTTTAGTTTGATGGCAATGAGCTCTGTTTTTGCTCAAGAGCCAGCAAAAGCTGCGACTCCAGCAGAGCCCGCAAAACCAGCAATGACTTTTGAACAAGCGAGTAAAGTTATCAGTTACAACGAAGGTATCAACTTAGGTCAAAGACTTGCGGAAGCAAAAGAGATGGATTCTGCTGAATTCTTGAAAGGCATTCAAGTGGGTGTTGAAGGTAAGAAAAATACACTTTACTCACAGCCAGAAATCATGGAAGCGATGAACGTTATGCGTACAGAAATGCAGAAGCGTCAGGCTGTAGAAGCGGCGAAATTTGCAGAAGAGCAAAAAACACTTTCTGTTTCAGCTAAGAAAGAAGCTTTCGGTGATAAGCAAGTGACAAAGACTGCATCGGGTCTTGAGTACGTTGTGATGACTGCAGGTAGTGGTGAGAGCCCTAAGGCAACAGATACAGTTTCAGTTCACTACACAGGTAAGTTATTAAATGGAACTGTTTTCGACAGTTCAGTCCAGCGTGGCGAGCCAATCGAATTTCCACTTAATGGTGTGATTCCAGGTTGGACAGAAGGTGTTCAGCTTATGAAGCCAGGTGCGAAGTACGTTTTCTACATCCCTTCGAATCTTGCTTATGGCCCAAATGGCCAGGGTCCAATCCCAGCAAATTCAGATCTCATTTTTGAAGTTGAGTTACTTAAAGTCGTTAAGTAATTTAATCTAATAAATGTTGAAAGAGCCTCCTGTAAAGGGAGGCTCTTTTTTTATATACTGTTGAGGGTGCGGTAGATTTCGGTAAATTTCCTAATTTTAGAAACGGGTATATCTTGGCCAATTGTACTGGTGTCTTTCATTTTTGAGCCTTCCATTTCAATGAATTTTAGAAGTGCTCTGAGTTCGTTTAAATCTGCAGGTGTAATAATGCCAACGGAGTCTACTTCTAAGATTTGCTTTTGAATGAGTGTATTTATAGCTCCTTCAGTGCGTTCTTTTGGGAGGCCGAGATTGTCTGCTACTTGTTGAGCTAATTGCTCACGGCTATATCCTGGGAGTTCATTGTTTTCGGAAATAGCCTGGAAGTTTATCTCCATGAATAAATAATAGGTCTGTGTGACTACAGGTAGTGCACAGCTCGCGCTAATAAAGGGGTGGATGTCATTGTTGGTGTTTTGGAGTTTGAAAGCCAAGGAAGAGAGAGTTTTTTCTAGCCAAGGAGGCATTTTATTCAATTCATCGAGTACCATTTGGCGAGTTATGACTAAGACGGATGTTTCTTCCATAGCGATAGCATTTGCCGATCGATTTTTACCTGTGAGTAGAGAGAGTTCCCCTAGGATGGCTCCTTTTTCGCAGATTTCTAAGACATTATGTTTTTCGTTATCATCATGGTAGATTTCGACTCGTCCAGAGACCACTACGTAAGCTTCGCTTCCTTTGCTATCTTTATGGATAAGTTTTTCACCTCTTTTATAAGTCTTTAAGCTACTAGCATGTTTGCCACTAAGGTAATAATCGATGGAACTAGAGATGGCGTCAACAGATTGGAAACGGTCGTCTTTATTTTTCGACATAGCCTGAGTAATGATATCTGTAACTTGTAGAGGGAGGTTATCACAGCCGGGTTGTTCTAGGGGGTGGAGGTGTTTTGCGTTCTCCGCATGGTTGAGGAGTTTTGCGACTTCTGTGTAGTTGTATGGGGCTTCTAGGGTGAGTAGGTGGTAAAGAGTTGCTCCTAACAAAAAGATGTCAGTGAGTCGATCAATCTCGCGGATATTACCGAAAGCTTGCTCTGGAGATAGATAGGCTAGACTCCCTTTAATAATACCGTCGTGAGTTAGGAAAGAATCTTCGAAGCTATGGTCGGCCATAGGGTTGGCTTTTTCCTCTTCTTCATCGATATGTTTAGCTAATCCCCAGTCCACAAGCAGCACTTCACCATAGGGGCCAAGCATTATGTTGGCAGGCTTTATGTCACGGTGGATGATGCCTCTAGAGTGGGAGTAGGCGAGGGCGTCACATACTTTTCGGAAAATATTGAGTCTTTCAAAGAGACTGTATTTCTTTTCGTATGTGGGATCTTTATCTTTGAGTTTATTGATGACTTCTAGCAGTGATTCCCCTTCAATTAACTTCATAGTATAGAAGGGCGCGTTGGTATCAGGAGAGGTGCCCACATCATGGACAGGGATGATATTCGGGTGCTGGAGTTGAGCTGTGAAACGCGCTTCTTTTAAGAAGGATTCGACTGTAGAGGGACTCTTTGCGTGCTTGGGGGCCAGCGTTTTCATGGCAAGTATACGGTTGAGTTGAGTGTCGTCAACAGCATCAACTGTGCCCATTCCGCCTTTGCCTAAGTCTGATTTTACCTGGTAGCGATTGTTTACATCGGGTTGGATGTCTTTAAGGATGTCAACAGCGGTGCGTGTTCGGGATCGTTGCATTTACAATATAATCCTCAATTTCATTTTTTAGGTCATTCGGAGCGGTGCACTTTACATAGATGAAGTTATCGTCGTACTTTTCACTATGTACTTGGCATTGGCGGTGAATTAAAGCCATGAGGTCAAAACGATCAAAAGGAATGTTGAGTTCAACATCGAATAATTTGTGCTCGATGAGTTCACACATGCGTTCTTGGAGGAGTTCGATTCCTTGGCCAGATTTCACTGATATAAAAATACAGTCTGGATAGGCGCTTCGCAAGGAGGCTAGTCGATTAGAGTGCTCGACTTGGTCGATTTTGTTGAAAGCAATGATGGTTTTTTTCGTATCTGCGTCTAATTCGTTCAAAACCTTAAAAGTTGTGTCCATTTGCTGCAGGGCATCTGGATCAGAAGCATCAACGACATGGATGAGGAAATCTGCAACAACCGTTTCTTCTAGAGTCGCTTTGAAGGCTTCGACTAAATCATGTGGAAGTTTTCGGATGAAGCCTACCGTGTCGGTTAATAGTAATTCTTGATTGTTATTGAGTAAGATTCTGCGAGTTGTAGGATCGAGAGTCGCAAAAAGTTTGTCGTCAGCTAAGATTCCAGCGTTGGTGAGACGGTTAAGTAGGGAAGATTTACCTGCGTTGGTATAGCCCACAATAGCGGCGTTTGGAACAGGTTTTTTTCTTCTCTGTTTACGCTGAGTGGCACGTTGTGAACGTACTTTTACGAGCTCTTTTTGTAGGCGACTTATTCTGGCTCGAACCATACGACGGTCGAGCTCAATTTGACGTTCGCCTTCCCCTTTCATGTTGGTGCCACCGCGTTGGCGTGATAAGTGAGTCCAGGCGCGTGTTAAACGGGGCAGATCGTATTCAGCACGAGCCAGGTCGATCTGGAGGCGAGCTTCCCGTGTGGTGGCACGCTGTGAGAAAATTTCTAAGATGACTTCGCGACGGTCAATAACAGCTAGGCAGGATTCACGTTCCATATTCCTTTGTTGAGAAGGGCTGATATCGGCGTCGAAAACAATGATGCCTGCTTCGGCTTCCATGACATTATGGAAGAGTTCTTCTGCCTTTCCGCTAGTTAATAAGAAACGAGCGCTAGGTTTTTGATTGCGGATGGCTTTTTTACCAGCGACGTCGACGCCCATAGTTTGCATGAGTTCTTCAAGTTCTTCTAGGAGCTGGTCGCATTCTTCTTTTTCATCATTCTTTTTATAGACACCAACTAAAAATGCGGTGTTATTTATGTCGAGTTTTTTCTCGTCACTAATGCTCATATTCTGCGGCCTAGCGTAAATGTTTCTGTGATTTGTTTAGCGTCCATGCCTTTAGGGAAAGCGGGTAATTTGGTGAGTCCTGCGAGGAATGTTTTAGCTGCGCGATTTAAGGCGGCGCTTTTAGCTGCCTTGATGATTTTTTTACTGATGATTCTACCACTGCGATCGATCGTGACTTGGACTGTGACTCGATCAGTAGTGCTTATTCCACTATCGAGATAGACTCGGTCCCATTGTTGGCCGAGGCCAGCTCCGAGAAGTGACTTATATTGATTGTTGAGTTTGGATTGTTTGGCTGCGTTAGCTTTAGCCGCCGCTTTTTTCGCTGCGGCCGCTCGTTCTCTGGCGCGTCTATCGGCAGCCTCTTTTTGTCTTTTGAGTTCGGCTTTCCTATCGGCGTCGCGTTTAGCTTGAGCTTTACGCTCTCGCTCCTTTTTTGCCGCCGCCTCTTTTTGTGCGGCTGCTTTTTTCTCTGCATCGCGTTTGGCGCGAGCTTTTTGATCGCGAATTTTCTTTTCTTCGAGTGCTTTAGTTGCTTTCTTAAGGGCGTCTTTTTTAATTTGTTCTGCCTTCTCTTTAGCCTGCTTATCCAAGTCAGCTTTATTGGACTCAGGTGTTGCTTTTTTAGGGGGAGTTTCGGGTTTTGTTTCAGGCTCAGGAGTAGAGATGGGGGTTGTTATTGCTTTTGGTTTTGAGGTTGTGGGGCTAAGTTGGCTTAAGTCAACGCTGACGCTCAGGGAGTTCTCCACTTGTTCCTTTTTTTCCTTTTTGAAAAAAGGTAATATAAATAGAGAGAGTAGAGCGAGTCCGTGGATGATGACGGAAAATATTAAAATTGACTTTCGGCGTTTTTTCTTACTTTCATTCATTATGATTTAATTCTCACTGGAAGTGCCGAGGGAAACGTCACTTATACCGGCTTTTTTGATCGCGCGTAGGACAGAGATTACTTCTCCGTAAGGTCGGCCTTCGTCTGCTTTTACTGTGAATACCTTATTAGTTGTGTCCATATTTAGGATGTAGTTTTCAAGTTCGTCAATGGTGAGCTTGTTACCTTCTATGACGACTTCTCCATCTGCATTGTACCAAACAGTGGTTTCTAATTCTGGCTGAGGAGGTGCCTGATCGGTCATCTGTGGTAATTTGATGCGGTTTTCCATGGCAGGCATGGTTACCATAAAGGTAATAAGTAGAATAAAAGTTATGTCGACCAAGGGGGTGACATCAATATTTGAGAGGACGGCGTTTTCACGGTGACGTCTCGCCATTTTACTTTTTCACTCTATGTAATGTAAGGTTTCCGATGTAGAAATCGGTGAAATTGTCCATGTGCGAAATAAGGGTGCGGATTTTTGCGGTGAGTAAGTTGTAGCCAACAACTGAAGGTATGGCGACCAAAAGACCTGCAACTGTTGTTAGTAGTGCGCCAGCAATACCTGGTGCAATCGCTGCAATGTTAGCTGAGCCATGTTCAGCCATACCGCCGAAAGAAGTCATTACTCCATAGACAGTGCCAAGTAATCCACAGAAAGGGCTGACTGAGACAATAGTTGAAAGCGAGCTCATTTTTCCTTCATAGCGTAGGATTTCGTCATTTACCGCCTGTTCCATTGACTTACGGACGGATTCGATTTCGATTGATGAGATTTGACGAGGCAATAAATTATCATGTGCGAAGGATAGCAACTCATGTTCATTAGTATGGAGTAGAGAAATAAGTTGGTGGTTGGCTGAGGTATAAACTTTTCCAATTGGGTGGTCTGAATTGAATTCTTGGGTACACTTTAATAAGCAAGATCCGCGATCTTGAAGTTGGGACTTGAGTTGAAATGCATTTTTTAGAGCCGTTTTCACTTCAATCCATTTTTCTAGCATTAAAAACCAAGAGACTATCGACACTAAAAAGAGAAGAAGTACGATGAAGCGCCCGAAATTATCGGACATCAAGAAGTAGTAATAAGGTGAACTTTCGTCAAACATGCAAGTGCTTTTGGTTTTTAAGGTTTAGTTAAGGTAAAAGTGGCGTAATTATCTGATATTAAGTCTTTGGGCCTTAAAATCAAGAGATTTATTGCCATAATTTCTAGTTCTCCCCTCAAAAAAGGACTTGTGTTGTTTGAATTACATTTGCAGATATGGTAATATTATCAGCAGTTCGAGCTAGTTTACCATTATGGAGTATGAGCTTTAAAGATTTTGTCAAAAAAAAATGTGAGATATAAATATGAGTGACAACATACCAAGACCACCACGTCCACCACGTCCAGGAGCACAAACATCAGCAGCTCCAGTCCCAAGAAGCGGTATTCGCCCTGGTGGAGATAGTGCAAACGATTTTGGTGACACCCGTACAGTTATTTTATCCCGTAAAAGCATGAGCATGATGCAGACTAAGAAGGATGGAGAAAGTAAAGCTCCAGTCCAGCCTGCAACACCTCCGGCAATGCAAAAAGCCAGAGTTGAGAATGGAACGGTGCATTGTGTGAAATGTTCAGCGAGTTTTCCTATTGTTTCTGATGAATTTTATGGTGCAGTAGTAGAATGTCCTGATTGTGCCGCTGAATTTGTGATTCCTACAAAAGCAGAATTGGCCTCTCCAGCAGCAGCACCCGCACCCGCGGCAGCACCTGCTCCGGCTCCTGCAGCAGCACCGAAAAAATCTGCTAAGAAGCGTAAGCCAGTTAGAAACGTTCCTAAGTATATTGAAAGCGAAGTTAAAGACTCTGAAGAAGTTATTTTTTGTGATACGAAAGACCTTGGAAGCGGAAGCCAAGCAGGCATAGTTGGTGGTATCGTTGCTATGGCTGGAGGTATCGGTGGAGCTGTGATGGGTGGCGGTATCGGTATTGGAGTAGCTGGCGGCGTTGGTGTACTCGGAATTATTCTTGGTATTGTACTCGGTAAAAAAGCTGGAGGCAAGGTTACAACTGCTATTACTGACGAGCGAATTGTTGTCAAGCCTGAGTCAGGTGACTGGGTTGTACAAAGTGAGCTTGAGTAGTTCAAAATAAAATAAGTTTTGGTTAACCGCAATTCGAAATAGAATTGCGGTTTTCCTATTTTTAGGATAAAACATGAATAAAAAAATATTGGCCTTTTTATGTCTGCTTTTAAGTTTAAGTGCGTATTCTCAATCATTTGATTCAGAATCACTTAAGAAGAGCGCTGAAAAAGGCGATGAGTTTTCACAGTTTTTACTTGGTTTACTTTATAAAAATGGTCAAGGTGTTGAGCAGAGTTTTGTGAATGCCGCTGAGCAATTTATGGCAGCGGCTAGTCAAGGTAATGGTGCTGCTTGTCACGAGTTGGGTAAGTTTTATGAGGCTGGTTATGCGTATAGACAATCCTACGAAAAGGCTGCTGAGTGGTACCGTCGTGGTATTGTGTTTGGTGAAAAACGTTGTGTCTATTCGCTTGCCAAGCTTTTGACTGAGTCTCGTGTAGAAAAGAAGGCTAAAGAAGATTCGGATAAAATGTTTGAGCAGGCTTGGGATCATTTCGAAGAGCGTGCGAAAAATGATGAAGTGGAAGCGAATTATTTTTTAGGAAAAATGAGTTTTAATGGTTGGGGGACTTTGCGGAGTCCGCATGAAGCGCTCAAATATTTTAAACTTGGTGCTGATGCGTTTGATGGAGCTAGCCTATATGAATGCGCACGCTTTTACCTCAAGGGGATTATCGTTGAGTCAAATGCAAAGAAGGGGATTGATTACTTGGAGTTAGCAGAAGAGAATTACTCAGTAGAAGCAATTAAAATGAAATTGCGTTTGGCACAAGTTGGAGATAAGTACTTATTCTTATTGCCGAGTCGTGAGCAGCAAATGCTGATTGAAAAGAAGCTTGCTGACCGTGGTGTTTCGGAATTTCAATATTCGTACAGCATGCGACTTAAGAAATATAATATGAAAAAATTTAGGCTATCAGGCTTATCTTACTTAAAATCAGCTGCGGACCAGCAATGGATTCCAGCAGAATATGAACTGGGGCAAATTTTACTCTTTGGTAAATATGCTGTTGATCAAGATGTTCAGCGTGGCCAACGTTACATTGAATCGGCTGCTGATGGTGGACATGCAAAATCAAAGCGTTTGATGCATGAACTGAGAAAGCACTCAGGAAAAAAATAATTTATTGATTATTCAGCCAAGCTTCAAAAGGAGTGTTGGTTTTTGTGGGTGAGAACTGAAGAATGCAGGGGCATTCGTATGAATGTAGTTCAGTAATTCTATCTTCAACACCTTGCTTATTCTCCTCCTTGCATTTAGCGAATAAGAGGAATTCTTCTTCATCCTTAACTATGCCTTCCCAAACATAAAGTGAATTAATGTTTGGGATGATGTTGGCGCAGGCAATAAGCCCTTCTTTCAGTAAAGAAGAAGCAATGAATTTAGCTTCTTCTTTACTTGAACAAGGCGTGTAAACTAAGAGCATTAGCTGATGGCGCTGTCTACGATTTCTTGAGCATCTTTCTGGAGCTCTTTCAAGTGCTCTTCACTGATGAAACTTTCTGCATAAATTTTGTAAATATCTTCAGTGCCTGAAGGGCGAGCAGCAAACCAACCA
The DNA here is from genome assembly GCF_000170755.1 of Lentisphaera araneosa HTCC2155. Lineage (NCBI taxonomy): Bacteria > Pseudomonadati > Lentisphaerota > Lentisphaeria > Lentisphaerales > Lentisphaeraceae > Lentisphaera > Lentisphaera araneosa. The sequence goes on from NZ_ABCK01000003.1 coordinate 146,792, forward strand.
GATTCGGTTGTTACTTTAAGTCCGCCAATAGCAGCGCCGTTGCCGCTTGCGTGGCTGAGTTTCTCTAGGATAGGGAAACCTGCGACAGAAGTGGCACTGATGTCTTCGGGAGAAAGCTTTTTAAGTTTGTCTTTCTGCTCTGGACTAGCAGCGGCATCAATCCTTGCGTAGATGGGAGCGCCATGTGTCTCAGTCAATTCCTGGTAGAGTTGGCCTGGATCTTTTTTGGTGACAGCAAGGATTTCAGCTGCGAGTAGGCAGAGGATAATTCCGTCTTTATCGGTTGTCCAGACTTTACCATTTTTTCTAAGGAATGATGCGCCTGCACTTTCTTCGCCTCCAAAAGCGATCTTTTGAGAGACGAGGCCATCGACAAACCACTTGAAGCCAACAGGGACTTCGCAGATAGTGCGCTTAATTTCTGAGCCAACTTTATCAATCATGCTAGAGCTTACTAGGGTTTTACCAACTTCTAAGTTTTGGTTCCATTCAGTTCTGTTTTCGTAGAGATACTTGATGGCAACAGATAAATAGTGATTCGGATTGAGTAAGCCCGATGAGCGTGTAACGATGCCGTGACGATCGCTGTCCGGGTCATTGCCAAAGGCGATATCGTATTGGTCTTTGAGTTTAATTAGAGAGCTCATTGCCCATGGAGAGGAACAATCCATGCGGATTTTACCATCGCGGTCACAAGTCATGAATTTAAAAGTGGGGTCAACCGAGTCGTTGACGACAGTGATGTCGAGGCCGTATTTTTCCACAATTGGTTCCCAGTAAGGAAGGCTAGCTCCGCCTAGTGGGTCTGCGGCTATTTTGATCTTAGCGTCTTTGATGGCCTGCATGTCGATTACATTTTCTAGATCATTGACGTAGTTAGGGATGTAGTCATAGGCTTTGATGTTTGCTGAGTCAAGTACTTGGTCGGCATTAATTTTTTTGACATCTTTGAGTTCGTTGGCAATGATGTCGTTGGCACGGTTTTCAACCCAAGTGGTGATGTCAGTATTAGCGGGCCCACCGTCAATTGAATTGTATTTGAAGCCACCATCTTCTGGTGGATTGTGAGAAGGGGTGATGACAATGCCATCGGCTAAGGCTTTATTTTCTTCGTTCCATGTGAGGATTGCATGGGATATAACGGGAGTTGGGCTGGGCCCAAAGTCGTCTTGATAATAAGCTTCCACATCATTGGCGGCGAGAACTTGTAAACATGAGATGAGAGCTGGTTTCGAAAGTGCATGTGTATCAATGCCTACGTAGAGGGGGCCATTGATGTTTTGAGATTTGCGGTACTCGCAAATAGCTTGTGAAATAGCTAGGATATGAGTTTCGTTAAAGGATGACTTTAAGGAGCTGCCGCGATGACCTGATGTGCCAAAGCTTACGGGGGCAAGGTTTGTTTTTTTGTCAGTGTAAGCGAGGAGTAGTTCGTCGATATTGAGGAGTTGGTCGTTTGTGGGTAATTGGCCAGCTTGAGGGTGTGTAGACATGTGAGGTCCTATTTATTGGGTACTTTTAATCTAGGTATAGGGATGGAAACTTCTTGGTGGAAGTTATTTAAATTAACTTGCTCTTCTGCTTTGAATACAGGAACAGGAGAGTAGAAATGTTTGGCTGTAAAACCTATAGCAATCAGGCCTAGGATAAGGACTATGACAAAGATGGCACTCCATTTTTGAAGTGTGGAGTTAGCGGGTTTACTAGCAAATTTATCGGGGCCTTTTTGGGCTATATTATATTGCGTATCAAATTCTTCGCCACATAAATCAGCATAGAGCTTAAGAGCTTTAGGGTACTCTATATTTAATTCATGACACAGGTTTTTAATATAGCTTTTGGTATAAATGGGGTCGGGTAGGCTTGATCGGTTCTCTTCTTCAAGAGCAATGATATAAGCTTCTTTTATATTGGTGCGTCTGGCTAATTCTTTGATAGTGTAGCTCGCTTTTTGGCGAGCGCTCATAAGCATAGAGCCGATGCTGGAATCGTCTTCCATTTCGTAAATAGTTGGCGAGTTTTTGATGCGACGAGGTTCGTCTTCCTCTGAATGGATTTTATCAAAGAGTTCGTCTTGGTGATTGCTTGTCTTGTCTTCGTCGCTTTCGCCATCGGCCTCTAGTTCATTGCCGCTTAGTTCAAATACACTTTCTTGAGCTGCGGTATTGAGTACTTCTTCATATTCCTCGAGTTCTTGTATATGGGGAGGAGGGGCCGTGTTAAAAGAGCGTGAGCTTTGAGATTCTTCAGTGATTTCGACTGATGTTAAAGAAAGCTTGCCTTCATCACCTGGAAGAGGTTTGTTACGAAGAATTATTGTTCTAGGAGAGTGTTCACTAGGCTCGGGAACAGGGTCATTATCTTCTAAATTTTTTATTGAATCAGAGTTGTGTGGGGCTTCTAGTTCATTTGGTTTAGCCTTGGTGCCACTGAAAAGCTCTCCGTCCATGCTGTTGATGGGAGGAGTTTGTTGCTGCTCGCGCTCTTGATGAAGTGTCGTTGGATTTGTTTCTTGGTCAAAATTTTCTACTTCTTCAATAGGCGCAGTAGCGTCTTCGTATGTGGGGTCGCTTATTTCTTCACTAGATTCAGGATTGGTTTCCGAATTAGCTTTCTTGATGAGCAAAGAAGGAGGGGTTTCGTGGCTATTAGAAGTTTTGATTTTTAGCCCTGACGATTGCGGTGCTTGACTAGAGCGTGAATTTAAGTCAGCGGTATTTTCTCTGCATGCAGTGCTTTTGATCTTTAGTGTTTTTTCAGCTGAATCTTGCGTGTCTGATGTCACCTCAGTAGGCGAGGACGATATGTCTTCGGCTTTCTTTAAAATCAGTGGTTTTGGAGTCTCGTTGTAGAGTGGGAGTTCCTGTTCAAATAAGTTGTCATCTTCGGTACTCATGAGGGCTCCTCAGGGTTTTTGTATATGTCGTCTAAAATTTCGCGTTTGCCAGTGTGGTCTGCAGGGCTTAAGAATCCGATATCTTCAAGTTCTTCAATAATATTGGCGGCTTTGTTGTAGCCGATACGCATTTTTCTTTGTAGATAAGAGATGGAAGTTTTTTTGTCTCTTCGAATGATTTCCATGGCTTGAGAAATGACGTTATCGTGTTTGTTGTCGTCGCCTTCGTATTCTTCTCCATCAGTTCCATTAGAGCTTTCTGTTGAACCCGTTTTTATAATATCTTTGAAGCGTTGGCTTTGTTGTTTGGAGATAAATTCAACGACTTTTTCCACATCTGCATCAGGTGTCCATGCGGACTGGATTCTCATGAGTGAGCTTGAAGCAGGTGGATTGAAGAGCATGTCACCTTTGCCTAAGAGGCCTTCGGCGCCTTTAGTGCCCAAGATCGTCATGGAGTCAATGTATGAGCCAACTTGGAAGGCAATGCGGGTTGGAAAGTTGGCTTTGATAATACCAGTAATCACATTTGTTCTTGGGCTTTGCGTGGCAAGGACGAGGTGGATGCCGACCGCACGGGCTTTAGCCGCGAGCGTGGAGACTGAATTCTCGATTTCGCCCTTAGTATTTTTGTTACTCATTAAGTCGGCAAATTCATCAATGATAATAACTGTGATGGGCAGTTTGTCGGGGATAGAGTTGCCATTTTTATCTTCGGTTGGTTCGTTTGGTTTTTTCGTTCGATTGTTGAAGTCGGCGAGGTTGCGGACTCTTACCGCAGCAAGTAGGTCGTAGCGAACATTCATTTCGAAGCATGCCCAACGTAAGGCAGCAGGAACTTGTTCGGATTCAGTGATAATGGGGCATACAAGATGAGGGATATCTTCGTAGGGAGCAAGTTCTACTTTTTTAGGGTCTACCATGATGAGCTCTAGTTCGTCGGGTGAGAAGCGGTAGAGTAAGCTCATGATTAAGCAATTCATGAAAACAGATTTACCCGAGCCAGTTGTGCCAGCAATCAGAAGGTGTGGGGCTTTAGCTAAATCCATGACCGAGGTGTTGCCTGTGCCGTCTTTACCAAGAGCAATAGGGATCATGGCATCAGAATTTTTAAAGTCTTTGGCTTGAACCATACCGCGTAGCCAAACACTTGAGTCTTCATCATTAGGGACTTCTACGCCAACGGAACGACGACCGGGTATCGGTGTGATGATGCGGATGCCCATTGGCGCTTGGAGTTCCATGGTGAGGTTATTTGAGATGCTATCAATCTTTTCGACACGTACACCTTTTTCCGGGATGATTTCGTAAAGTGTCACTCGAGGCCCGGGGAAGGCTTCGCCCATGCGAGCTTTAATTTTAAAGTGCTCAAGTGTTTCTTGGATGATTTCTTTTTTGCGCTGAAGTTCCTCTTGGCTGATCTTGATGCTTGAGTCACCATCAGTCAGTAGTGATGCTGTGGGAAGTTTGTAGCGCGAAGATTTCGTTGAATGTTGGGGTTCCGTTAGTTGACCAGAGAAAATTTCGTGGGGTTTTTCGTCGTCAATTATATGGTCATCACTAGGCGCTGTTTGTTGGGCTTCAGCTAATGGGAGTTCTTGTTCCCCTTCGACTTCTTTTGTCTTTTTAGGTTTTTTTCGAGGAGTTGGTTCTGGGCTTGGTGCTTCTTCTTGTTGAAGCTTGTTATCGTCAGTCACGGCTGGGAGGTAGTCGTCAGCCTTCTTGCTTTCGACTTCCTGAAGAGCGTTATCCTCTTCGTGTTTAGTCTGAAACCATGAGGCGATAGTATTTTTCAGGTTTGAAAGTGAACTGTGTTTAGTGGAAGAGTTGGCATGCTCTTCTTTTGCAGGAGTTTTTACTTTGGCTTCTTTCTCTTTGGCTTCATTGTCGTCTTTTTTCTGTTTCGGCCAATCAAAATTCATGAAGATATAAAGACTGTAAGAGATGAGGGCTAATGAAAGGATTATACAGCCAAGTCTGTTGCAGATGTGGTAAAGCCATCCGTGTTCAGGGTTGGCGAGTAGGCTGCCTAGGGCGCCGCCGGGGATCTGGGAGATGTTGAGGCTCTTGCATAGGCTAGACATGAAGTCAGGATAGCAGCCGAGGCAGGTTGAAATGCCGCTCGCAAAAAAAGCGATAGAGAGAAAGTAGATCCAGTTCGTTTTATGAATGTTTAAATTTATGAGTCGACGGATGGCGGAAGAAAAAATCAAGATTGTTATGGGGTAAGCACCTAGCCCAAAGCTCAAAAGCATGATGTAGGAGATACGAGCACCAAGGGCGCCAAAGAGGTTAGAGTATTGGTGTTCGAGTTTGCCTCCAGTGATGGCACTTAAGTCTGAGGGGGAATATGAGATAACGGAAATAAATACCATGAGTACCATGGTGAATATGAAGGTGTGTAGACCTCGTTCTTTGGTTTTGTGAAAGAGGGTATTTGTACTTTCCATGAAAAACTTTAACTCGAATTTTAATTGATTTTTCTAAAGTAATTTGTCTTGTTCAAAAATAAAGGAATGAGAGGCCTCTTGTGACTCAAATTCAGTTTTTTAATGGATATTTGTCAGTATTGATTTATTATGCTCAATCAAATTAGAAAATCAGGATAAAAAACATGGACGCAAATACAGTCTTAAAGAAAATTGGCATTGCTTTTAATTTACAGAAAAGGGACTTGTTGGATATCTTCGAGTTGGCAGGCTACGATGTGAATTCTAGCCAGGTGGGTGCTTTTATGGTGGCGCCTAGTCATAAGAACTTTAAAAAGATGGAAGATGCGGTTTTAATCGATTTTCTAGATGCTCTCATTCTTTACTCTCGTGGGACAAAGGAAGAGCCTAATGTGCCACCATTCGCTATATTAAACGCGATCCAATCTTTGGCAGAGCGCGGAAATTCGGAAGCTTTGAGTGCTATTGATGATTGCACATCCAAGGCTCGGGAAGCTATGGAATCAGGGGTTTTTGAAGATTAATAGGGGATTTCTTCTTCAGGCTTTTAAATAAAGTATTTTAAGTTTTAAAAAAATTAGTTTGAAAAGTAACTTGCTCTGCATATATTCGTCTATGCAAATATATAAATATGGAAAACAAATATGAGTAAAATACATACAACACATATCTTCACTTCAGAGTCAGTTTCTGAAGGCCACCCCGATAAAGTTTCTGATCAGATTTCTGATGCTATTCTCGACGCGTGCCTGGAGCAAGATTCTGCGAGCCGTGTGGCTTGTGAAACATTAGTGACGACAGATCTCGTTGTTATTGCAGGTGAAATCACGACAAATGCAAAGATTGATTACGAAGCGATTGCTCGCAAAGTTATCAGTGACATCGGTTATGTTTCTGACGGTATCGGTTTTGATTCGGCAACTTGCGAAGTCCAAGTTAGAGTTCACGAACAATCTGCGGATATCGCACAAGGTGTTGATGAGGGCGCTGGCCTTCACGCTGAGCAGGGTGCCGGTGACCAGGGTATGATGTTTGGTTATGCTTCAAACGAAACTGAAGCACTTATGCCTGCGCCTGTCTACTACTCACATAAAATTTTAGAGAAGCTTGCAGATGTTAGAAAAAATAATCCTGATTACGCATTCTTATTACCGGATTCAAAAAGCCAAGTTTCCATTCGTTACGAAAACGGTAAGCCAGCTGCAGTGACTGCAGTGGTTGTTTCTCATCAGCACAGAGAAGAGATGGATATCGCTCAATTAGAGCAGATCGTTAAGCAAGTGGTTTCAGAGGTTATCCCTGCTGACCTTCTTCAAGAAGAAATTGTTTACCATATCAACCCAACGGGTAAATTCGTTATTGGTGGGCCTCATGGTGACTGTGGTTTGACTGGTCGTAAAATCATCGTAGATACATATGGTGGTGTTGGTTCACATGGTGGTGGTGCTTTCTCTGGTAAAGACCCTTCAAAAGTTGACCGTTCTGCAGCTTACTATAGCCGTTATGTAGCAAAAAATATTGTTGCTGCTGGTTTAGCTGAAAAATGTGAAATTCAAGTCGCTTACGCCATTGGTGTTCCTTACCCAATTTCAGTTAATGTTGACACTTACGGTACGGGTACGCTTGAAGATGATAAGGATCTCGAAGCGATTGTAAGCCAAGTTTTCTCAATGAAGCCTGCTGACCTAATTTCTGAACTTAAATTGAAGACTCCTTCAAACTGGAAATATCAGCAATCAGCTGCTTATGGCCACTTTGGTCGCGATATTTTCCCTTGGGAGCAAATGACTAAAGTTGCAGAGCTTAAAGCAGCTGCAGGGGTTTAATATATGTCGGCAAAATTTATTGGCGCTGGTTCACCATTAGTTGATGTTCTTGGTCGTGTTGATGATGCTTTCGTCGACAGCGTAGGTGGTGAAAAGGGCGGAATGATTATGGTTGATCACAATGAGATGGACTCTATTATTGATTCTCTAGCAAACCCAGAAGTGGCTCCAGGTGGATCTGCATCAAATACTTTGATTGGATTGATGAAGCTTGGTGAGAGTGGTGCTTTCTTAGGTAAAGTTGGTCGTGATCAGCGCGGTGATTATTTTGTAGAAAGTTTCGAAAGCGCCGGTGGTTCAGCACATGCATTTAAATCCTGTGCTTTTACTCCTACAGGTACATGTATATCTTTGGTTACTCCAGATGCCCAAAGAACCCTTCGTACTCATTTGGGCGCGGCTGCAACTTTAGCAGTCGATGAAGTCAGTAAAGCAGATTTTGAGAACTGTACTCATGCGCACCTCGAAGGTTACATGCTTTTTAATTATGATCTCACGATCAAGACACTTCATGCAGCAAAAGAAGCGGGCTGTACAGTTAGTCTTGATTTAGCGGCTTTTGAAGTGGTTCAAGCGAACGCAGAAGTTTTGGGAGAAATCCTTGATCAATATATTGATATGGTTTTTGCTAACGAAGATGAAGCCAAGGCTTGGTGTGGTAGCGAAGATCCACAAGTCGCTCTTGATAGCCTATCTAAATACTGTGATGTTGTTGCCGTTAAACTTGGTCCTGAAGGGGCTTGGGTTAGGAAAGGTGAGGAAACAGTATTTGTAAATTCTTATAAAGTAGAGGCAGTTGATACAACTGGTGCTGGTGACCTTTGGGCTTCTGGTTTTCTCTACGGTCTGTACAATGATTATGGACTTGAAAAAAGTGCAAAACTGGGCGCCAAAACTGGTTCGGAAGTTGTACAAATCATGGGCGCCGTTATTCCCGAGGCTGGATGGGATAGAATTAAAACATTTTTAAATGAACTATAAAGGAAAAAACAAATGAGTTTTTCAGATTATAAAATTGCCGACATCTCTCTTGCAGAGTTTGGTCGTAAAGAACTAGATATTGCAGAACACGAGATGCCAGGTTTAATAGCAACACGTGAAAAATACGGCGAAGAGCAACCGCTTAAAGGTTTGAAAATCATGGGTTCACTCCACATGACAATTCAAACTGCAGTTCTCATCGAAACTCTTACAGCTCTTGGTGCAGATGTACGTTGGTGTTCTTGTAACATCTTCTCGACTCAAGACCACGCGGCAGCAGCTATTGCAGCAGCTGAAACTCCAGTATTTGCTTGGAAGGGTGAAACTTTAGAAGAGTACTGGGAATGTACTTACAAAGCTTTAACTTGGCCTGATGGTTCTGGTCCGGATCAAATTGTTGATGATGGTGGCGATTCAACTATGCTCATTCACCTTGGTGTAAAAGCAGAAGCTGGCGATGTGGCTTTCCTCGAGACTCCGGGTAGCGAAGAAGAGCAAGTTCTTTTCAATCTTATTAAGCGCATTCTTAAAGAGAAGCCAGGTCACTGGACAGAAGTTGCCAAGAAAGTTGTTGGTGTTTCAGAAGAAACAACTACAGGTGTTCACCGTCTTATTCAGATGGAAGAAAGAGGCGAGCTTCTTTTCCAGGCGATCAATGTAAATGACTCAGTAACTAAATCGAAATTCGATAATGTTTACGGTTGCCGTCACTCACTCGTAGATGGTATTAAACGTGCGATGGACGTGCTTCTTTCTGGTAAAGTAGCTATGGTTTGTGGTTTTGGTGATGTGGGTAAAGGTTCTGCGGAATCGCTCGTTAATGAGCGTGCTCGAGTTCTCGTTTCTGAAGTTGATCCCATTTGCGCTCTTCAAGCTTGTATGACGGGTTACGAAGTGACTACAGTTGAAGATGCTCTTCCGGTTGCTGACATCTACGTAACAACTACGGGTAATAAAGATATCATTACAGCTGCGCATATGGCTAATATGAAAGACCAAGCCATTGTTTGTAATATTGGTCACTTTGATAACGAGATCCAAATGGCTGAGCTTGAATCAACGCCTGGTGTTGTAAAAATGTCAGTTAAGACAGACGATATTCCTGGTGGACCTGTAGATAAATATACTTTCGCTGACGGACGTTCTATCTATGTTCTCGCAGCTGGTCGTTTAATTAACCTCGGTTGTGCAACTGGTCACCCAAGTTTTGTAATGTCTAACAGCTTCACTAACCAAACGATTGCTCAGATTGATATTGCGAAGAACGCAGATCGCAAAATCGGTGTTACTCGTCTCAGTAAAGAGCTCGACGAAGAAGTTGCTCGTTTACACTTGGGTAAACTAGGTGCAAAATTAACGACTCTCAGTCAAGAGCAAGCTGATTATATTAGCGTTCCAGTTGAAGGTCCTTATAAGCCTGAGCATTACCGCTACTAATCTTATTTAGATTATGAGCCTGAGCCCGAGATAATTCTCGGGCTTTTTTTGTTTGCCCAGCAAAGCTGGCAAACCCGCCCGCTTGAAAGAAATCGGGGTCGCCCCGATCAAGGGGAAGTCAATTCGATTCGCAAGTGCGTCACGGGTAACTGTGAGGTGTGAAGGAAGCGATAGGAAGTAAGGTGGCCGGAGCGTAAGCGAACCTGATACGGCACATTAGGAGGGTGAGTCTGCAAAACATGATGAAGTCCCAATACTTGATCAGTCCTAATGTGTGCTTGAGGTCGGTAAACCTTACAGGGAGTCAGTGCAATAACTGGGGATCCCCCTGCTCATCCGTCCGAGGTGGTAAGGCTAAATCAAGAGGAGACTCAAGATTGACCGAAGTGGTGCAGGGAGTCAGATGATTCCATAGTAGTGAATAAATCTCGGCCTGTGAAAGCTGGTAACAGTGTGGAGGATAAAACCAAGATGACTTACAACGTAGTTTGTAGGGGTCAATGAATGCCAAAAGTCTCATTGATTGCGAAGGGATGAAGTATGTGTGAAATGATAACAAAAGCACGTGCGATCAAGTAAGAAGGACACGGAGACGCTGATAGGCGTGGTGTCTTGGAAGCAGGAAAGTAGTGAAATGTAATCTCGCTCCAAGCCCGACCATGAGAGTAGTTTGGGCCCTCAAAAGTAAATTGCCATGAGCTAGAAGGCTTTTGAACTCAAATGAAGATCTCATTCTTATTTGATAGTCGTGAAAGAAGGATCAACAGAAATGAAAAATAAACGTGTTTACTATAGTTTGTACTCAAAGCTACTTTCAGAGTTTGCTCTGATGCAAGCCTTTTCAAAAGTGAAGAAAGCTGATGGATCTGCGGGAATAGACTCTCAGTCAACGGCGGACTTTGCGGATGACTTGGTAGATCAAGTACGTTTATTAGTTCGTGAACTCAAGGATAAGAGCTACAGACCACAGCCAGTTTTGAGGGTGGAGATACCTAAAGATGATGGAGGTGTTCGCAAGCTCGGGATTCCAGCAGTTCGCGACCGTGTTGTTCAGCAGGCTCTGCTGGATATATTACAGGACATCTTTGAAGAGGATTTCCATCCGTCGAGTTATGGCTACCGGCCCCAGCGCAGTTGCCATCAAGCGATAGCAAAAGCTCAGCTTTTCATGCGCAAGTATGAAATGAAGCATGTGGTGGATATGGACTTGTCCAAGTGTTTTGATACCTTGGATCACAGTCTTATTATCAAATGCTTTCGTAAACGAGTCAGCGATGGAAGTATTCTTAATTTGATTGAGTTCTTTCTCAAGAGCGGTGTGATGAATAAAGGCGAATTCGAGCCGAGTGAACTTGGTAGTCCACAGGGTGGAGTTATCAGCCCTTTAATTGCCAATGTTTATCTCAATGAATTCGATCAAGAAATGATGAGACGTGGCCACAGAATTGTGCGTTATGCAGATGATATCTTGATATTTACTCGTTCACAAAGCGCTGCAGAGAATGCGCTCGCTCAAGCAAGTAAGATTCTGGAAGAAGACCTTAAACTCACAGTGAATAAAGAGAAAACTCATTTAGCTCACTCGAGTACGGGGATTAAATTTCTTGGAGTGAAAATCTTTGGCTGGTGTACTCAAATACAGCAAAAGAAGATCAAAGCATTCAAGGGAAAAGTAAAGCTCATCACCAAGCGAAACTCACCAGTGAATCTACAAAGAGTCATTGATGAACTTCGTCCCAAGATGCGAGGCTTTGCCAATTACTTCCGAGTTGCTAATTGCAAGAAACTCTTCGAGGAGCTCATGGCCTGGATACGCCGTAGACTTCGCTCAAAGCAGATGAAGCTTTGGAAGAAACCAGCCAAACTCCAACGAGTTCTTAGACAAAGAGGCTATCAAGGTGACTTCAAAGCCATTAAGATGATATCTTGGCGTAATGCCTGCTCACAGCATGCGCATTATTCCATGCCTAATAGCTTGTTTGATGAACTGAAACTATTCGACATGAACAAAGTTGAAACAGGGATTTCTGTACCATCATGGTAATAAACATATACAGGAGCCGTATACGTGAACCGTACGTACGGTTCTGTGAGAGGGATAAGTCAGAGCCTAGTGCTCTGACTTACTCTACTCGATGTGGATTTATTGCTAATTTAACAAAGAAAAAATTTCATCGATATATAGAGGCTTTATATTATCGCAGTGTTAAATACTAAATATGGATGGTTAGGTGAGTATTCTTAGAAAACTGATTCCCCCCAAAGGGTGGAAAATGCCCGCGGCAATAGTCGGTGGTGTGCTTGTGGGTTTATTGATTGACTTGTTTTACGTTTCAAATGCGGCTTCATATCTTTCAGATGATCCAGCAACATGTATGAATTGTCATGTAATGGGGCCTCAGCACGCGAGTTGGCGCAATAGTTCGCATCGAGAGCATGCAACTTGCAATGACTGTCATGTACCCCATGACAGTGTTGTTAGTAAGTACTTCTTTAAAGCAAAAGACGGCATTCGTCATGCGAGTCTTTTTACAATACGTGGGAAAAATCAACACCAGACAGTTCAAATGTTGGAGGCTGGTCAAAAGGTTGTTCAACAAAATTGCCTTCGTTGTCATTCACAGCATTTAGGTGAAACACACGTGGTGTCACCAGAAGGAACGGATAGGAACTGTTGGGAATGTCACCGTCAAGTGCCCCATGGAGATGTCAGAAGTCTTTCTGCAAATCACAAAGCAAATACCTCTTTAATGAAAACAGAAATTGCCGATTGGCTTAAAAAGAAATAGGAGAAATTATGAGTAATGAAGGAAACGAAAAGGGCTTTAACCCCTGGATTGTTTTTGTACTAACAGCGGTGCTCGTTGTTATTGCAGGTCTAATGCTCTCGAATATAAAGGAGCGTAAGGTTGAGGCGGTCCGTATGAATATGGTTGGTGCAGATGTACAACCGTATGAACCTCGTAGTGAAAAGTGGGCGAAAAATTACCCCAAACAATACGAAGGCTGGAAGGCGACAATGAAAGGCGAATTCAAGTCTAAGCATAATGGTAGCACCATGGTGGATATGCTTGAAGAAAGTCCTGATTTTGTAGTTCTATGGGCGGGTTACGGTTTTTCAAAAGACTATAATGCACCTCGTGGTCATATGCATGCAGTCGAAGATATTCATAATACACTTCGTACAGGTGGCCCAACTAAAGAGGGTGACGGACCTATGCCTGCGACTTGTTGGGCATGTAAAAGTCCTGATGTTCCTAGAGTAATGGAAGAGAAGGGTGTGAAAGAATTCTATAAAGGCAAGTGGTATGATAAAGGTCACGAAATTGCCAATCCAATTGGTTGCGCAGATTGTCACGATGAGGAGACAATGAAGTTGACGATTACTCGTCCAGCTTTAGTCGAAGCCTTTGAGCGTCAAGGTAGAGATATTGAAGATGCAACTCACCAAGAGATGCGTTCACTTGTCTGTGCTCAGTGTCACGTTGAATATTACTTTGCTAAAGAAGGCAATCATTTAACTTTCCCTTGGGATAATGGTTTCACTGTAGAGGATATGGAAAAGTACTATGATGACATCAATTTTAGCGACTGGATTCATCCGATCTCTAAGGCCCCAATGCTCAAAGCTCAGCACCCAGGTTACGAAGTGCATATGATGGGGATTCACGGTCAGCGTGGTGTTTCTTGTGCAGATTGTCACATGCCGTATAAGACTGAGGGTGGCGTTAAGTTCTCAGATCACCAAATCATTAGTCCTTTGGCGAATATCCAAAATACTTGTCAGGTATGTCACCGTCAGAGTGAAGGTGAGTTCATGAAAAATGTTTTTGAACGCCAAGACAAGATTCTAGAGAGTCGTCAACAATTAGAGAAACTTTTAGTTAAAGCTCATATTGAAGCCGGTTTTGCTTGGGATAAAGGAGCAAAAGAAGAGGAAATGAAAGCGATTCTTCAAGATATTCGTCATGCACAATGGCGCTGGGATTTTGCCGCAGCAAGTCATGGCGGCAGCTTTCACGCTCCGATTGAAATGGGTCGAGTTGTTGCTTCAGGAATCTTAAAAGTTGGTGAAGCACGTATGAAGCTCGTGAGACTTCTCAATAAACTTGGTCATACTGGAGAAGTTCCTATGCCAGATATTTCTACGAAAGCGAAAGCACAGAAATATGTGGGTTGGAATATGGAGAAGTTGGAGAAAGAAAAAGAAGAATTCAAAGCAAAAGTTTTACCTGAATGGAAAAAGAAAACTGAAGAACGCGAAAGCAAGTATCAGTAAAACTTTCCTCACTTAATAAAAAAGAGCTCTCATTAACGAGAGCTTTTTTTTTGTCTGAATCTTATCTATACGAGTTTCAATAAGGGTGCTTTATGTTTCTATTTTGTGTGACAAGAATAGATATTTTCTGTCATCATTGATGAAGTTATTTGCATCTGCCAGGGAATAAAAAACTCTATTTCTTTAAAGCAGGGAGTTTAAAATCATCTTTGTATTCTAGGCCTTGAATAGTAATGCTTTTCATACCTTTAGGCATGTTAAGTGTGCCTTTGAAAAGGATGAGTTCAGAGCCATTGCTCAACTTGTAGTACATGAACCTATTGCCAGAACGATCTACTTTACCTAAAAGTGCTAAAATATCTTCTTTCGGCATGCCATCTCGAAGCATGTAGGGGACAGCAATATCGAGATATTGATGTGGATACAAAATTTCGGTTCTAGATTTAGACCATTCAAGCTTGTTAGAGTTGAGTTTCTTTAAAGTACTTTGTGTTAGGATGAACTCGGTGGATCCCTTGGAATAAACATAATGACCAGCTTCATTTTTTTTACAGTCGGCTTGTTGGAAAAATTGAGGGCTAAGTGGGCTTTCATATTCTCTAATTAAAACTTGTTGGCAAGAGCTAGCTATAAAAGCGAGTAAAAGTGTGATGAGGGCTTTTTTCATAATTTATACGGATTCGTTAAAGTTGAATAAGAGTTGAAGACAAAAGTCTTTAGAGTCTTTTTGGAGGTTTTCTGTCATTTCTTCTTTCGAATAATAACATTGACCCAAAAATAAGCCTTTCGCAGGGGCCGTGACACCTGCTTCAGAGCGTTGGTGGGATTCTAGGGCATCTAAAGTGTGTTGGGGGTTTTGAAATTCCATACCAACATTCACGACTTCACCAGCCATAGAGCGAACCATGCGATAGAGAAAACCGTCGCCAGTGAAAAGCAGGGCCACGATATGACCAATTTCGATGAGTTCTGCTTTGAAGACCGTGCGAATGGCATGGCCTTGGAGGTTTTTTCTGTCTACGGTGAAAGCTGAAAAATCGTGTTTACCTTCGAGGTGTTGAAGAGATTGACGCATTTTTTCACGATTAAGTTTTTTTCTCATATGCCATGAGTAGGGAGCCAATATGGGGCTGCTAGTCGTCGAGTTATCGATGAAGTAGACGTAGGTTTTACCAATACAGGAAAAGCGAGCATGAAAGTCTGTTTCGCATTGTAGAGCAGATCGAATTCTAATGCTTACTGGGAGTAGAGCGTTGAGGCCTTTTCTTAGGGTGTCGCTGGTAAATTTTGAAATCTTTGGTTCAGTGAAAGTCGCACATAAGCCAAAGGCATGGACGCCAGCATCAGTTCGTCCACTTCCATCAATTTTGATTTCCGAGCAATTGTATAAAGTATTGAGGGCTTTTTCAATTTGCTCTTGTACAGCTTCAAAGTCGTTTTGGCTTTGCCAACCAAACCAAGTAGTGCCATCAAATTGAATAGAAAGTTTGTAGGAATTCATTACTAAAATTATTTATGTAAAAAGGCTCCGCACTCGAGGCATTCGCCAAGTCCTTTGGCAGCTGAGGCAATATCTTTTGCAGAAAGTTTAAGGTGGCAAAAACCACAGCTATCGTCATGAGTGATGGGGACGATGACGGCGCGCAAGCCTCCTTTTGATTGGAAGACTTTATCATAGTGTATCAGAGTTTCTTCATCGACTAATTTAGCCAGTTCGTTTCTTTTCGCTTCTGTTTCGGGAAGGGTCGCAACTAAATTTTTGTGACGAAGGTCTAAGTCTTTTATGTCTTGCTCGATTTTGCTTATCATGGATTTTAGCTGACCAGCAATGTCTTTTTTCTGTTTTTTTATATCTTCGACTTTGTCGAGCTGTTCTAGGAATTGGCTTTCCATATCGTCGACACGTGCATCGTATGATTCGGCTTCTTTAATGAGCTTGGTGTAAGTTGAGTTATCTTTGGTTTCACCCGACTGAATCATGATTTTGGCTTTTTGCTGTCGAAGCTTATCGGTATCATGCGTTAAGTCTTTGCAGAGTTTTTCAGCTTCTTTTTGCTGGGTGTTTAAAGCTTCATAAGCAAGCTTATCTTTCTTTAATGTGGCAACGATTGCTTTTTTCTGTTCAGGGATGGATGCGGATTGTTTTTCGATTTCAGATTTTCTTAAATCGAGATCTTGGATTTCCAAGAGAGTATTTAGCAAGTCCATTGTCGGTATTCCTTCATATAATTAGGCTCAAGTAAAATTATCGTTTAATGGAGGCTTTACAAAAAGCTTTTGTACTAAAACACACTTTTGTAACAGGCATATCAAATTTTTGTTAAGAAATCATCTTTAGTGATGAGATGAGACATTTGCAAGTCACAGGTGCACGGCATAGATTTGAGTATAAATTATAAAAATCAGGGAAGTGTTTGATGGATCAAAATGATTTAGTCAGCAAAATTAGTGATGTTAAGGAAGTTTTAAATAAAGTTATTAGGGGTAAGGCGGAGGCGGTTGACCTATTATTAACAGGCTTGTTTTCTGGAGGTCATTGCTTAATTGAAGACGTACCAGGAGTAGGTAAGACCTCTTTAGCGAAAGCTTTGTCAAAATCAGTTGGCTGTGATTTTCAGCGAGTTCAATTTACTCCAGACTTATTGCCAGCTGATATTACGGGTGGACCCATCTATAGTCAAAAACAAGAGGAATTCTTTTTTCGCAAAGGGCCCGTGTTTTGTAATATCCTTTTAGCAGATGAAATCAATCGGGCATCGCCACGTACTCAGTCAGCTTTACTGGAGGCTATGGGAGAAAATCAAGTAACAATTGGTGGTGAGCGTTATGATTTAAAACCGCCTTTTATTGTTATTGCCACTCAAAATAGCATCGAAAACCACGGAACCTTTCCACTTCCTGAAGCACAGTTAGATCGATTTGCCCTGTCGTTTTCAATGAATTATCCAGATGCTGAGTCTGAGGTGGCAATCCTCTTAGATAGGCATAGTGGGGATCCTTCTTTGAGTATTCAGCCACAGTTAACAGAAAGTGAAGTTTTGGAAGTACAGAAAAAAGTACGTGATGTCAAGGTGGATGAAAGTATCGCAACTTACATAGTAGAAATCCTTAATAGTAGTCGTCAGCAAGATCAATTGAGAACAGGATGTAGTCCTCGAACAGGCTTAGTGATGTATCGCACGGCGCAGGCACATGCATTTTTAAATGGAAGAGACTATGTGAACCCAGATGATATTAAGCATCTTTGTGTGCCAGTTTTATCGCATAGGCTTCATGTGAAAAAACAAGTGAAGAATAGTGGTGTGAGCAATGAAGAAATTGTGAGAGAGTTTTTTGATCGTGTAAAACCACCGCATTAGGAAACGAATGTGAGAATTAAGGAGCACATAAGTAAATTTCAAAAATATATTCTGTATGGCAATGAGACCACGGGAGATATCCCTTTTCCTTTGTACATGAAGAATAGGCAATTTGTCTATTCATTTTTTTATATTTTAAATTTCTATACGCAGCGCTATTTACCTTTAAATGTTAGGTTGCTTTTGTGTTTCTGTTTTTTCTTTTTGGTCTATTCAATACAGGACCCTGAGAATATTTTAATGGTTCAGGGGATTTATTTTTTTGTTACCGCTTTTTTAGTGAGTGCAGTAGTGGGCTTTGTTTTTCGGCCACGTATTAACTTCACGCGACGTTTACCTGCAAAATGCATGGCTAATACAGCAATCCAAGTCGATTATAAAGTTAAAAATGACTCCTCGAGAGGTGTGTGGGATTTACGTTTAGATAGCTTCCCTTTTCTTAATGCAGAATTTGTGAAAGGTTATGCAGGGAGTGAATATCTTTCCGTGAACGAACGCCAAATTTTACATACAGTTGTTGTGTTTCCTTTTCGAGGTTTAGTGAGGCTCCCAAGGACTTATGCGTGTAGTTCATTCCCCTTTGGAATGTTTGCCTGGGGGCGTTTAGGGGGAGGAGATAATACAGTTTTAGTTTTACCACAAATCAGTGATTTAGATGAAGTCGATTTGAGTTTCGGTGGATTTGAAGGTGAAGGTGAAGAAGATCGTCACTCTAATTCTAATGATACGGGTGATCAAGAGTTTATGAAAATAAGGGAATATCGTGAAGGTGATCCCGTACGCTTAATTCATTGGGCGGCCACCGCAAGGATAGGGCGGCCTGTTGTTAAAGATTTTAATGAAAGCAACCATCGTAAAATTTCGATTTATTTAGATGAAGTTTACAATCCTTCAATTCTAAAAGAAAGACATATGAAGACATACCCCATTTTTGAATCATCCATTAGTTTAGCGGCTTCATTAGTGGACTGGGCACGTAGAAACAAAGTTGGCATTTCGTATTTATTCATTAACAACGTCACTTACCAACTTGATGGAATGACAATTGAAGAAGAGGCCGAGTATGCGACGGAGCTTTTGGCTAAAGTTCGTAATAATGTAGATAAGTCCACTAAAGCTTTTCCTGAGATGGAAAATTTTTGTACGGCAGAAGATGAATCGGCATGTTTTGCGATTTTTAATTATATGGATGACGAACGTAAAGAGTTTGTGAAAAAACATCATTTATCCACAAAAATCATGACGGTAAATCCGCGTTTACCTCAACTCGAAGGGATGACTTATTTCGACCACAAAGAAGTCCTTGAGAATAAATTGAGGACGATTTAAGTATGGATTATGTAGAAAAAGCGGAGCTTCAAAAATATCGAAGAATTAAGTCCCTACAGATTTTTTGCATTTTGATTTCCTGTTTTCATTACTGGAGTGTAACGCAGTCAGTCTTGCCCTTGTTTACGAGTATAGCCGTACTTTTTCCAGTATTATTTAGAGGGGTTAGCTTAAAGCTGGGGACACGTACAATTGTTTATACTTTGGTTTCGGCAATGATTTTATCGGTGTTACCTTATCAGTTTATTAAACAAACCAATGTATATTTTATGCTTCCAGGGACTTTTTTGGTCCCATTTTGTATTGTAGGTGCTGCGCATATGTGTTTGTTGGAGCATAAAAGAATAATTCTATCAGGTTTTTCAACCTTCATTTTTTTATGCTATCTAATTGGTGGGGACCTCAATGTAGGTAAGCCAACATGGAAATCTAATGAAGTTTTATTTCTTGATTTACGTTGGAATTACTTGATTTCATTTGCCTTATGTTTACTTGCGACCTTTATGATGTTTCGAGTCCACGGCCTTTCTCGATTTGTTATTCGACATAAGAAGACAAGTAAAAAATGGCAAGCTAAAATTATTTGTGTGGTTTCTTTTTTATTGATCTTTTTTCTCTCACCTCAGTTACAAAAATCTTCTGTGCCCGCTTTAAGGCATGTCGAAAATTATTTGTTAGCACAATTGACCACAATGGGACGTCAATATCAGAGAGGCGCAAAGCGTTATGAGGATGAAAATAATATTAATCGTCCTGTGCATAACAAATTTGGTAGAGATCTTGGTGCGATAGTGATGCGGGTTGCAGGAGAGTTCCCTCCTCAGCTCTTGAGATTCTACGCCTATGATACCTATGAAAATGGTATTTGGATGAGGGAGCTGGAAAGTAAATCTTCGGTTAGAGAGGAAGAAGATGAAGAAGAAGAAAATGTCGAATTACTTGTGGTTGAAAATTATGTCTTGAATCAGGGGAAGTATAGTCAACAAACACGTGAAACAACAGTTTACCCTACGAGTTTTTTAAGTGAAAAAATAGTTCCTTTATCCTATGATTCTGTAGGTATTTCTCTGTCTTTGGATACTCTAGATTCATATGTTGATAAAAGTTTAGAGGCAAAGGGGCTCTCTCAGGCAACAGGTATAAAGCTCTTGCGAAGTGGTGTTGGGGTAGATCAGTCAATTTCAAGTCCGGAAGTGATGGTGGGAGAATATAAAAAAGCCTATTCGCAAGTTCCAGAAAATTTAGAGGAATTCCTGAATCTTCGCTGGCAGGATATTAGTCCGGTGACACACGATGCGAATGTTGCAGCTCAAAATATCCAAAATTACTTTCATGAAAATTATAAATATGACTTGGACTTTGTGAATATGTATTATGAAGAGAGTTATACCTACGATGAAGAATTTGAGGCTAAGGATATCATCGAATTCTTTTTGACTAGTGACTATAAAGCAGGGCATTGTGAGTTATTTGCAACCTCAACAGTATTGCTCTTACGAAGTGCAGGCTTTCAGGCTCGTTATGTGAGTGGTAGTACGGTAACGGAGGTGTCATCTGATGGGGACTACATGATTACTCGAGCCAAAGATTTACATGCATGGGTTGAGGTATGGGATGCTAAAAAGAAAGAATGGTTTGTTGTGGATCCGACACCTTCGAGAGGTGCATTTTTTAAAGATTATAAACCTCAGGGGCTCAATGCGTTTATTGAAAGTATGAATTTTAAATTAAAGAAAATTTTTAGTTATGTTCTCCAAGGCGAAATTACTGTTGCGATAGCGGCGGCATTTTTTGCTGTTTATAACCCGTTGGCCGATTTTTTACAGGTTCCTTTAAATTCAATAGTAACGACTATTTTTATCTTTTTATTGATCTTTTGGCGAGTGTCATATTTACGAAAAAAAGGGCAAGTAGACGCAGGACGAATGAGTAAGGAATTACTCAAAGCACAGAAAATAATCTTGACCATGGCACGGAAATATGTGCCTGCACCTGAACAGGGATCTCATGAATACATGAGCATCGGGGAGATATCTCTTGGTTTAGAAAAACGAGGTGTAGGAGAAGAGGTGCTCGAAGAAATTAGTTTATATGAACAATGCAGATTTGGGTCTAAAACCTACGATAAGACGATGTTAAAGCAATTAAAAAATTCCTTTAAACTTATCCCAGCGTTAATTAAGAAATCAAAGCGATAAATAATCGTCTATTAGCCCTAGAGTCATGAGGCCATAATAAGTCGAAATTGGATCGGCTTGGAGTTCACGGCAATGAGCCGTGAATCCACCTCTGTCGTGGTAGTGATCGCAAATAAAGGCAAGGCTTGTCTGTTTTATTGAGCTTAAGTCGTGTCCTAAAATTGAGAGCGAATGCAAGGCTTGTGCCGTGCTGTGGATATCGCCAAAAGGCATAATACTCGTTGCTAAGAAGCCTCCATCATCAGCTTGTTGTTCACTAAGCCAATGGCTTAATTGATGTGAGGGCTCCTCTTCAATTGATTTTAGTAAGCAAATGGCAAAGTAAGTTGAGGCGATAGAGCCGTGCTCAGCTTCTTTTTGGTGACCATAAGCTTCGTCTTTAGCCTTCATTGCTTTTAATAATTCGAGGACCTTTAATTCTTCAGGAATAGGTTTTTCGATATTTTGGTAGCTTGAGAAAGCTAGCCATGATCCGTATATGCTTGAATAGGGAGATCTTTTAATGTGACTCCAGCTTAGATCAGGACAACGGATTTGGATGAGGTGCTCAGATATATCTGTAGCGAGAAACTTATCAGGAGAGTAATTTTTTAAAAGTGACCAGCACGCAGTAAAGGCTTCTAAGCCTTGAAGGTCCATGTGTTGAATGTTTGGTGCTTGGTTGAGAGTGTTAAATAGTGATTCTTCGTATTTCGAGAGGCCGTCTAGCGATTTGAGGCAGGCAAAGCAGTGCCAAGCGAGGTTTAATAGCTCTTCAGGTTTATCACAGGTAAATACTTTATTGGATATATATGATTGTAAGTATTGGATCGTGTTTTCTCTTTGCTCATTACTGAGGAGAGAGGCTCCATTCGCTAATGCATTGAGTTCTGATTGACGAAAGTAAAATGCGCTAGTTTCATTTCTCATATTTAATTATCCTAATTTTAATTGATCGGAACTTAGCATGGAATTGTCGGAACAAAATCACTCTACATAAAAAATTTAGGCAATAAAAAAAGCCACTCGATTGAGTGGCTTACGAAAATCTTTTGTAGCTGAAATTAGAGCTTGTCGTAGTCAGCTTTACTGCAGAATTTAGTGAGTTTAGTACCGTCGTCATCAACAGCTTTAAAAGCGTAGCGAATAGAAGGACCTTTAGCAGTTTCTTTTTCGTAAGTAACTTTACTTACGCTACCAGAACTGATTTTAACTTTAGCTTTTTTCTTTACGTTATAGAATTCGATATCCATGTTTTTGCTCCTCAGCATATTTGTTATAGGTGACAATTAAAATTACTTGTTTTTGAGGGGAAAAAAAGTGTTTTTCGAGTTTAGGAGAAAGAAAACTAAGAAAAATTCCATTTTTTTTTTAAAAAAGTACTTTTTACCATAATTAAGGGAACAGTTTTTTGAGAGTTAATTGAAGTTCCTTAGGGTTAAGGTGATGCTCTCTGCGAAACTTAGGGCGTCAAAATGGCGAATCAGAGTGTCATTGAGGACTAGATTACTTAATTATTTGGTGTTTGACATCTTCGAGGTCATTAGCAAATCGTGAGTGAGTTAAAGGGTTGATTTTGAATTCCAGCGGGCTTAGAAAAATGAATTCATTAATGTCATCGGTTCCAATTTTACTAATATCGACTTTTTTTAGATCCATTAGCATAAGTGGGCTACAGTTATCTAATGGGGACTTACCTTGTATTGAGATGCTATTGTCTTGGATTTCAATTTTTTCTATATAGTTATTGTAGCGATTTAATAATTTAGTTAAAAGGCTTTTTCGCATGTTCAGACCCATTTCATCTTTGAGAGTGAAACTTAGATTAGACATAGCTAGATATTGCTGGTGACCTTCGAGGAAATCATAGATTTCTATAAGATTATGAATATTTCTAAGTTCTGATTGTTCACTAATAGATTGAGATAGTTGAGCTATGTGAGTGAATTCCTTGTCCAGTTCGTTGAACTTCCAATAAGCCATTTTGAAATTTAGGTTACATAAATGTGTGATGCCACTTAGTTTTAGGAGCTCAGTATTTTGGGGGTGATAAACGAGAGCTTGGTTAAGTAATGCTTCAGCTTCTTTGGTTTTAAAATTGTAGAGTAGCTTATGGTGCTGAGTGAAGATTTCTTGGAGCTGATTCTCAAAGCTTGGCTGTGGCGAACTCGGTAGGGAATAGTAAAGCTTTTGACTAAGGTGTGAATTTTGCTTTTTATAGTGGAGAGTGAGAGAAAGAATGATAGCAAAGGCGACGCAATAAAAAATGGTTTTTAGATTTCTTTTACAAAACAATAGAAATACAGTTCCCTGACCAGCTGCTTGCGATGAGGGCGCAAAACCATTGATCCAGTTCTCTAGGTCTTCTTTCAGTAAATGGACGGCTTGATAGCGTAATTCAGGATCTTCACGCATGGCTTTATTAATAATAGAGAGGAGGCCACCCGGCGTGTGCTCAGGGTCCTTGTGAAAGTCTGGGTCAAGAGGACCCCGTAAACTAATAAGGCACTTTAACAAAACTCCCATAGAATAGACGTCACAGCGGGGGCTGGGGTCAAAAACTTTTGATACCTTCAGTTCTGGAGCAATAAAGCCTGGTGTCCCACAAACAACGCGGTTCTTTTTGAGTTCTTGTTTCGAGTCTAAGTGATGAGCTAAGCCCCAGTCACAAACGAGAAGTTCACCAAAAGAACCGGTTTGGATGTTTTCAGGTTTTAAATCTAGGTGGATAACATCACGACTGTGCGCATATGAGATAGCATCACAGATTTTGAGGAACATGTTGATTTTGTTTTTTAAGGCAATTGTAGGTGAGTCAGGTTTTTTTTGACTCTCTCTGCGTATTAAGTCGGCAAGATTTTCACCAGTTAATAAGGGCATGGTGAAAAACGGTTCCCCTTTATCGTCATGTCCTATATCATATATAGGCATTATATTAGGGTGTTCGAGACGAGCCGTTATGGTTGATTCTCGAGTAAATTGCTCGAGGTCTTGTTGGCTTCTGATATTCTTCAAAATAGCCATGGCAACTTGGCGACCGCAGAGTTGGTCGTAAGTCTTGTAGATATGCTTCATCCCACCACTACTTAAACTTTCTGGGTTTTGATAGCGGCAATCTGGAGAAGAGAAATCTAGATGAGATTCTTTATTGATGTTGTGAGATTGGGATTCATCATGTTCTAAAATATCACCCAGTCCTGAGTGCATACTTTCGTATATGTTTAGCGTGTCGTGACGATCCATGAATTATCCTTTCTGAGTATTAGACTACTATAGAATAAAAAAAGAGCTTTGAAATTCTTATACTTCAAAGCTCTTATAAAAATTAGGTTAATTTAACTTTTAGTGAGAGGCCTCACCTGCGCCACTAGGTATGCGAATATGTTCTACCATGTCCTGTACCTCTTGTGGAGGAGCAGGAGTAAATGAACTAATCACAATTGTGACGATGAAGTTGATGAACATCCCAACAAAACCAATGCCTTCAGGAGAAATACCAAATAAGTAGTTCTGATGTTCTGCGATAAACTGGAAATAGACAATATAGGCAAAGGTAAAACTGATGCCGCAAATCATGCCGACGATGGCACCTTCTTTATTTACTCTCTTAGAGAAAATACCCATCAATAAAGTGGGGAAGAATGAGGAAGCAGCTAAGCCAAAGGCAAAGGCAACCGTTTTTGCAACAAAACTAGATGGTGGGTTAATGCCAAAGTAAGAAGCAATAACGAGAGCACCAAACGAGGCCATTCTGGCATAGGCCATTTCTTGCTTGTCAGTAATGTCTGGCTTGATGATTTTTTTCATTAAGTCATGTGAAATAGATGTAGAGAGAACAAGGAGGAGGCCAGCTGCAGTTGATAGAGCAGCAGCAACACAGCCTGCCATTACAAGTGCGATCAACCACTTTGGCAGCCCCGCCATTTCAGGGTTAGCTAAAACGATAATATCGCGATCGTAATAAACTTCGTTGGGATCAGAAGTGACTTCATTTTTAACAATTCTTTGTCCTTGTTCACCACGTTTTTCTCCATCCATAATAGGTTTTCCAGCAAAAGCTTTGCCTTTACCGTATTGGATAATGCCGTCATTATTCTTGTCGACCCAAGCAATCATGCCTTGGTCTTCCCAGTTCTTAAACCAACTAGGGGCTTCTGTATAGCTTTTGTTGTTAAGTTCGTCAACTAAGTTGGTACGTGCAAAAAGACCTAAAGCTGGTGCGGTAAGATAGATGATTGCAATAAAGAACAAGGTCCAGCATGCAGACTTTCTTACAGCTTTCACGCTCTTCACGGTAAAGAAACGAACAATAACGTGAGGCAGTCCAGCTGTACCTGCCATTAAAGCAGCGGTGATACAGAACATGTCAGTGGTACTTAGGGATCCATCGGTATACTTGGTGACCCCCAGTTCAACCGAGAGGTCATTCATTTTTTGTAGCAGGGGAACAGCTTCGCCACCTTTGGTGAAATCACCAATTAAACCCATTTGAGGAATGACGTTTCCAGTGAGGGCGAGTGAGATAAAGATAACAGGTATAGTGTAGGCAAAAACCATAACACAGTATTGGGCAACCTGCGTGTAAGTTATGCCTTTCATGCCACCTAGGCCTGCATAAAAGAATACAATACTGCCGCCAATAATAACGCCAGTTGCAATCTCAATATTAAAGAGACGGGAGAAAACAATACCGACGCCTCGCATTTGACCCATGATATAAGTCATGCAAATAAAGATGGCGCAAAAAACGGCGACAAGTCTAGCTGTTTTTGAGTAAAAGCGATCGCCAATAAAGTCAGGGACAGTCGCTTTACCAAATTTCCTTAAGTAGGGGACCATGAGAGTGGTGAGTAGAACAAATCCACCAGTCCAGCCCATTAAAAAACGAGAGGCGTCGTAACCTGAGGCAGCTACAATGCCTGCCATTGAGATAAAGGTCGCAGCTGACATCCAGTCGGCACCTGTTGCCATGCCATTAGCAAGAGCAGAAACGCCTCCGCCAGCAGTATAATATTCTTTCGTTGAACCAGCTTTAGCCCAAAGAGCGATGCCGATATAAATGCCAAAAGTAATTCCAATAAAAATAAAATTCCAAATATCTTGTGACATTAATCTTCCTCGCCAAAACCGTGTTTTTCATCGAGCTTATTCATGAAAAATGTATAAGCAAGTAAGAGCAGGACGAAGCCTATGATTGAACCTTGTTGTGCCATCCAAAAACCAAAGGGTGCATTGCCTATGCTTGGCATGTTGGCATCCATCCAATCACGGAAGATAATAGCACATCCATAGCTGATAAATGCCCAGATAAATAATATGACGCCTACGATTTTTAGGCTGCCTTTGTAGTGCTCTTCGGCACTATTTTTATTCTCACTCATGATATTCCTATCGACTTATTTTTTAAATATATAAATTGATGATAAAACCCGCCATTAATAAACACCAAGATTTAAATTTTGTTTCAATAGCGCCCTTACATAAGGGGGTTAATGTTGCAGAATTTTGCAAATCTTGAGAGTTTGGAGTCTTGTAGTGGCCCTTGAAGTAAAGAAATAGGGGAAAAAGGCATGATAGGAGACAGAGTGGAGGAAGGTGTTTAAGGAAAACAGCGATCAATAATGATGAAAACGCGAGGAGAGTGACGATACGATGTAGAGTGAAGCCAGCTTCAATTCCAAGGCGAACGACCAAGTTGTTTTTTTGAACTTTTTTATCGGCGGTATAATCAGGGATTTCGTTCATTAAAATAATTGCGAAACCAAGGAAACCTAAAAAGAAAGAAGGCAGAATGATTTCTTTATGCAGTTCACCAACAATGGCGTAGTACATAGCAGACATAATAAACAAACCGTTGTTGAGGAAAATGATAATTTCACCTAAGCCGCGGTGAGCGAATTTCAAGGGGGGAGCTGAGTAGCCCCAACATGAGATAAGGCCTAGGGTAGCAAAGATAAGGACCTCTTTTTTGCTTAGGTAGGCAATGATAATTGAACCAATTAGAGCGATTGTAAAAAAGAGATAGGACATCTTTAAGACGCGTTTTGGGGCGAGTTTACCTTCTTCTAAGACGCGAGTGCCACCACTAAAGGGCGTATGGATTTCTACGAGAGCATCATTTCCAGAAATATGGTCGTAATATTCATTGATCATATCGGCACCTAAGTGAAATAATAAACAGCCGATAAGTATGAGGAGCGTTAGTAAGGGGTTAAAGATTTGATGGTGTTGGTAAATGAGTAGACTGCCAAGTAAGACGGGCATGGCCGAGATGAAAAAAAAGCCTTGAGACATACGCATAACTTTCATCCAGTTGATTAAGTCCTCACTCTTCTCGATGTATTTCATGTATTCCTGTTAAAATAATTTAATTTAGGGGAATGTAGTTTGCTTCATATTTGTTGCAAGTCACCCAGATAATGCTAATTTAATGAGCTATTTTTACAGGAGTTAATTAATGAAGTTTTACAGTCTTATCCCTTTGGTTTTTATGTTGTCATGTGCAAGTCAAAGGTCGAATCATACCCCCCCCAAGAATACAGAAGAAGCAGCCCCCAAAAAGAGGATTGCAGTTAAAAAATATGAAACCCCACAAGTTTCTGTCGAAGTACAGGATGGTAAGGGCAAAATTGTTTCTCGTATTAAGGAACAAGATATGACCATCTACAAACTTCGAATTAAAGACTATGAAGAAAAGCCATTAGGCGAACTCGAAGAACTACTCAAAACTTCTAATGCACAAGTGACAACTGTCATAGTTGAAGCCTTATTTCACCGAGCTATGGATAATTATAATGCCGCAATGATTGAAAAGAGAAAAAATGGGGAAGTTGATTCGGAGCCAGTAAACATTGATCACGTTGTACGTATTTATGCATCTCTTTTAAAAGATAAGCGAGAAGTCGTGCTCGAAGATGATGACACAACTCTTTGGATGGAATCTAAGAGTATTTACGAGAAACCTCAAATTAGGATTTATGCGGCTTACATGGCGCAGCGTATTACTAATGGCGATATAAAGCCCTATGGCCTAGAGTTTAATAAGCATCGAGCAGGGATTCTGTACTGCACAAAAAATGACTTTGCTCAAGTCAAAGAGGATGTGGCTTCTAACTGGTTAAAGTGGTGGAAAGAGTATGGAGAAGAGCAGTACAGTAAGTGATTAAGGCAGTTTAAAAAAGGTGCTTAAACCTTCTAAGTAGGCTATTTTGACTTGGGTGGGGGAGCTTTTATTTGCCGAGAAATCCGCTTGGATTATGACCTTGAGTTTGTTTGCATAGATCGAGTTGCGTCTGCCTTGGCTTTCATCTAAAATCGTGGTAATCACTTCAATGATTTCTTCGTTCAAACTATTAGGAACAGTGAAGGACATGTAAGGGTTAAGGTGGAAGCTAGTTGTAGACTCATTAAATGAGATGTTTTGTATCTCTCCATATACTTGAAAGGTTTTTGGATCTTTATGAAGTCCCTCATAGATAGGTGAATACAGTAGTTCAGTGAGTGCATCGGCTTTTCTGTAAGAAAGTAAATCATTTTTCCATCCTGAATCTGATGACGCAATAGTGATTTTGTTTTTCGCATAGCTCAATTTGACTTTATAATTCAAGTCAATTATTTGGATGAGGTCCATAAGGTTTCCATTTTCAAGCTTGAAACTTATGGGCTTCTTGATATTTAAAGTGCCAGTGTAAATGACTTTTGCCTCTGCGTTTAAGGAAGTTTTTAAGTCATCACAAAAAGGGATTGACTTGACTTCAAGTTCAATACCAAGCTCTCTAGTTTTGCTATTGATGAAGTTAATGAGAGAGAAAAGTTGCGTTGTATTAAAAGAAAGTGACTTAAAATGAGTTTCTTTAAGTTTTGAAAACATTTCTTCTTTGGGGGACTCTAGGTGTAAGCCATATTTTATACTATAGCCTTGGTGGATTTTGGAGACTCTATTTTCTATGATTTCTGGTGGGAAGGTGCTTAAAAGATCTTCTTCTAATTGTCCGATGTTATTAGAGACTAGAGCAATGATGAATTTGAGATTGGTATTTTCTTTTGAACTATCTAATTGATGGAATTTTTCGCTGAGGATGGTTTGGAGTTGGCGACCGTCATCTAAGAGCCTTCTTTTAGATTCAGTTGGAGCTTGAGTCAAAATACTTTTAATATTTAAGCTATCCCCAGTCGTTAATACAGAAAGGCGGTTCATGTAGATGGCGAGCTTGACGTTTTCTGGGTTTTCTCCTTGCTCTACATAACGTTGTGTTAAGTATATTGATGAGCCTTCACGTACTTGGAGCCAAATGGGGTCCACTTCATTGGCGAAACAAATGTTGATACTAGAGAAGAAAAGTAAAAGTAATTTCATTTATGGGTTCTATTTAAAATTAAATGAATGAGTTGACCATGTGCACTTTCCTTTTGGAAGGGGATTTTTCTGCGTCGGAAATCATTGGGATTCGTTAAGGCGTAAAGCACTAATATATTTTCATCAGTGGATTTTTGTTTTAAGACAAATTCAGAGCTGATATTAGCAAGTGCTTTAACTGCCTCTTTACTGTTAATGGAAATGCTATGCTCGAGTGGGCCGTAAATCTTGTTTTCGACGAAGGTTAATTCCTTATCATTGTAGTTGCTGAGGCCAGTTTGGAGCTCAGAAGTCGATTTCATAGATTCGAGAGCTTCGAAAAAATGTATACTTAAGTTTTGTGCGTAGATATTGTTGTGAAGTAAAGTTGAGATTTTTTTTATATGCGCAGTTATGTTCCCATGCTCATGGCTAGCAAGAGCATTGAAGTGGCCGACTAATTTTACTTGAGTTGGGTTTGCTTGAGCGATAGGTGGGGTGTTCGTTGGGGCGACTTTCTTTGGTTTAGGAGTAGCTGAAATTATTTTTTCTTTGGCGCCGTTCTTTTTTTTTTCAGTTTGCCCAAGAGTCTTTTTAATTTCCTTTTTATTTTTTCTCAAAGCCTTGTCTTCTTTAGCAGGATCTTCGCTTGCTACAGGTTTTTGAGCAAGGGGTTTACTCGGTAGAGCTTTTTTGACGGGGCTAGTATTTTTAGGCTCTGATGAAGGTTTGCTAATCTCGGTGGGTATTGCTTCTTGTTTAGAAGTGTTTTGTTTAGCTTTTGGGTTTTTTGGTGCGCTCTGATCAATATTAATTAAGGTTAAGGCAATGGTAGCCAACAAGAAAAAACCCGCAATGACTGCAATGAGTGTTTTTTTACTTTTGTTATTGTCTGATTGGGCTCGATCAAAGACTTTTGATTTAGCTTTTTTGTCAGCAGCATTTTGATAAACGCTTGCTTTGAGTTTGAGTTGCTGCAGGGCTTCGATAACTTGAGCCCAATTTTGAGGGCGTTTATTAAGGTCTTTTTCTAGGAGGTGGTCAACAAAATCTGAAACGCCTTGGGGTATTTTTGCCTTAGCTTTTTTTAATGGGATATGTTCCTCTTCCACCTGCATGCGTAAGATTTCATTAAATGACTTATCTTCAAAAGGAGGGTGTCCAGCTAACATATGGTAGAGTGTTGCGCCAAATGAATAAATATCGGCGCGTGGGTCCCCACTTTCCCATTCCCCCAATATCATCTCTGGTGCTGCATACATAGGGGTAAGCATGATGCCATCGCTTTCTCCTTGGATTTCACCACCCATTCGAGCTAGGCCGAGGTCAGCTAATTTAGCTTCGCCTTGTCGTGTGATGAGTATATTGGCGGGTTTTAAATCACCATGAGTTAATTGACGCGTGCTATTTCCGTAGTGTAAACCTTCGGCAATTCCTGTGAGTAATGGGAGGGCATCTTTATAAATAATGGAATCATTTTCTTTGATAAGTTCCAATACATCTCCGCCATCAACGAGTTCCATTGCAAAATAATAAAGATTATCTTCAGTGTGACCGACATCGTAAGCTTGGACAATGTTTTGGTGAGTAAAAGCAGCAGCAGCTTGAGCTTCCCTGAAGAAGCCTCTTAAGAAATCTTGATCTTGAACTGTGTGCTCAAAAAGAACCTTGATGGCAACCTTTCTATTAAGGTTGACTTGAGTCGCCGAGTATACGGTGCCCATGTTGCCACTAGCAATTTTTTCGAGTATACAAAACCCGTTAATTAATGTGCCTGGAGCTAATATTTTGAGCCTCACTTATTTTAAATTTCAATAATTTAAAAGAGCTCATCTAAAAATCCAATCTATTCTACCTTAAGAGTTGTTACTTGGGCTCTTTTTTGACACAATATACGAATGAATTCCAATCAATCTTACTTTTAAATAAACTTTGAAGTTTTTGTGGGGATAAAATTTTACTTTCTATACCAGCCGTTTCAGAGTTTAAAGTGTGTTGACTTCTGTCTGCAATGTCTGACCAAGTGAGAGCTTGAGTATCTGAGCAGACGTAGGGACCTGGGGGAAAGTCGCTTATTTCTGAAATCAATCGGCAGATATGAGCAACTAAATCGATCTTGCAAAGGTTGACATGTTTTGCGCCATTTTTTATTCGTGGCAACCATTTTTGCGGTTGTCGCAAATGGTCATCCCATAAAAGCCCGCAATAGAGTAGAGCTGAGAAGCTTCGGAAGTAACTTTCATTTATCGCTCTTGGGTGCTCGGCTTTGAGAGGGTGATCATCAGTAATGATTTCGTTTGCTTGGGTGACCTTAAATAAGCTAGCAGTGGAAATGAGGATGCACTTTTGATAATGATTTTTTGCGAATTCCGCAAATCCCTCAGCTCGCACGCCCATTTTTTCGATGGAACAAGAAATAATGAGTGTTTTGGCTTTGGGTAAGATCTCAAATGGTGAATCTTCTAATGAGAAACAAAAATCCCCTGCTTGATCTAAAGAACTCGATTGTACATTTTTAAATTGTTTTTTTAGGCAAGATCCTAGGTAGCCACTCCCAATGATAAGTGCATCAAGCATTTAGTTAAGCATTCCAAAAGTGAAGGCTTGGACAAGGCCAATGAGGGCTCCTAGCAGAGCTCCAAAGGCGGTGATATAGCGAAATTGTTCTCGGCTAAAACCGAGGATAATCTCTTCGAGTTGCTTGATTTCCAGTTCATTGATTCTGGATTCGATTTTTTGGCGAATGTCTAAGTGGCCACTGCTTAAAGCTTCTTCGATGGCCACACTCAAACCATCAATGATTAGGCTAGTCATTTTTGGGGCAATGGATTGTGCGATTTTACTATAGTCGATGCGATCAGTTTCTTGGCTGATTTTATCTTTGATAAGCAGCCTAGTTTCATCGGTTGAAAATGATGCTAAGGTTTCGTGACTTAGAGCTTCGATGCCTTCCAAGACTTTTTCACAAATCTTACCTTTAAATGGTGAAGCCACCATAGCGACCATTGAGCCAAGGGAGTCAATCGCTCTATCAATCATTTTTTCAGCGAGTTCAGGAGCTTTGTTGGCACTGACTTCCACAAACTTATCTTTAGCGGTTTTAACTAAAGCCGAGTGAATCATAAAGCTGGTTTGATCTAATAAATCAGGATTATTTAGGATGTTAGGCAGTTCTTGCTCTAAACCCTTAAGGATTTCTTTTTCAAGCTGATCATGCATATCCTGTGATGTGAGCATGTCGTGGATCTCTTTTCCTGATAAGAGATGTTTTTCAAATGTTTCAGCAATGTTTGCAGCGATAACCGTTCTTTGCGAAGGTATAACACCTGGCGTCATGGGAACCCTAATACCAAAAACATAGATGGGTTTATAGGGCCTGAAAAGCATTTTTATAGCGAGCTCATTGGTTACAGCGCCAATTACAGCACCGATTGCAGGCATGATAATAAATTCTGTCATTGATATCTTCTATTTTTATAAATTATGGGACTATATATAGCGCTAGTTTCACTGAAAAACTAACAATGAGTGTTATTGTGTCAATATAAAATATCAAAATGAGGTTTAATTATGCAGGAATATCATGATTTAAATGAGATTTCGCTACAGGAGCGATTAGAGCGCTGCGATGCAGAGCTTAAAGGGCTTTCATTGGTAATGAACAAGTTGCTTAAAAATATTGCTGTATACAGCGATTTTTTAGAGGATGAACTTGATGGCTCTGTTTCTGGAGAGCGCTATTTAGATAAGTTACGTCATGATGTCGGGCAAATTAAAACCGTTTTTTCAACTATTTCACAAGATTTAGAGTCTACTGTAAATGATCAAGAAAAAGTAAATTTAAGTAGCTTACTTAATGCTTTTTATAAGCGTAGTCGCAAATTGCGCGAAGTAGAAGATCAAAATTTAGTCGATGATCAAGAAGAGTTGATTATTCAGGCTAATATGAGTCACCTTTCATCTGTATTTATGTTTATGAATTCTCTTTTATCCAAAGAAACGCCTTATGCCTTATCCGTTGATAAGGTTAATATCAGTCAGCAAGAAGGGCTGAATGATGGCGTTTATTATTCTATCCAAATGAGAAGTTCGGATGATATTAATGATTATGTCCCCGTTAATTATGATGCAGAAATTTTCACTCAGTCGGATCAACAGGAAATGCTCTTTGTTTTAGGCGCCCTAAAACGTTTCTCTGGAGCTCTTTTTTGCAACGAGACTGCAGATCAGCTCTCTCTTCAATTACTACTCCCATCCATGGATTATCATGCGGTAGGGGGCCAACTTGATAATGATTTGACCTCAGTTGCCTTACAGGGAACTGAAACGATCTTGGTGGTCGATGATGAAGATATGATTTGGGATGTTCTGATCGAAAATCTTCAAAACTTAGGTTACATCGTATTGTTGGCTGAGAATGGCTTAGATGCAGTTGAGATCTACCGCGAAAATCCAGGCCAAATTGATTTAGTTATTCTCGATATGGTGATGCCAGAAATGAATGGTCGTGAAGCCTTTCATGAACTCAAGAAACTTGACGACGAAGTCAAAGTTCTTATCTCATCTGGTTTTATGGCTGAAAATGAAGCAGGGGATCTCATTAAGGCAGGAGCGGCGGCATTTCTCCGCAAACCCTATCGCATGATTGAGTTAGCTCGAAAATTAAGAGAGCTACTTAAAAATTAATTGCGACCGAAGCGCTTTTTGAGCTCATTATCAGAAATATTTATGAACACAGGTCTTCCTTGCGGGCAAGAATAGGGTGTTTCACATTTATCTAATTCAAGTAGAATCTTCTCCGAGCTCGTTTCATTAAACTTGATATGGCTTGAAGTAGCTTTGCAGATAGTTTTTGCAAGGTTGAGGTGAATGTCTCGTTTGAGGCTTTCCGGACTGTGGTGAAGCAAGTCGATAATTTTTCTAATGAGTCCAAATAAATTATCTTCTGGGAAGCTCAGGGGAGTAGAATCAAGTAGCCAGGTGTTGGCGCCGAAGTGACGTAAGCCAAGACCTAATTCACTTAATTGGGAATGATACTTTTCGATAAGGTGTGAGTCACTGTGGTTGAGTTCTAAGCTAACGGGGATGAGCAATGCTTGGGTATGGTCTATATTACTCCGATAATTATTGAGCATTTGTTCAAAGACAATACGTTCACGAGCAGCTTTTAAGGAAAGGATAATGAGGCCGTTATCTCCTTGGCATATGAGGTATTCACTATTATAAAAAGAGATGATGTCTAGCTTGTCGAGGCCGTGGCTGAATTCTTTCTTTTCAATACTTGTTGACTGGATCTCTGGCTTTGATTCAGGAACCTCATTTTGTGCGGGGTTCACCTGAGGAGCATTGCTCGATGGTACTGGGTTTACTTCTTCTTTTCGAGGAGGATGTTGAACGGCTTCAGATTTTGTCAAATCTACTGAATTTTGATGAGAGATTTGACTATCTACATTAACGGAAGTTAGATCTTTACGAGCTTCGGCTTGCTGCTTATTAAGTTCATTGTTTTCGGATAGGTTTTTTGCTGTATCTAGGCTTAAAGAGACACGGCTACTAGTGACTTGTATGGCTGGATTGAGAAATGTAGGGGCCACGAGTTTTTGCTGAGAGCCACTAAGTTGGCGTAAGGCTAATTCAAGAGAATGGCTGATAACTTGGCAGATGAGTTGTGGCTCACGGAATCGCACTTCTCTTTTTGCTGGGTGTACATTGATATCGACTCGAGATGGATCAATTTCAATATACAGTATACAGGGTGCAAATTGCCCCTTATTGATGATTCCTTCATAAGCATTGCGAATAGCGCGATTTATTTCTGGAGCAATGATGGGGCGTTGGTTGATGAAAAAACGTTGTTCTCTAGAGTTTCCGCGAGCGAGGCCAGGTCGTGAGCAAAGACCTTTCACGGAAATGCCGGCTTCTTGATAGTCGACTTCCATCATTTCTTTGACTTGGTCACGGCTCACAAAGGAGCTGAGGCGAGTTCTTGTGTCCTGACTCGGGGGGATGTTAAAGACTTTGCGCTTATCGCAATGCAATTCCATGTGGATATCGGGACGAGATAACGCCATTTGGATAAATGTTTCTTGGATATGAAAATCTTCCGTTCTCTGAGATTTGAGAAACTTTTTTCGTGCAGGAACATTATAAAATAATTTTGCCACACGAATACAGGTTCCAGGTGCACAGCCAATTTTTTCAACACTAGCAATTTCTCCGCCATTTACTTGGATCATTGTGCCCTCTAGATCATCATGCAAACGTGTTAAAATAGTAAATCTCGAAACAGAAGCCACACTCGGAATAGCTTCACCGCGAAAGCCATAGCTACTAATGGCATCTAAGTCGCTAGCGTCGGTGATTTTGGATGTGGCATGTTGCTCGAGGCAGAGTAAAGCATTGTTCTGATTCATGCCTGAGCCATTGTCAGATACTTCAATAAGAGATGTTCCCGCATTTTCAGTTCTTACAATGATTCGAGTGGCGCCGGCATCAACCGCATTATCCACGAGTTCTTTGAGGACAGAAGCAGGCCTTTCGACGACTTCGCCAGCGGCAATGCGGTTAGCAATTTCTGCACTTAAAACTTTAACGTCGGCCATTAGGGTTTCAAAGCCTTTGTGATGTAGTCTGAGTTTGTTGAATTTTGTACCAGTCTAGGAGGAAAAAAAGATTGATAAGATTGAAAGTTCTTCATTTTCCCCATGAGTGAATCCAAAGCGCTTGTGTTCGGCGTAGTCATGATGACAAGGCTTAAGAAAGAGGGCTCTTTTTGAGAGTAGAGTGGGTATTGACTGAGCGTTTCATAAGCTGTACCGCTTTGGCTGTTTAAAATAAAGCACTTAGCTAGTTTAATTCTGAGGTTTTTATTTAGTGGATAAGCCCTTAGGCTATCTTTGCTGATCTGAGTCGCTTTGTCAATCTGATTAGAAGCTAGTAGGCTGTCGGTGTAAGCTTCGATGAACGCAGGGTTGTCTTTGAAATGACTGTAAGAATTTTCAAAGATTTTATTTGCAAATGCATACTTGCCACTATTAACCAAGCCCTGTGCGCTTGCACTCTGTACTTCGTAAGGGATGGTGTTCTTCTGGACAAGCTGGCTCGGCCGAACATCTTTTTTGAGCAAGATAAGCGTTGCTACAATGATGCCGACCAAGCAGCTTAAAACAGAAATAATGGCTTTATTAGTCATTTTCTTCTTTGTTGAGTCCTGAACGTAAGAAAGACTGGATGAATGGATCTATGTCGCCATCAAGGACTTTGTCTGTGTTCGATGTGCTGTGATTAGTGCGGTGATCTTTGACACGTCGATCATCAAGTACATAAGAACGGATTTGACTTCCCCAGCCGATGTCATTCTTTTCGCCTGCGTTGGCATCGAGCTCGGCTTCGCGTTCAGCTTGCTTGAGTTCCTCTAGTTTGGCGCCAAGCATTTTCATAGCGGTGGCACGGTTCTTGTGCTGAGAGCGTTCCATTTGGCATGATACGACAATGCCAGTTGGAAGGTGAGTAAGACGAATAGCAGAGTCCGTGGTGTTGACGTGCTGGCCACCTGCGCCAGAGGCGCGGAAGGTGTCGACTCTTAAATCTTTCGCATCAATGTCAACTTCAGCCTCATCTCCGATATCGGGAACGACATCGATTGATGTAAAAGACGTATGTCTTCTCTTGTTTGAATCAAAAGGCGAGACACGAACAAGGCGGTGTACGCCACGTTCTGCTTTAAGGTAACCAAAGGCCATGGGGCCTTCAATGAACATGGTGCAGTTTTTGATGCCAGCTTCTTCGCCTTCTAGAATTGAGACAAAAGTAACTTTGAAGCCTTTTGACTCGGCCCACCTGCGGTACATACGTAAAAGCATGTCGGCCCAGTCACAGGACTCAGTTCCACCTGCGCCAGCATTGATTGATAAGAAGCAGCTGCCGCTATCGTATTTACCTGAAAGGAAGCTCAAGAGTTCTAAATCATCGAGAGCTTTTTCTAATTCGGGTGATTCCTCACCAGCGTCATCCATAAGTTCCGAGGAAGCGCCTTCTTCTTCAATCAGCTCACTGAGTGTGATGAAGTCTTCAACTCGAGCTTCGAGTTCTTTGTAGGGGACCACAACGCTTTTGAGCGCAGAAACTCTGTCGACGGTGCTTTTTGCGGCATTGCTATCATCCCAAAAAGATGAGCTGCCCATTTCAAGTTCTAATTGATCGAGTTCTTGGCTTTTATTAGAGACGTCAAAGATACCTCCCCAGGTGCTCGAAGCGGTCTTGGATCGCTTTAACCTGTTTTTGTAATTCGTCTAGAGTCATGTTCTTCCTAAAATTAGTTGATTTCGCCTTTGACGCGAAAATTTTTATTTTGTAAAAATGAAGCCGCTTGTCGGCGTTTATCGCCTTGCAGTTCGAGTGTTTCTTCTTTGACGGTACCTCCACTGCCGATGGTTTTTTTTAAATCACTGAGCAATGTCATCATTTCAACGAGTTCGAGTACGGGTTCGAAGCCATAAATCACAGTGACTGTTTTTCCAGCACGTCCTTTTTTCTCTAAGCGGATCTTGCAGGTCGTGTGCTGAATTTTGTTGGTGGTTTTTTTGCTTTCTTCAATATCTTTGGCGACACAGTCAATGTCTAGGCTCGCAAAAGGGTTTACGGAAAAGCCTTCAGATTTGAGAGGCTTTTTTTTATTCTTGCCCATTGAAAAATACCTTGTAATGATTTGCGAGTCGAGGGTTGAGCTCAGTCGCAATTTTTAAATAAGCCTTGGCCACGGCATCATTTTTAAACCAGTCCATGAGTAGAGCCGCTTTGAAATAATCTTCAGCAGCAGATTCTTGGAGGTTTTTGGCAATAGAATCGGGGCTATCGGGTATTTGGTCGAGTTTTGACTTGGCGACAAACTCTAAAATCTTGGCGAACTGAATATCTTCGAGCTGAGCCACATCAATCTCAAGGGTAAAGGCTGCGCCTTTACGGCCCATGAGCAGCTGGTCGTTTTTAACTTCTAAAAAGCCATCAATACTTTCTTCAAAT
Source organism: Lentisphaera araneosa HTCC2155 (assembly GCF_000170755.1). Classification (NCBI taxonomy): domain Bacteria; kingdom Pseudomonadati; phylum Lentisphaerota; class Lentisphaeria; order Lentisphaerales; family Lentisphaeraceae; genus Lentisphaera; species Lentisphaera araneosa. The sequence continues at coordinate 184,882 of NZ_ABCK01000003.1, forward strand.
TCACGAGAATGAACATCACCTTCGTAGGGGGTGCTAGAAAGGATTTTGATGAGGTAGAAACGGATGCGATTGAGTAGCCTCAAGCGCTCATCTTCAATAGCTTTTCTTTGCGAATCAGGCTGAGAGTTGAGATAATCAATAAATTCTGAGATCGTCGGGCTGAAATCGAGGTTTGATGGGTAGGGGCGCTGGGTTTTATTCACTGGACTGGGAGAAAAGCTTGCAAAAGCTTCATCGAAGTTCTCACTTACTTCTTGAGAAGAATTATTACTTATTGAAGATGCTTCTGGGGTGAACTCATTTTCTTCAGGTAGAGGTGTGAATTCTTTAGGGCTCTCAGGGGTAGAAGTTTCTTCTTCAGTAGCCGTTTCAATCGCTGTATTATTTATATTTGAATCATCTACAGGAGCTTCTTCCGGAGTGGTTTCTTCATTGACTTCAGCATCGCCAGCTTCATTATTTTCGTCGTTTTGAACTTCGCTAACTGCCGCATCTTCAGTTTGGTCTGCGCTATCTTTTTTCCGCAAAGCAAAGACAGCAATTCCCGCTATGAGAATGAGGACAACAAGTATGGGAATAATGGGAGGGCTTTTCTTTGACTCTTCATTGAGTTCAATTAACAAGTCTTCATGAGCAAGGTCCGTGTCTTGGAGTTTGGCGTGTTTGAATTTATCTGTATCTTTTTCGAGTGGTGCTTTAGAGACGGGTGTCTTCATGCGAGTTGCCGCCATATTTGATTTTTGCGTATTGCGCAATTGATCAAATTCTTTTTCCACTTCTTTCAAGCTTGGGCGGTCACTGGGGCGAACGGTAAGCATTTTTTGAACGAAGTCACAGAGTTCTTGGGGAGTGTCACTGCGTAGCTCTGAAAGGCTTTTTGGCGTCTCTTCAAGGTGCTTATCCATTAAGGTTTCTTGGGTGTCTGCTGAATAAGGCAGTTTTCCTGTGACGAGTTGCTGCGCAATAAGTCCAAGGTGGAAAACATCGCCAGCGGACTCGCTGTCTTGGCCTTTGCGAATAATCTCTGGTGAAACAAACTCTGTTCCATAGAGAGTCTTATCATCTAAGCTACGCATGATGGAGTAAAAAATATTAAAGTCGGTGACTTTGATTTGCCCATCGGAATTAATTAAAATGTTGCGTGGAGTGAGGTGGTGATGGAACTGCTTGTGGCGACTGTATTCAAGTAAGCCTTTACTCACTTCATGGAGTGTTTTTAGGCAGGCATTGATCGGCAGTGAGCCATTGGCTTTGGCAATAAAGTTTTCCAATGAACGTTGATTCATGAATTGGCTAACCATAAAGAATTGGCCTTCATGAGTTCCAGAAGTGTAAATCGGAACAATATTTTGCTGTGTGAGAGTCGCACTGAGGCTGAGTTTCTCAATTAAGGTTTTGACAAGCTCTTCATTAGCCGAAATTTCTTTACTGAAAATTTTAACACATACTTCGCGGTTGAGAGAGAGATCAAGGGCGCGATAGACGGCAGAAAACTTGCTGTCAGAGAGTTGATCCTCTAAAAGAAAATGCTGAAAACGCTTAGGAACAATGATAGGCTCAGAGCATTTTTGACAAGGGACTTTTTCAAAAGCTTTTTCTTTGGAGAAATCATTAAGCGCTCCGCATGAATGACATTTAACTTTGTTAAGTCCATTATTGCTATCTTCACTTTCTTCCTCAGTGCTACTTTCATCCTTAGCCGCTTGCGGCGCTTCTTTAACTTCAGCTTCGTTTGCTTCAGCGGTCTCACTTGTTGTGATTGTTTCTTCGCTTGGACTAGAGGTGTCTTCGGTGGGCTTGCTTTCGGGAAGTTTATCTTGGATAGTCGGGGTAGTATTTACATCGACTTTATCTTTTGTTGTCGCGGCGAGAATTCTTTGTTTCGCAGCAGCAATTTTATCTTCTAGTTCCTGAGATTCACTTTTTTCAGGCTTAGGCTCAGGTTTTGTCTCATTGACACCATCTGAATTGGAAGCTAAAACTCTTTGTTTCGCAGCCGCAATTCGACTAGCGATATCACTTGCGGATCCAGCCTCTTCATTTTTAGTGGCTTTTGCGGGAGAGGGCTGAGCAGTTTTTTGGCCGGGAAGTTTGATGTCAGTACCAAGTGCTTTTTTAGCTAAATTTTTGACATCCGTTTTTTCTTCAGTTTTAGGGGGTTCAGGTAAAGACGCTGATTTCTTATTGTAGCCAAGAGTGAGTTTTTCTTCTGGGACTTCGATTTTGGCATTACAGCCAGGGCAGTAAAATTTTGATCCTATAACAAGGCCAGATACATTGAGCTTGGCATTACATGCCGGGCAGAAAATTTTGCTTCCTTCAGGTAAAGAAGGTTGGCTTACTTGGTCAGACATTAGAACTCCTAAGCTAATAAAAAATAATCAGATAAATTAAACGGAAAACCCCGAATCACAACGTTTATACGTGTGTTCGGGGTTAAATATTGAATGAGAATAGTATCTTAGGCTCTACTTAGAGCCAGTTCTAAAGCGTAGTCTTCGATTTTAAATTCAAAATCGTAGGAATTAACACCCTCAAAAGAAATTGAATCTGTGAGGGTTTCTCCGCAAATATATTCTTGGTGCTCTTCAATGGCGAGCTGCAAGTTTTCGTCACTCTTAATGCTAAGAGCAATTCTGTCACCTACATTGAAGCCAGCGTCTTTTCGGGAGCGTTGGATGCGGTTGATGACTTCGCGTGCAAGTCCTTCGCGGAGAAGTTCTGGGCTGAGTTCGCAATCGAGTTCTAAAGAAATGAGGCTATTGGATAGGGCTTCATGACCTTCGCGAGCTTCGCGGAAAATGTCAATATCACCATGAGTGAATACTTCGCAGTCAAGTTCGATGGAGCCAGTTTCTTCAAAGCGGGCAATATCTTTTTCGCTTAGTTTTTTAATCAAACCAGTGAACTTACCCATTTGCTTACCAAGGCGTTTGCCAAGAGCAGGGAAATTAGGTTTCGTGAAGAAGTTAATGTATTTAGCTTCGTCCTGATCGTACTCAACCGATTTGATGTTGAGCTCGGTTTTGATGTAGTTCTCTAAGCGCGAGATCTCTTGAAGGAGTTCCTTGTCCTTGTGAATGACCGTAAGGCGTTGAAGTGGAGTTTTTACTTTGATTTTTACTTGGTTGCGTTTCTGTCTACCAAGTAAAATGATCTGATTCATGCGGTCAACCGCATCTTCAAGAATGGTGTTGATTTTGCTTTCATCAGCCGTGGGATAAGTGCAAAGATGGACTGACTCGGGAGCTTCGCTAGCTGAGTCCATACCTTTGAGTTCTTGATAGATGAACTCAGAGAAGAAAGGTGCAAAAGGAGCCATGCTAATGCTCAGTTCCTTTAGAGCTGTGTAAAGAGTTGAGTAAGCAGAGCATTTGTCGTCTTCTAGACCTTCGGCCCAAAAACGTCCACGGTTGAGGCGGATGTAAGTATTGGTGAGATCTTCGATGAAAGTGAAGAGGGCAGGCACGACGTTGTAGAGTTGGTACGCGTCCATTTCCGTAGAAATGTTTTTCTTTAGAGTCTGAAGATTAGAGATGAGCCAGTTATCAGTAATGTTGTCGCCTTCCACGTAATGCTTAGCAGGATCCCAGCCGTCGAGATCAGCATAAGTTTTGAAGAACTTGAATGAGTTAAACCACGGGAGCAGAGCCGTTCTTACCATGTCTTTAACTCCTTTGTCATCAAACTTCTGTTCTTCGCCTTTTACAAGGCCTGAGGTGATGAGGTAGAGGCGTAGGGCATCGGCGCCAAATTCTTCCATGAGGTTATCAGGAGCAGTGAAATTGCGTTCCGACTTTGACATTTTACGGCCATCTTTGGCAAGGACAAGTCCGTTGACAATAACGTTTTTGAATGCTGGCTTGTCGAAAATTGCTGCAGAGAGAACTGTAAGTGTGTAGAACCATCCACGAGTTTGGTCGAGGCCTTCTGCAATGAATTCTGCAGGGTAGCCTGCATCAAAGACTTCTTTATTCTCAAATGGGTAGTGGAATTGAGCATAGGGCATAGATCCGGACTCAAACCAGCAGTCGAAAACTTCAGTGATACGCTTATAAGTCCCTTCTTCTCCTGGGATCGAGAAAGTGACATCATCAGTGTTCTCACGGTGGAGATCGTCGAGTTCAACGCCTGAAAGCTCTTTGAGCTGCTCAATAGATGAGACACAAATTTTGTTTTCGGTCGTATCGTTGATCCAGATGGGGATAGGTGTTCCCCAAACACGATTACGTGAGATAGCCCAGTCTCTTGCGCCTTCGAGCCATTTTCCGAAACGACCTTCTTTGATGTGGTCAGGAACCCAGTGGATTTGCTTGTTGGCCGCGATCATTTTTTCTTTGACCGCTTCGACATTCACGTACCAAGAAGGGATCGATTTGTAGATGAGTGGTGTTTTTGAACGAGGACAGAAGGGGTAGGAGTGAAGGTAGGAACTGCGCTCGTAAAGTCTTCCATTTTCTTTGAGGTCTTTGATGATTTCTTTGTCAGCATCTTTGACGTAAGCACCAGCATAATCAGTGATTTTAGCTGTGAATTTACCTGCATCATCAAGAGGGCATACGGAAGCTTTGATATCGGCTTCTTGCATGACGCGATTATCGTCTTCACCAAAGCCAGGAGCGAGATGGACAATACCTGTACCACTTTCAGTGGTTACATAATCGTCGTTAAGGATCTGGAAGCAGTTCTCTTCTGCGAGTTCCGCAAAATAAGGGAAGAGAGGTTCGTATTGACGGCCTTTTAAGTCTGAACCTTTGATGGTTTCGAGAACTTCTAAAGTGTTCTTCTTGCTGTAGTGTTCAAGGCGGGCTTCAGCCATGTAGAAAGTTTTACCTGCATCTTCGTCACGGACTTTGACGTAGTCAATGTCGGCGTTGGTACAGAGGCAGAGGTTTGACGGTAGGGTCCAAGGCGTGGTCGTCCATGCTGCGAGGTAAGCGTCTTCATCTTTGAGTTTGAAGAAGATTGTGACAGCAGGGTCTTGCACGTCTTGGTAGTTTGAACTTGCTTCAAAATTCGAGAGTACAGTGCCAAGAGCTGTGGAGAAGGGGACGACTTTTGTGCCTTGGTAAATGAGGCCTTTTTCCCAGAGTTGGCCAAAGACCCACCAAACGGATTCCATGAAGTCAGTATCCATGGTTTTGTAATCATTCTCGAAATCAACCCAACGGCCGATACGTGAAATAGTTTTTTCCCATTCCGAAGTGAAACGCTGCACGATACCACGGCATTCTTCGTTGTAAGCTTTTACACCAATTTTTTCTACGGCATCTTGAGCGCTCATGCCGAGTTTCTTGTCGATTTCGTGTTCAATCGGAAGACCATGGCAATCCCAACCAAAACGACGTTCGACGTAGCGACCTTTCATGGTGAAATAACGCGGAATGATATCTTTTAGGGTCGAGGCAACTAAGTGGCCGTGGTGAGGGAGACCTGTGGCAAAGGGAGGGCCATCGTAAAAAATGTAAGGGGGGCAGTCTTTTGTTTGCTCAAGAGACTTCTTGAAGACATCTTGTGTTTTCCAGAATTCGAGGATTTTTTTCTCGCTCTCAACGAAAGAGAAATTCTCGTTTTGATTCTCGGTTTCCATGCTTTAGCTCGCTAATAAATTTAAAAGTCCGCTAATATGCTTTTTATTTGCTTTTATGCCAATCAATTTTTGTGATTCACTCGGCAATCGAGGAGATGAAATTAATTTCTTTTGGATGAAGGCTTTAGAAACACAAAAACCCTTTATTTCTAAAGGGTTTTTGAAAGTGGTGGGACTGAACTTAGGAGCTCTTTTTACTCTTGGCCTTTTTGAGTATGTACTCAGGTTCAGTGCCTTCAGAAACAAACTCTTTGCTGATGATAACTTCTTCCACGTCTGTGCGGCTGGGAAGTTCGAACATGAGTTCGAGCATTGATTTCTCTAAGATAGAGCGTAAACCACGAGCGCCAGTGCCTTTGTCAATGGCCTGGTGAGCCATTTCTTTGAGTGCTTCATCACTAAAGGAAAGTTTAATACCATCACTCATAAGGATGTACTGATACTGCTTAATGATTGAGTTTTTTACATTCGTAAGAATGTGGACTAAATCTTCTTCTTTGAGTGGGTTGAGAGTAGAGATGACGGGCAGTCGGCCAATAAGTTCAGGAATAAGTCCGTATTTGACGAGGTCGCCAGGTTCTACTTCACGCATGATCTCTTCGATTTCCGCATCGGATTTCACGCCGTTGCCTTGATCGGCAAAACCGATAACGCGACGCCCTAAGCGACCGCGAATCACGTCTTCGAGCCCGACAAATGCACCTGCGCAAATAAAGAGGATGTTTCGAGTGTCGATTTGAATATAATCTTGATTGGGGTGCTTGCGTCCGCCCTTGGGTGGAACGTTGCAGTGTGTGCCCTCAATAATTTTTAAGAGAGATTGTTGAACGCCTTCACCAGATACATCACGAGTGATTGACATGTTTTCGCCTTTTTTGGCTTTTTTGTCAATCTCGTCAACGTAAATAATGCCGTATTGAGCTTTCTCAATATCACCGTCAGCTGCTTGGATGAGTCTGAGGATGATGTTTTCAACATCTTCGCCAACGTAACCAGCTTCAGTTACTGTGGTGGCATCAAAAATAGTGAAAGGAACATCGAGGACTTTAGCTAAAGTTTTAGCGAGAAGTGTTTTACCGCAGCCACTTGGGCCGAGTAAAAGTACATTACTCTTTTCCATTTCGAGGTCATGTGCACCTTCTGGATGGAAAAGGTTGTTTTGTACGCGTTTGTAATGGTTATATACGGCAACAGAGAGAGTTCTTTTGGCGTAATCTTGGCCAATGACGTAGTCGTCTAGGACGTGCTTAATTTCTTTCGGAGCCAAAAGGTTGAAAGGAATTTTCTGAGCTTGTGCTTGTTCTTCGCCTTCTGCAACATCAGCCATGCTCTGTTGGGGGAAAAGGATCTCAGAGCAGATCTCTACGCAATCACGGCAGATAAAGCTGCCGGTTGGGCTCGCAATAAGTTCGCCAGTTTGCTCTTTGTCACGTGAGCAGAAAGAGCATGTGCTGTTTTTCTCTTTGGACATATTAGGCTTTCTTCGTCATGATGTGATCAACTAAGCCGTATGCTTTAGCTTCCTCACCACTCATGAAGTAATCTCTATCTGAGTCTTCTTCGATTGTAGGGTAATCTTTGCCTGTATGGTGGCTTAAGATATCGTAAAGTTCTTTTTTGAGACGCTTGATCTCAGCTGCCTGAATCGTGATGTCGGCAGCTGTACCGCCAGCTCCGCCAGAGGGTTGGTGGATCATGACGCGTGAGTGCGGTAGACAGTAGCGTTTGCCAGCTGTGCCAGCAGAAAGTAATACAGCACCCATGCTCGCAGCTTGACCAATACATACGGTTTGTATGTCGCAGGATAAGATCTGCATAGTGTCGTAAATCATTAAGCCAGCAGTGACTGAGCCACCTGGGCTATTGATGAAGAACTGAATGTCTTTCTTGGGGTCCTCTGCCTGGAGGAAGAGGAATTGAGCGACAAGAAGGGATGCTACGTGATCATCTACTGGAGTGCTCAGCATGACAATTCGGTCTTTTAATAGTCGTGAGTAAATGTCGTAACCGCGTTCGCCGTTAGCACTTTGTTCGACAACCATGGGTACGTAATGACTGTTTTGTGGATTCATACTGAGTTTCTCCGTTTAGAATGAATTAAGCGTTTTTGCCTGAAGCGATGTCAACAATTTTGTCTAATGTCTTGTCCATGAGAACGTGATCTGTGAACTCGTGAAGAGAATTAGTTTCTTGGAGTTGCTTAGTGAGATCTTCAACGCTCATATTGTAGTGTTGAGCCATGGAGTAAAGCTGCATTTGAACTTCGTATTGGTTGAGTTCAACTTTTTCTTCTTTAGCAACTTCTCTTAAGATCATGCGAGTCTTGAGATCTTTTGTTGCAGCAGCAAGAGCTTTTTCTTGAGTTGCAGTTTCGGCAGCAGTTTTCTCTTCGCTAGGGCAGCAGTCATGCTTTTCGTCAGAGTCATTATGTCCACATTGTTCTGGAGCTTCAATACCTTCTTCAGCCATGATCGTGTGAACTTGACGGTGAGTTTCTTGCTCGAGGAGGTGTTGTGGAAGGTCGCAGTCAAAACCTTCGAGGAGTTGAGCAACGATTTCGTCGCGCTTTTCACTGCGCTGCTTGTTTTCAAATTGGCTCTTGAGTGATTCTTTGATTTTTTCTTCGATGTCAGCGAGGTCTTTTGCACCAGCTTGAACAGCGATTTCGTCGCTGAGTTCAGGAGCGTTGCGACCGTGAACTTCGATGATGTCAGCTGTGTACTCAACAGATTTACCAGCGAGTTCAGCATTGTGGAAGTCTTCAGGGAAGTCTGCAGTCCAAGTAACTTTGTCGCCTTTGCTTTTGCCAGAAAGTGCTTCAGTAGCACCAGGGATGAAACCATTTTCAGTGAGTGGGATCCAGCGATCTTCGCCAGCGAGCACGTCTTTTGTAGCTTCAGTAGCTTCGAGATCAGTAGAGAAGTTTGATTTCACGAAATCTTCTTTCTCAGCAGGGCGATCAACAACTTCCATTGTAGAGAAACGAGCGGCCATTTCTTCGAGAGATTCTTTTACTTTAGCTTCGTCTTCAACGTATTCTTCAAGCTCAACTTTAACTGATTTGTAATCAGGGAGAGTGATAGTTGGGTAGATGTCGAGAGTGATTTTGAAAGCACAGTCTTCGTTATACTTGGGTGTGAAATCAGCAACGTCGAGGTAGCCAGCGATTTCGAACTTTTCACTTTCGCGTGCTTGATCAACAGCTTTTGAAACGAGTTTTTCGGAGATTTCTTTTTTGATTTGTTCGCCATACTTTTGGAGGATGAGTGTGCGAGGAACTTTGCCATTACGGAAGCCAGGAAATTTAGCTTGTTGGCCAATTTGTTTGCAAACATTGTTAAAAAGTTGTGTAACTTCTTGTGCGGGTGTGTTGACTTCGAGTTCTTTGCGACAAGCTGAGAGCTCGTTGATAGAGTAAGTAAGTGCTTGACTCATATTAGGTTTCCTAAGTTTTGTTTTTATTAAAATTTTTGGTGCTTTTTGCCTATGACCGAATATTTCTCAATAGAGCAGGCAAAAAATACGGACTCTAAAAATGAAGTGAGATGATTATTTTTCCACCCGTAATAAGTTTTTTTTGAATAAGTGCTAAATAAAGTTGAAAAGTGAGCTTTGATGGGCGAGATAGGTTAAAAGGGGCTTAATTCGAAATGCATTTTTAAATATGAGCCGTTTTTGAACTTGTAGTTGGTGAATCAAGGGAGGATATTAATTTAAGTGTAAATAGAATGAATCAATAGGATTTGAGTAATATGGAAATTCAGTGCGACAAATGTGGTAACCAAAACCCCTTAGGTGCAATTTTCTGCAGAACTTGTGGAGAAAAACTTGAGATGAAAGAAATGCAGCCGAAGGTGACTCAGTCGGCTAATAAAAGGAAAATGAATTCTTTTATGCTGCGTCAGCTAATTTCATTAATTGTTTTTATATTGATTGCTTTAATTGGCGTTGGTGCATTTATGAAGCAAGATGTACCAGTCTATGAAGAGGATGAGCTTAAGAAAGATGTCATCGTCAAGAAGCAAAAGTACTTATTTAATCGCCTTAATAATGATGCTAGGTATAAAAAGCTCAAAAAACTGACTTTGACTGAAGCTGAGCTAGCGGCGGTAGTGACTCAAGATATGAAAAGCCGTTGGGAATCCGAAGATGGCAAAGCTGCCGCAGAAGAAGCACTCGTTATTCCCCAAGAGTTTTATGTCGATATTCTAGATTCGGAACGCATCAAGTTCATTTTGAGAGTTAAATTGAATCGTCTTTTCGAGACGGATCTTTATTCATCAGTAGTTTATAAAATCGTCAATGATGAAGAGACTGGACAAGCTGAATTTGTTTTAGATGGAACAAGTCAAGGTTGGGTTCCAGTTCCCACGGCGGCTAGTATGACGATTAAAGCTAACTTCAAAGCTATGTTGGCGGAGTCAGATAAGCCAGAAGAAATGGTGAAGCAAGTGGCGAGTGTTGAGCTCGATCCAGAAGCGGGTTCCATTGTTATTAATTTTGTTCAAGCAAGTAAAAAGAAGTAAGCTTCCCCCAAGTAAATGAAACGAGCAATATTTTTACTATTATTAACATTATGTACATCGATCTCCGCTGATAGTAGTGTAGAAAAAAATGATCCCGTAGTGGTTCAAGAACTAGAGCCTGCCCAGGCGCAGCAAGAGTCGGAGTCAATTGAGGCTTCTTCAACGGCTGCTGTTAGCCCTGTTGTTAATTCAGAGGCTGAAAAGGAAGATGGCGGTTTTATTTCAAAAGCGACAGCTTCAATGGATAAGATTATCGGTAAGATCACCAGTGTCTTATTTAGCGTTATCATGTTTGATATTGCCTTTGGCTTATTAGGTACAAGTGTGCCTTTAGTTGTGGTTACCTTGATGGTAGGTGCGATATTTTTCACTTTCCGTTATAACTTTATTACCTTTAAGCTTTTTGCTCATGGTATACAGGTCGTACGCGGTAAGTTTGACAAAGAAGGAGAAGCTGGAGAAGTTAATCATTTCAAGGCTTTAACATCTGCTCTTAGTGCAACAGTCGGTTTAGGTAATATTGCTGGTGTCGCAATTGCCGTGCACCAAGGTGGTCCAGGGGCTGTTTTTTGGATGATCTTAGCCGCATTTTTTGGTATGGCCTCTAAGTTTTCCTCTTGTACACTCGCTCAGAAATACCGCGTGATTAATAATGATGGTTCTTTTTCTGGTGGTCCGATGTATTATTTAGAAATGGGTTTGAAAGAAAAGGGCTTAGCAAAACTTGGTACTGTATTTGCTGTAGCCTATGCCTTGATGATTATTGGTGGAGCCATGGGTGGAGGTAATATGTTTCAGGGCAATCAAGCCTGGGGAGCTTTACAACAAGACTTTTTAGGCGGTTCACAAGATCCTAAAGCTGCATGGATTTTTGGTATTACTTTAGCTTCTTTAGTGGGGCTCGTGATTATTGGAGGGATTAAACGCATTGGTAAGGCGACAGAATTTATTGTTCCCTTTATGTGTGGGCTTTACGTAATTGTTTCACTCTATATAATTGGGATGAATGCGAGTCAGATCATTCCATCACTCAAATCTATAGTCACTATGGCCTTCTCTCAAAATGCAGCTTTTGGTGGTTTTATAGGGGTGTTAATTATGGGGGTTAGACGTGCCGCCTTCTCCAATGAAGCGGGTGTGGGTTCGGCAGCAGTTGTCCATGCGGCAGCAAAAAATGAAGAGCCAGTGATGGAAGGTGTCGTGGCTATGTTAGGCCCTTTTATTGATACAGTTATTATATGTTTAATGACAGCCTTGGTAATTATTATTACGGATGTGAGTGCGCAGTACCCTGCAGAGTTTAGTAAGGGGGCTATCATGACGGCAAAGGCATGGAGTAGCGCAGGTACTTACATGCCTAAGGTCTTAACAGTTTGCATTGTGCTCTTTGCTTTTTCAACCATGATTTCGTGGTGTTATTACGGTGAGCGAGGTTGGATATATTTAGTAGATAAATTTTTCGGCAAAGGTAAAGGAATTAGCTCATTAATTATTTACCGAGCTTTATTTGTTTTTTGTGTTTTCCTTGGAGTTGTAGTCAATGCGGGTGCAGTCCTAGATTTTTCTGATGCCATGATTTTGGGTATGGCTTTTCCTAATATTATAGGCATGATTATTTTGTCGGGAAGAGTAAAAGGCTGGGCAAAAGATTATATGAATAAATTAAAATCGGGCGAAATTGCCCCAACAAAGTAAGCGGAGAGAGTGATATGTGTAAAAAATTGATTTTGGGGGCCCTGTTATTTTCAAGCATGGCTATTTCAGCTGATGAACACGGAAATCGTGTAGGTGAGATTTCTTTCGATAAATCAGGAAGTGAATACCTCGTAAGTGGTCGTGATTTAGTTTTACTCAATCAGAATGGCGAACAAAAATCCTTGCTCAATAGAAATGCTTATCCAGTCTCTGCAGCAGAATTTAGTTCAGATGAAAGTTATGTAATTACCGTAACAGGAAAAACAAAGCACTTAAAAGTTTTGGATAAGCAAGGTAAAGAAAAAGCGTCTTTAAGACTTGGTTTTGTTCTTCCTGAAAATATAGAAATGCAAGTTGTGGGTTACGATAGCACGATTGTTTTGAGCTCAAATAACCAACTATTTTTCTATGAATATAAGAATGGTAAGATTGTCAAAAGAGCTGAGTTACCTTTCCCAGATACATCCTTTGTGAATGCTTACGATGTAAGTGCCGATGGCAAGTACGTTTTTATCAATGATCGCCGTTTTCTCATTTTAAAATCTCCCAAATCATGGATCTTTAAGCCCGCAAAAAGCTTTGTTAAAGTAACGGGTAAAATCCGTAAAGTTCGCATCGCAGATAATGGGAAACAAGTGATGGTACTCCACCAAAATGGTCGTGGTATCTCGGTTCACAATGCCGAGAATGGTGAAATGGTGAAGAGCTACTTATTGACCTCACCAATTAATGAAGTTGAGTGTGATGGTAAGTTAAGCAAAGCTTACTTTAACGGAGGTGTACTAGACCTAGTCACGGGTGCTGCGGAAGTAAGTAAAAAAATGCCGAATGGCAGAATGAATATAAATGTGGATTCCAGTGCCGTTTCTGTTGGAGCGATTATCAAGAAAAATGGTAAGCTCTATGACTATACAGCCCCGTACCAGACTTTTAGTTCGGCGCAATTTGAAGGCGAGACACTAGTTGTTAATGAAGCAGATAAAACCTATGAGATTAATGCTAAGGATAAAACGGCTAGAAAAGTTGCAGCAAAAACTTTTTATAAAGGTCGCTTTAAAGGTTTAGTTGGCAAGAGTGATGATGGTCGTTATGGAGTAGATTTCTCTGGGCGAGTTTATGATTATCGACAAAAAGCTTTCGTGGGTCGACCGCTATTCGGAACAGGTGGATACGTATTAAAAGCCAGTATTTCCGATAATGGTAACATCGCTTTTGTAGGTGCTAATAAAGTATATATTTATAATCACTTGAAGAAAAAATCGATTACTAATTTTGATTTGCCAGCGAGTCTCAATCAAGAGAGTGATGTGAGTGTGAGCCTAAGTCCTAGTTCTAAGCATTGTGCAGTTTCTTATATGACAGCCGATGGGTCAGTGGAGGTTTATGTGTATAATTTAGCTGAATCGAGACCAGGTGCCTTGTCACGAAAAATCAGCGGTGCAAAATCGCTGCTTTTTACATCGGATGAGACACTCCTTATTGCAGGTGGTAAAAGTATTTTGACCACGGAATACAATGGTAATAAGTGGGTGATTAAAGATGCACAATCACTCTTAGTTGAGTCAGGTACTTTGAACAGAGTTCTCATGCAAGGAGACTATGTGGCAGGCTTGAATGAAAACGGTCGCATTCACTTGTTTGATTACAGAACTGGAGGTGAAATCTACACCGTTGCCCTGAAAGCCAATGAAACAACAATGCGCTCAGTAGGAAAATAAAACTTGTTAAAAGCATTATTTTTTGACATGGATGATACGCTTTGCGATACGCAAAGCGCTAACCAAAAAGCGGTAGATTGGTTGCTTGCGGAACTCGCAAGTCATGGTGATTTTGATCATGAAGTTTTTATCAGTCAGTACTTATCTGCAATTTATCGCGAGTTGGATGATCAACTTAAGCAGTTGACGGATCCAATTAAAGATGAATCGGATTACCGTCATTTTGTTTTTGATTACTTCTTAAAGCAACATCAAATTGAGCCGAACGATGCCCTTATGTCTTATGTGGCATTATTTGATCATAAACGAATTGAGTTCTTTGATTTTTATCCTGGCGTCAAGCAGATGCTAATCGACTTGAGAAGTCAGTATAAGTTGGTTTTAATTACCAATGGTCCTGCATATTCGCAAGTACCAAAAGTGGAGCAAGTCAAAATGTCTGAGTACTGTGATCATGTTCTAATTGGCGGGCTTGAGCCCGAACAAAAGCCAGCCAAAAGTATTTTTGATAAGGCTTGTCGATTAGCAGATTGCTTAGCTAATGAAACGCTTCATGTGGGGGACTCTTTGGGTTCCGATATTAAAGGCGCCAAATGTGCGGGTATTAAATCTTTTTGGATTTTGCCAGAATTTACAGAGTTTAGTGCAGTTAATCCTGAAAGTGATTATGTAGCTGATAGTGTTTTGCATATTGATAAGGTTCTTGAATTAGAAGCACAAGCTCATCATGCCTGAAGATAAAGCCTTCATAAAAGCTTTTTGGGAAAAAGCTATGTGCCCCATCAGAATGAAGGATATAGCCAACTCCAGAGATCCTTTGCCTAATGCTTATACAGGAACGCGCACAGCCTTTGAGTCAGATCACGATAGAATTCTATTTTCGACTCCCTTTCGACGTTTAATCGACAAGACGCAAGTTTTTCCCCTAGAAAAAAAATATGATACGATTCGCAGACGTTTAACTCACTCCTATGAAGTGAGTAGTCTAGCTCGAAGCTTTGGCAATGACCTGGTTTTTAATTCACCCGAACTTTTCCCCAATTCGATTTCACCCCAACGAAATATACCCGTCGTACTTGCCACAATTGGCTTAGTTCACGATATGGGTAATCCCCCTTTTGGTCATGAAGGTGAAAGTGCCATTCAGTACTGGTTTCGATGCCGCGTGGAAGATAATCCTAACTTTTTTGAAGGCTTTTCAGAGCGGCAACAACAAGATTTTTTGAAGTTTGAAGGCAATGCTCAGACGGTTAGGATAGTGACTCACCTACAAGTCTTAAATGATTTGTATGGTCTGAATTTAACTTTGGGAAGTTTGTCAGCTTTATTAAAGTATGTCGTTCCCTCAGATAAAGTGAATAAAAAAGAAGACCTTGCCAAAGGTAAATTTGGTTATTTCTCCTCAGAGAGAGAAGTTGTAGCAGAAATGGAATCCTATACTGGGCTTGTTGAGCAACGTAACCCTTTGACTTACATTATGGAAGCCTGTGATGATATTGCCTACTCAGTTCTCGATATAGAGGATGCCGTGAAAAAAGGCGTGATTTCCTATGCTGACATTATTTCTTATCTAAAATCAGAAAATGAAAAAGAAGCAGATCACTACATTTCAGAAGTGATTGATCGTACGTCAGCAGACTATGGTAATTATTCTGGAATAGACGACCTATCTTATCATGAGCTCAATGATATTGCGATGGTGAAATTCCGTGTGTATGCAATCAATACTTTAATGCAGAGTGCACGTCAGTCTTTTGCAGATAATTACTCATCAATTTTAAGAGGTGAATTCAAGCAAGACTTATTGAAAGTCTGTGGGGCGAACCGTTTATCAAAAGTGCTTAAAACTTTTTGTTATCGTCATATATACCGCAATCGCGATGTCTTAGGTTTGGAACTCCAAGGCTTCAACACTATAACGGGCTTATTAGATATTTTTTGGGATGCTATTAACGATTGTGAAGATAAAGGAGATCTCGCGAGTCCTTTTTCAAAATATGTTTTTGAGCGAATTTCCGAAAATTACCGCAGAGTTTTTCATCACACAGTGAGCCAGAAGAAATTACCTGAAGCCTACTGCCGCATGCAGTTAATGACCGATATGTTGGCAGGTATGACGGATACTTACGCGGTGACGACTTACGAAGATTTACATCAGAGAAGGAAATAAAAAAAGCTGCAGTTGAATGCAGCTTTTTTATTTAAGTGGATGAGAGACTTAGGAAAGTTTGTCGCCGCCAGAGACGATGTGTAAATCGCGTTGTGGGAAGGGAATTGAAATTCCTTGCGCATCAAATTCTTTCTTGACTTTTTCATGCATGTCAAAATAAACATTCCAATAATTCACTGCTTTCACCCACGGACGAACGGCATAGTTAATACTTGAGTCCCCGTGTCCAGAGATGGAAACCATTGGAGCAGGATCTTGTAAAACTCTTTCATCTGCTTTGAGGATGTCCATGAGAACTTGCTTAACTTTATCGTTATCATCACCATAGCTACAGCCAAAAGTAAGGTCCACACGAATTTCTTCAGTCTCAGTAAAGTTGATGATTTTGTCGGCAGTGAGAAGTGAGTTAGGAATGACGGCAGTTTTGTTGTCTGGGGTAATCAGTTTGGAAGTAAAGAGTTCAATTTCTCGAACTGTTCCCACCGTGCCACCAGCATCAATGAGGTCGCCGACTTTAAAAGGTTTGAACATGATGATTAAAATACCAGCAGCAAAATTGGAAAGAGCTCCTTGTAAAGCAAGACCAATTGCAAGGCCTGCCGCACCGACAGCAGCAACCATCGAAGTAGTGGGCATGCCGAGCTTAGTCAGTGCGCCAATAATAACAAAGACAACGCCCGCGGCATTGATGAGATGGCGCGCAAATTTAACGAGAGTTTCGTCAGTTTTTCCTTTGGTCATGAGGTGGCAGATGTAACGAGTTACATACTTAACAACTTTGATGCCGATCCAATAGATGGCTATCGCGTGCAGTAGGGGCACACCATAGATGCTTAATAGCTCCATGCTCTTTTCTGCGATGGGGAACGTAGCTTCAGATGCAGGGCTGTCTCCAATGACAGAGGCGTCTTCAACAACAGGTGTGTCTGCGGCTGCAAAAATAAAGTTTAACATACTCTTCTATCCTAATTTTGTTGAGTTATGAAAACAGTATCGTTTCTATGTGAAAATCCCAAATATTCTTAAAAATTAATCGAAAGATTTTAGCTTGTTTTCGAGTTGTTTTGTGATCGAAAGGGACATTAAGACAGTGAGGGAGTGGTAGATGAGTACAGCGTTGATGCCAGCGTCACCTTGAGCGAGTTCTTGAACTCGATGACTGAGATTAGTGAAGAGATCGTTTAAAACGTTGAGAAAATCAGCATCTTTCTTGTCGTCACGACTCTCGTTTTGGAGTTTTTGCACGGCAAAAAATAGCGTGAAGGCATGGATGACTTCGTCTTTTGTAGGGAAGGGGGGGATGAAGTCAATGATTTTGCGAGCTTCGCGACCTACTGGGCAGGCAGATTGGAAAACGGCGATGCGTACGAGTTCTCCGATTATATCCTGTAATTCACGGTCTTTGTATTCGATGTATCGTCCCGAGCTTTCCCAAACTTTTACTGTGGCTTTATCAATCGATTTCTTTTTGATAATATTTCGGGCATAGGAATTAAGCGCACGAGCAGCGGGACATAAAGGGAAGTCACCTTGGGATAGGGTACAATTAGCACATTTGTGGTTTTCAAGTTTTAACCACTCTTGGGGATTTTTACTTTCATTAGCATCGAGATTAATACTCTTGGTGTTGGTATAATCAAAACTCCAGCTGAGGGGCTCGCCATCAGCTTCGTTATTAAAAATAATTTCCATTTTCTTTATCATGTACAAAGATAAACTTTAAAAGCTGAGCAAGCAAAAAATTTCATCAGCTTTATCTCAAATTGTCGGGAAATGAAGCCAGTTTAATCTATATTCTTAGTTAATTATAATTTTATTGAAGGCGATGCTGATGATAGCGCATTTAAAAGGACAATTGGTAGAGCTCGAATTGAGCAATGCAGTGATCGATGTGGGAGGCGTAGGCTATTACGTCGATATTCCTATGAGTACTTATGATCGCCTACCAAAAGTAGGCTCGCCAGTGGCTTTGCGAATTCACATGACCGTTCGCGAAGATGCAATGAATCTATATGGTTTCGCAACAGATGAAGAACGTAGCTTTTTTAGAATGATTACTTCAGTGAGTGGGATTGGACCAAAGATTGCCTTAGCAGCGCTATCAGCTTTGCCGACAGAAACCTTTTGTGAAGCGATTCAGGAAGGCAATATAAAATTGCTGAGTAAAATTTCCGGCGTGGGTAAACGTATGGCGGAACGCATGGTTGTTGAGCTAAGAGATAAAGTGGGTGCCTTGGGCATGACCTCAGCCTTTGTCGCAAAAGTAGCTGATGATGATATGTCGGCCCAAGATAAGGAAGCTTTTAACGACTCTATCATGGCCTTGGAAGCATTGGGTTACCGTCCCGATACAATTCGCAAGACTGTTAAAACGATTTTTGATGGCCTAAGCCCCGCCCAACGCAGCTCTGAAAATATTATTAAAGCGGCCTTATCCGCAATGAATAGCTAGGTCCTCTATGTCTGAAAACTTTTTTGAGTCAACTTTAAAGAAAGAGACTGGCGAAAACGACAATATCTTACGCCCTAAAACTTTTGAAGAATTCCCTGGACAAGATCAAGTAAAAGAGCGCCTCTCAATTTTTGTGGAAGCCGCAAAAATGCGTGATGAAGCCTTGGGGCATTTTATTTTGAGTGGACCACCCGGCTTAGGCAAAACAACTTTGGCCTATATCGTCGCTAATGAGCGTGGCAAAGGCATAAAGACTTCTTCTGGTCCAGTATTGGAAAAGCCCGGTGATCTAGCTGGATTACTGACTAGTTTGAGTGATGGCGACATTTTATTTATTGACGAGATCCACCGTCTTCCGATTGCGATTGAAGAGTACTTGTACTCGGCCATGGAAGACTTTTTTATTGACATCATGATTGACCAAGGTGTAGGAGCTCGCTCAGTGCGACTCAATATTCCTAAGTTCACTTTGGTAGGAGCCACGACGCGTTTAGGTTTATGCTCAGCGCCATTACGCTCAAGATGTCAGCATGTCCACCGCCTTGAATATTATAGTGACGAAGAATTGGGAAGAATTGTTAAGCGCTCTTCCGATTTAATTAATTGTGAAATGGATGAGAAGGCGAGCCATGAAGTGGCTGGCCGGAGTCGTGGCACACCCCGAATTGCCAATAATTTATTGCATTGGGTACGAGACTACGCGCAAGTTAAAGCAGATGGATTTGTGACTTGGGATTTAGCTAATAAAGCCCTCAATATGCTGAATATTGATAGCAATGGCTTAGATGAAATGGACAAGAAGATCCTCAATACAATTGCCTATAACTTTGACTGTGGCCCCGTGGGGATAAAAAATATTGCCGTCAGTGTGGGAGAAGAAGTGGGGACTTTGGAAGACGTCTACGAGCCATTTCTCATACAAGAAGGCTATTTAGTCCGAACTCAGACAGGACGAGTTATTTCTCAAAAAACAAAAAATATGCTAGGGATCAATTCAAACTCTAGCGATGAACAGGATTTACCAAATTTATGAAAAGCATGACGGGCTATGGTCGCGGTGAAGCGACTTTAGAAGATTTTAGTATTGTGGTTGAACTCTCGACTGTAAATAGAAAAGGCTTGGATATGCGCGTTAATTATCCACGTGAACATTTAGCTCTCGAGGGTTTAATTCGCAAGAAAATTGGTGGGGTTTTATCTCGTGGTATGGTGACAGGTAGTTTAAACCTTTCATTTAATGCGGGTGCGATGTCCGCAAATGTAAACAAAGATTTGATCAAGTCATACATTGAGCAACTCCAAGAAGTTCACGAAAGTATGGGCATGGAATATACTCCAGACACGGTGCGCTTGATGAGTTTGCCAGGTGTTTTAGAAGACAGCGGTAAAAATATTGATGAAGACTTACTCATGAGCTGCGCAGCAAAAGCTTTGGATAAAGCTCTTGAGCAACTTTTAGAAAACCGCGTGCGAGAAGGTTTGGAAATGAAAAAAGATTTTCTCGAGCGCTACGAAACAATGTTGAGCCTTCACGAGCAAATTGAACAGACTTATCCACAAGCACTGGCAGACTATCGTGAACGTCTGACGACGCGAATTAAAGAAGCCGCATTAGACGTGGAAATTGATGAAGATCGTTTAGCTCAAGAACTCGTTATCTACAGTGACCGCAGTGATATCACTGAAGAAGTGGTCCGGCTCAATGCACACCTTAAACAATTCAAAGTTCTCTTGGATAAAAGTGAACCCATTGGACGTGAAATGGATTTCCTCATGCAGGAGATGGGTAGAGAAGTGAATACCACTGGTTCAAAATCGAGCAATGCAGATTTGTCCGCCCTAGTTGTGAGTTTTAAAGCAGAACTCGAAAAATGCCGCGAGCAGATGGCTAATGTCGAGTAAAGAGCCGAAAACACCAGAAGAATTAGAAGAGATGTTGCGCGTTGTGCGCAAAAAAATTACTCCAGAAACAGAAGGGCACGGGGTCTTAGATTTCCT
The DNA here is from genome assembly GCF_000170755.1 of Lentisphaera araneosa HTCC2155. Classification (NCBI taxonomy): domain Bacteria; kingdom Pseudomonadati; phylum Lentisphaerota; class Lentisphaeria; order Lentisphaerales; family Lentisphaeraceae; genus Lentisphaera; species Lentisphaera araneosa. Next base: position 205,031 of record NZ_ABCK01000003.1, read on the forward strand.
CTGTACTAAATTCACTTACCGTTCTCGTGAGGACTGGCAGGAAGCTTTGCTTGATGGGAGCTCCCAGATCAATGGTAAGCAAGTTGAGGATTATAATGCCATTTTAAAAGCGGGTGATGTGATATCACTCGATGTGACCAAGATTCCCGAACCAGATATTGATCGTGATTTTAAAGTTGTTTATGAAGATGACGATATTTTGATGGTCGAAAAAACGGGAGACCTTCCCGTTCATCCAGCCGGTAGCTTCTTTAAAAACACGCTTTGGTACATGCTGGTTAAACAATTCGGCAATGTCCATATCATGAATCGCCTCGACCGTGAAACCTCTGGATTAGTTTTAATTGCGCGTCATCATAAAGCCGCTTCCGTATTAGGTAAGCAATTTGAGCGTCGCCAAGTTGGCAAGGAATACGATGTCTTGGTAGAAGGCCTAGTCTCTTGGGATCAGTATGACGCCCTGGGTTATATGGGTCCTGCCGTATCGAGCAAGATACGTAAGAAGTTTTCTTTTACTGAAGCTGAAGATTGGCAAGATTATGGCAAGCACTCGGCGAGAACAGAATTTTCTGTTTTGCGTAGATCGCATGAATTGAGTCATTTACATTGCCGTTTGCATACGGGTAGGACTCATCAAATTCGTGCGACTTTACTCTCTTTGGGTTTTCCTTTAGTTGGCGATAAAATTTATGGCCTCGATGAGCAATTCTTTTTGTCCTTTATCGATGGAGCACTTACTGAGCAAGATTATCAAAAAATGCGTCTCAGACGTCAGGCTTTGCACTGCTCATTAATGTCTTTTACTCATCCGATGAGTGGAGAAGATGTGGTTTTTGAAAGTTCTTTGCCGAAAGAATTAGCAGAGCTTATATTATCCTAAACGGGATGAACTTATGCTGAGAGAAATAAAACATAGCTGTGGGCACATTGAGACCTACCAAATTCCCCATGGGAAATTCTCTCGCATGAAAAATTTTTATCAAGAACGTGTCTGTAAAGAGTGCTGGAAAACCCAAGAACAGGAAAAAGAAAAGTTAGCCAAAGAAAGCAACGCTCGCGCAGGTTTACCCAAGTTAATGGGTTCACATAATTCCATCCCGGGTGCCGAACTCATACGTTATGATTTTTTTAAATTTGTTGCCGATAATACCGAGAATCTAAAAGAAAAGGGCGAGCCTTTTCAAATTGCCGTCGATCTTTTGCGATCTAAGCAAAAAGCTTCTTGGTGGCATGCTCACAAGCGTGAGCGTTTTGTACATTTATTTGACGTTGCCATGGATCACGCAGCACATCAAATGCGTCTAAAGGCTTTGAGACCAGAAATTGACCAACGTTTACGTGAATTGCATTTGGTGCCTTTGTCAGGGTCCACAAAACAGATTCAATGGGCGCAGACGATACGCAATAAAATCCTTCTAGATCTCATTGGTGTGGAACTCTGCCTCGAGGAAGCTTTAAGGGATAAGCAAGAGTGGGCTCAGTTCATGCTCAAACTCTGTCAGGACCTGGAACCCATTCCTCATCTTTTGGAAAAAATGTCAAAGGATCTGGCCTTAATGGATGCAGCGGGTCACTGGATCGAGATCCGTCATCATTCTTTGGAAGATTTGGTCCGCTGGATGAAACGGCCTGAATCATTGGCGCGAACCCTCCACTTAGTGCAGGGACGCTTTTTCTTTATTCTAAATCTCTAGCTTACTTTTTTAAGCGTTTAGCTGCTCGGCCAATGATTTCGATATAAAATGATTCGAGCTCATTTTTCTCAGCTTGATCGATGTGTTTATCAATTTCAGAGAGATGAATTTCTTTGGCTTCAGCTTCAGTGTCGCCATATTTACAATCAAAATCCCAGTAATCGAAACCCTCGGGAAGAGTTTTACGACGGTTGCGTTTAAGGTATTTTCTGACTTCAGCTTTGACAGCTTCAATCATACGAGGGTATTTGATTTTTGGGTGAACGAGTTGAAAGGTTTTTTTCATGAGAAATCCTAGTTTAATTTCGCCCAGTATAGTGGGTGGCTTAAATAGTTCGAACTAATTTTTAAATTTATTATTTTTCCTTTTGTACTCAAGGAGGGTGAATGGACTAAGGTGGTGAAGTTATATGACCTCTATTCACTTGCTAATTTGACTTAGGCTCGTTTTGCTATTAAAAAAAAGCTCCTTGTATAAGGAGCTTTTATTAAATCTCTGTAACGGTGTTTTAAATTTCGACATCCGTTGCGCTGTTCGCATAACCAATGACTTTATCATCTTGGTCCAAGACCAGGATGCAGGCGCCACCAACTTGTAAAACACCATTAGATCCACAGCGCATTTTCCAGAATTCAAAGAGTCCAATTAGAATATCTTTTTTTCTTGCATCATCAATAAAGTCTGGAGTGGCGGTTAAATAAAGCGTTGTTTTAAAGTTGCCTTTATTATCTTTATTGAGCGCGTAAATACGCGAAGCTAAAGTGACATTGTTTTGTCTTTGCTGAGCCTTAAGACGGTCGTAGAACTCTTCAAGAACTAGTTTGAGGTGTTGGGGCGTTTTGCTTTCAACAACGGTGCTGCCAATGGAGGGTGGATCAAAATCAAAACCGCCACTCATAGTATCATTGTCTTGCATGGGTTCTTTTCTAACAATTGGTCGTTCTTTAACAGTGGTCTCAATAGATGTTTTTGGTGTTTCTGGTAAAATAATTGTATTATTTGAAGCCACTAAGTTAGGGTCGCGCATGTTGGGGTTCTTGGTGATCTCATCAGCAATATTTCTGAGTTGCGATAATGATTCTACAAAAAGAATCGGAGCATTTTCAGAAGTAAAGAGTTTGCCCTTGCCTGCACATGAACGGCAATTGAGAAAAATTTTGCCAGCTCCGGCACATTTGGGACATTTGCCAGTTCCCTTACAAGTAGGGCAGTCCTTACGAACGATTTTTGCATTGAGTCCTTTATAAACGATGATGCCGTTTTGGCAAGTATTATTGGTACAACGACCGAGTTCACATGTACGACAATCTTTTTCAGTCTGACCTTCACCTTCACATGTTGGACAGGTCTTGAAAAAATCTGAGCCATAGGCAAAAGCGGTCATTTCTTTACCCATATTTTTTTCAACCGCAGCACGATAAGAACCCGTTTTTGGATGTTTGTTTTTTATCAAGCCGAGCAAAGTTGCCTTAGTGGCCGCCCCTTGAAGAATGGGGTTTTCTATCTTAAAACTAAGTTTAGCAAGAGTGTAGAGGCCTTTGTTTTCGTCTCCAGCAATTTCTTCGAGGGCTTGATTAATAAGCTTCACCGTCTCTTTAAGTTCGTCTGCAGGACTGAGTGTCTCTTCTGGAAACTTAGTACCTTCAATTTTCACTTCTTCAACTTCTGCATTTTTGAAAATAATAGGATCAAGAGAAGTAATTGTATGGCCTTTGCTTTGTTCATCGTTAGCAGCACTCACCATGACGAGGAGGCGGAATTGATTTTTGAGTTCTTGATTTAAATTGGGGTTATCGAGCTTTTGAATCTTTGCAAGATAGGATTCACTTAAATCGGATTGATTGGCATCAAAATTATCTGCTTTGATTTGGTAGAGGCTGAGAAGTCTTGTGAGGATGATTTGCTCATTAGTATTTTGATTGTCTTCTAAAATAAGTTGTATTTGGGGAGCCCCAAAATTTGGGGCGGCATTATTAATTCCATTCTTAATTATCTGTAAGTCGGCAGAGTCTAAGGCAGATAGTGAATTTACTATTAATATGCAAAAGAGGATGAAGGTTTTTTTCATTTTAAACTGTTCCATGTGGCGAAGTAAAGTATTTGTATATAAACGAAACTATAAGTGAGTTTATTGTCCCTGTCTATAAAAGCATCAATTATTAAATGGAAGTTAAATTGAAAAGAAAGATTTTTGTTGGTGATATTCACGGCTGTTATGCAGAATTCAAAAAGTTACTGAAGAAAGTTAATTACGATGCTGATTGTGATCGTCTTATTTCGGTAGGAGATATAGTCAACAAAGGACCTCAATCGGCCGCGGTTTTGGACTACTTTATCAAGAACAAAATCGAAGTCGTGAAGGGCAATCATGAAGACTGGCTTTTTAGGGCTTTAAGTGGCGAATCACCCATGTATAAAGAGGGCGAACAAATTGTTCAAGAATCAGCTTATTCGAAAGAAGAAATCCTCCATTGGTTAAAAAACCTTCCCTGTTATATAAAAGGAGAAGATTTTGTGGCCGTTCACGCCGGGTTTTCACCCTACTGTAAACTGAAAGAGAATAATGAACGCGACTTGTTTACGGTTCGTTATGTGGATAAAGAGACTCAAGAGCTCTTCGCTAAAGATAATGGCGAACATAAGCTCTCACCATGGTATGAGGAATTCACTTATCAAAAGCCAGGCAAGAGAGAAATTATTCATGGTCATTGGGCTAAGAAAAAGATCTGTGAATATGGTCGAGTCATTGGTTTAGACACCGGCTGTGTCTATGGAGGGCACTTATCCGCCTACATTTTCCCAAGTAAAAGGATCGTCCAAGTCCCTAGCGAACAGCGCAAACAATACGATTATTAAAGGACTTTTCAGTAATTGGGGCGAACCCTAATCAGCTTTAACAGCGATGCAGACGAAGGGGTTTTGCCCTGCCTTTGAGTTTTCTTGTAAACTAGAAAAATTAATTTGGCTGAAGCCCGCTTCTTGAAGCCATTCTTCGAGTTGAGCTTGATCAAAACCGAGCCAAACCGATCCAAAGCGTTCACGTGTACTCTCGTCTTCGTGATGATTCATATCCACAATGATAATGCGGCCATTTTTTTCGCAACAACGGGCAATTGATTTGAGTAAGCTCTGGGGGCTGGGGATTTGGTGCATGACAAAATGCAAAAGCAGAGCATCACATTTCGGGATATTGAGCTCACCAGAAGTGAGGTCACTCTGAACGAAATTGATCTTGTTTAATTTATTCTCTTCAGCGCGTTTTTGCGCTTTGGCCAACATCACGTCACTTTGATCAACGGCATAGATTTCACCATCAAAGCGATCCAAAAGCGGAAGCAGTAGTCCCGTGCCGCAGCCGAGATCGGCAATCTTCATACCTTTAGGCGCAAAACCAGGCAAGGCAAAGACGGCAGCTCCTGGATGGTGAAGCGAAGAAATAACTTCGTCCCACTGATCAGCCAAGTCATGCATCACATCGCGGCTTTCTTTAGCACGCTTGAGAATCACTTTCTCTAAGCGTGAGAGGTCGGGGTGATCAGAACCCACAAGAGTATTGATGTATTCAGATAAACTTGGGCAATTTTTTTCTAAGTTAACAGTGGTGTAAAAAATGCGAGTTCCATCACGTCGATCATTGAGCAGATTGGAGTTTTTTAAGACAGCTAAGTGACGTGAAATCTTGGGTTGGGGCAGGGTGGTGATTTCACAGATTTCCTGAACATTGAGTTCTTCTTTCTGTAAAATGCGGATGAGCCTCAAACGCGTTTCGTCGGCGAGTGCCTTGAGAATGAGTGTGTGATCTTCGTCACTAAAGCTATTTTTTAACATGTCCTTCCTAGAGATAATCCTGATAATCCACGAAAGTATCATGAATAGTCTGGATTTTCCATGTCTTATCATCCTTGGCTTGGATAAATTCTTTACCTGCGGGGACTTTTCCCAAACCTCCAGGCACATCGAGTACGTATAGGGGCTGGGCAATGCCAGATAAACTTTTGCGAAGTTCGCTAGTCACTTGGCGTCCTTTTTCTAAACTGACGCGGAAATGACTCGTGCCTTGGGCGAGGTCGGGATGGTGTAGGTAATAGGGACGTACACGGATTGCCACGAGACTTCTAAAGAGTTTCTCAAGTTTCTCGACCGAGTCGTTGATGTTTTTGAGCAAAACACTCTGACTCAAGAGCGGGATCCCCGCACGGCTTAACTTTTTAATTCCAAAGCAAACATTATCACTGAGCTCTTTGTGGGAGTTGCAATGTAAAATCATATAGAGCGCTTTTTCACGATCGAGAACTTTGAGCAATTCATCACTAATTTTTTCGGGAGCGACCAAGGGAATACGGGTGTGAATGCGAATCACTTTGACGTGATCAATTGCTTCTAATTGATCGAGGATGCTTGCGAGTTTGTCTGCTGAAAGGCTTAAGGGATCACCGCCAGTTAAAATCACTTCCCAAACTTCTTGGCGTTCGCGGATATAATTGAGTGCGTTTTCGAGTTCATCTTGCTTTAAGATTTCATCGGCTTGGCCGACTTTTTCGCGTCGAAAACAAAAACGACAATAAACATTGCAGGTATGCAAGGGTTTCAGTAAAACCCGGTCGGGATAACGATGGGTGATGCCCTTGACGGGAGTGAACTTTTCGTCGCCAATCGGGTCGTTAAGCTCCTCTTCCTGAATCTCTAATTCTTCTTTTGTGGGAAGGTATTGCTGACGGATTTCGGGTTCGGCAATATTTTTAATCACTTCGGGACTCAAACTAATTTGGAACTTTTCAGCAACGCGATTGAGCAAGTCAGTATCATCGGCAGAGATTAAACCTTGTTCCTGCAAAGCCTTGGTATTGCGAATATAGTTCATAAATTCATAGTTTTTTCATTAATAAATAAAATGCTGAGCCCAAAGAGGTATTAATTTAATTGTGCTTAGAATAGGGCATCTTTACTAAATTAAAATTGCTAGGAGTTCCAGATGAGTCAGTGGCTAGAAAAAAAATGTGAAGCTTGTGAGGGTGGTGTTGAGCCTTTGAGTGAAGAAATTATCAATGATTTCCTTTCGACCGTTCCAGGTTGGGAATACAAAGAGTTGCGTTTATCGCAAAAATTTGATTTCAAAAATCATTACGAAGCGATTTCATTCGTCAATGCAGTTGCATGGATTTCTCACACCGAGAATCATCACCCCATTATGGAAGTCGGTTTTCGCGATGTGACCATCTTTTATTGGACACATGCTATCGACGGCATTAGTGATAACGATTTCATTTGCGCCGCCAAAGTTAATCAGCTTCTTAATTAATCTGCTGGGTTAAGGGCCGGCAGGTCCTTACAGGGAGCTCGAGGGGCAGCACTCCCTCGTGTGCAAAGCATTCATAAAGGCAGAGAAGGCCTCAGGATTCAGGATTGTTTTTATATGCGTGCCGAAGGCACGAAGTATAAAGCTCAATAAAATTTCTTAGCCGCCGGGTTAAGGGCCGGCAGGTCCTTACGGGGAGCTCGAGGGGCAGCGCTCCCTCGTGTGCGAAGCACTCATAAAGGCCAAGAAGGACTCAGGAATCAGGACTCAGAAATGTTTTATAGACGTGCCGAAGGCACGAAGTATAAGCGAGCCTATGGTTTCAACCATAGGTACCGAGTTTAATATTATCTCCCGTTCTGAAGGAACGGAGCATAGACTCAATAAAACTTCTTAGCCGCCGGGTTAAGAGCCGGCAGGTCCTTACGGGGAGCTCGAGGGGCAGCGCTCCCTCGTGTGCGAAGCACTCATAAAGGCCAAGAAGGACTCAGGAATCAGGACTCAGAAATGTTTTATAGACGTGCCGAAGGCACGAAGTATAAGCGAGCCTATGGTTTCAACCATAGGTACCGAGTTTAATATTATCTCCCGTTCTGAAGGAACGGAGCATAGACTCAATAAAACTTCTTAGCCGCCGGGTTAAGAGCCGGCAGGTCCTTACGGGGAGCTCGAGGGGCAGCGCTCCCTCGTGTGCGAAGCACTCATAAATAGATGGAAGGTGTCTGGGTATCCTATATGCGTGCCGAAGGCACGAAGCATAAAGCTCAATAAAATTTCTTAGTCGCCAGGTTAAGGGCCGGCAGGTCCTTACGGGGAGCTCGAGGGGCAGCGCTCCCTCGTGTGCGCAGCACTCATAGAGCCACCCACAAGTTCAAATTAAACTTGTTTCACCTGAGGAATAAATTCCAAGGCCTCATCAAAATCTGTAATCACTTCTTCGAAACCCTTGGTCTTGAGTTTGCTTAATTTTTCCTGATCGCAACCCTTGCCATCTTCTTCGCTGATGGCTACGCCAATGCAGGGGCAAGCGAGCTCACGGCCCGCTTCAAGTTCAGTGAGGCCATCGCCAATGATGAGTGTGTTTTCATTATTATAAGCGTAATCTTTAATCGTTTTGCGGATGGATTCACGTTTGTAGGGCAGTTCCAAATGCTTTTCATATCCTTGGATATGAACAAAGTATTGACTAAGCTCTAAAGTCTCACATTCAAACAGAAGCTTTTCGTGGCTCGTGCCCGAGAGTAAATGCAATTCGTAGCCCAGTTCAATTAAATTTTCTAAAAATTTGCGAGCTCCGCAAAGCATCAGTTGGTCCAGTTGACCTTTATCCTTGAGCTCAGTAACACGAGCGTATTCCCAATCACTTGAATAAGTATCAAATTCTTCGATGATTTGATCAAGTGAATGCTCAATCGAGCAAAAATTAAGGATTTCACTTAAGGCACCCATTTGTTGCGCAATCGTCGTTCCGGGTGCATGGCTAATCCATTCTTCTGTTTGGCTGAGCGCTTCTTCTTTTGTGGTCTCTGATAAATTTGCGGTTTCAGCAAAAAGTTTTTGATGAAAAAACTCTCGCATTTTATCTTCCCAACCACAACGAACACGCGTTAGGGTTCCATCAAAATCAATAATAGCGGCTTTATTCACTTTTCTTTTCCTTTTGGGCTAAACGACGCATTTTAAAAAAACTTTGAATCAATAAGCGACACTCATCTTCACAGCAATGGCCCTCGCTTTTCACTTTGTGCAGCAAGCCATCGTGATCGTGAATATGAAAAGAACCACCACAACCACCGCCTTTTTCGTCGGCGAGTCCAAAGACGACGCGGTCAATGCGCGAGTTAACGAGAGCGCCCGCACACATGGGGCAGGGCTCTTTGGTCACATAGAGTGTACAGCCATGGAGGCGCCAGCGATCGAGATGAGCTGAAGCTTGGGTGAGGGCTAAAATTTCAGCGTGCGCCGTGGCATCTTTGAGCATTTCGACTTGATTCCATGCTTTGGCAATTACTTCACCTTCATGTACAACGACGGCACCAATTGGAACTTCGCCAGCTTGAAAAGCTTGTTCGGCCTGGCGTAAGGCCATGCGCATGTAGTGCTCATCTGAAAAAACGATCCTTTCGTTGGATTCATCTTCAGAGAAAAGCGCATCATCAATCATGAGCTCAGTTTACCTTTTTTGAGCGTAAAGACTTTGGAGGCATACTTTTTTAATTGGTGATCATGCGTCACCATGACGATTGTTTTGCCTTGTTTGCGAAGTTCGCTAAAAAACTCGATGAGTTCCTCAGAAGTTTTTGGATCGAGATTGCCCGTGGGTTCGTCGGCCAAGATGATGTCGGGGTCATTCACTAAGGCGCGACAAATCGCCACGCGTTGTTGTTCACCACCAGAAAGAGCTCCTGGGTGGTGCGTTGATCGCGAGGCCAAGCCAACGCGTTCAAGTAATTCCATGGAACGCTTTTTTGCTTGATTGCTCTGACTAGAGAATTGTGCCGGAAGCATGACGTTTTCTAAAGCTGTGAGTTCGGGGATGAGCTGAAAGGATTGGAAGACAAAGCCGAGTTGATCTTGACGCAATTTGGCTTTAGCCATGGCAGAAAATTTCGCGTAGTTTTTCCCTTGGAGCAGAAGTCGACCACTATCGGCTTTGTCGAGGGTTCCCAAGATATTGAGGAAAGTTGATTTACCACTTCCTGAAGAGCCGATGAGCATCGCCCAGTCACCCTGTTGGATGTCGAGACTGACATTATCCAAAACCTGAATACGGCCTGCATCAGCGGAATTGTAGTGTTTGCTTATATTCTGCGCGGAAAGAAAACTACTCATTTGATTGCAAAGCCTTTACAGGGTTGACAGAGACAGCCACTAAGGCGGGGAAAAGAGAAGCGAGAGCACAAATGATAATCGCTCCCCAGAAAATGAGGTGCACATCAGAGGAAAGGATGAGCATCGGCACGCGATCCAACATATAAAAGTCGGCATCCCAATTACCTAAAATACCAACTACCCACTCACGCTTATCCAGCGTAAACAAACCACCAATAAGACCTAGGGTTGAGCCGAGAGAACCAAGCACGAGGCCTTGAATGAGGAAGACCCAAAGGATTTGTATGGGTGTAGCGCCAATGGCCTTGAGCACGCCGATTTCCCGCGTTTTTTGGAGTACCAGTGAGAACAAGCAGGCAGCAACCCCCACGGCAGCTCCGCCAACAATAAAGAATAACACCAAGGTCATCATCGTTTTTTCTTTCTTGACGATATCAAAGAACTGCTTCTTTTTATATTGCCAGGGATAAAACTGTGCTTTGGTATTAAAGAAATAGGGATCACGGGCAAGTTCTTTAGTGACTTCTTCCGCTTTTACGGGATCTGGGATCGAGAGGTCAATGCCGAGCGAAGCGCCCCAATCCTGTTCGAGTAATTCGTTTGCACTATCGAGATGAATGAACATGAGGTTTTTGTCGATGTCCACATAACCCGTGCGGAAGATTCCACTCACCGTGAGTTCGAGTGCCATGTTGAGGTAGACGTCATCGACTTTCCCTTCTTCTTTTTGAAGCAGTAACTTGCCGTACTTTTGCGGTGAGTGCACAATGATTTTATCCCCAATAGTGACGCCGAGCATTGCCGAGAGGCGGCTGGAAATCAGTGCTCCTTTGGGATCGAGCTGATACTTACCATTTTCATCGAGGCCATCAATGATGTAAGTTTTGAGTTTCGAGGCTTCTTGATCATATTCGGGTAAGATACCCTTCGCTAAAAAGGATTTTATGCTCTTGTCTTGCTGAATGAAGATGGGCATTTGCGTGTAGGGGGAGCATTTGAAATCATACTTATTTTCGATGTGATCCATTAAGTCTAAGTAATCGGGGAAGAATTTGCCATCATAACGACTCATGGAAATATGCGATTCCACTTCCATGATCTTTTTTTGGATCTCGTGGGGATGACCATTCATCACACTCATGACCACTAGCAAGACGCCGACTCCAAGCATGGGGCCGAGGCAGGAGAGCCAAGTGACGATTGATGAGATGTTTTTCTTTGGCTTCAAATAACGCCAAGTTAGAAAAAAGATGCCTTTCATTAAATTCCTCTAAGTGATTTCGCTCAAAATAAAGCAGGCTCATAAGCTTACAAGCAGACAGTCAACAACAAGTAGCGATTTAGTTAACGCGCTTCGCGCTGAGATTACGGCCTTCGGCCTGAGAGATAGAGTTTAGATCGTTCGCAAGCGAACTGAAAGAAGCAAGACCGAGCTAAAGCTCTGAAAGAGATAAGAATTAAATTCATGGTTCAAGTTTTTTGACCTTCAATTCAAAATTAAGAATTCACCATTTAAAATTATCTTTTGCTGGGAGCGCGGGAATCCTTCCCGCATTATTTGGATACTTGATTAATGATAATCTCACGCAGAGGCGCGAAGTCGCCGAGTTTGAGTTATTGGGTTATATTTAAAATGACTCTATCTATCCTATCAGTTAGATCTGTGATTAAATAAAGTTTTAATTCAATATTCAACTTCAAGTCTTCAAACTCAGCGCGAAGCGCGTTAACTCAGGAACTGGTTCCGTCAACTCAGCAATGCGTAAACTCAGAAGCTTTGCTTCGTCACCTAAGCTCGGAACGAGCGCTACCTAAACGCATGAAATGCGTGCAGCCTAAGGCTAAGTCGCTCCCCAAGCGCCGGCGCAACCCTAGGCGAAGCCGTCTCCACCCTCTTACAGCGAAGCGTTCTTTCAGTTCGCTTGCGAACGGTCTTAGCTCTAGTTTCTGAAGCTCCGCTTCATCACCTATGACAAAAAAATCTCATAAAAGCCCAAATTGCTGTCAATTTGTTACCCTCGACAGTTATTAATCAAGTATTCAACACGAAACAAATTTATTAAGAGGAATCACCTTATGCAGTACGGCTATTTTGATGATAAAAACAAAGAATATGTAATTGAACGTCCCGATACACCAACTTCTTGGAGTAACTACTTAGGTTCCACTCGTTATGGTGCGATTATTACCAATAATGCGGGTGGCTATAGTTTCTTTAAATCAGTGGCTCAAGGTCGCTTCACACGCTTGCGTTTTAACGCAGTTCCCATGGACCAAGCGGGCCGTTATATTTATATCCATGATGCGGATACAAAAGATTATTGGTCAGCTTCTTGGCAACCAGTGGCTAAGCCTTTAGACGAATATAAATCTGAATGTCGTCATGGTTCTGCGTACACAAAAATTTCTTCTGATTACTCAGATATTGCGACAAACACAAATTTTTTCGTGCCACTTGATTCTGATTATGAATGCTGGCGCACAACAGTAAAAAATAATGGCGCCACTAAGCGTACACTGAAAATGTTCACTTACGTCGAATACGGCTGTAACTGGAATGCTAATGACGACCTCAATAATCTTCAGTATTCACAGTACATCACCGATATGAGCGTTGTTGATGGTATCATTAGCCATGCTTCAAACACTAATCTTCCTGAGATGCCGGATAATTTAGAAGAAAAAGACCAGGCGCGTTATACTTTCCTCGGAGCTGTGGGTGTTGAGGTAACGGGCTACGATACAAGTCGTGAAGCCTTCATTGGCCCTTACCGTAGCTATGCAAACCCGATTGCCGTAGAAAAGGGTGAGTGTTCGAACTCACTTGCGAAAGCTGGCAACCCTTGCGGTACACTGCAGTTTGAGATTACTCTTGAGCCAGGCGAAGAGAAAGAATTCGCAATCTTCATGGGTATTGGCCGTGCAGAAAAAGAGGGTAAGCAAGTTGTTGAAAAGTTTGCTAACCTCGATCTCATTGACTCTGAGTTTGAGAAATTGAAAAATTACTGGCATTCAAAGATGTCACAAATGTCCGTACAAACTCCCGATGGCGATGTCGACTCCATGCTCAATATGTGGAGTCAATTTAATAGCTTGATGACTTTCTTCTGGTCACGTGCAGCCAGTCTCGTTTATTCAGGAGCTCGCGATGGTCTCGGTTACCGTGATACGGTACAAGATATGCTCGGTGTGATGCACGCGATTCCAGAACTCGTTCAAGAGCGTTTGGAACTGATGATCACGGGGCAAGTAGCCAGTGGTGGTGCAATGCCAGTTGTGAAGCCTTTCGCTCATAAGCCTGGTTTTGAACCCGAGCCCAGCCCAGAAGAGTTCCGTTCAGACGATGCCCTCTGGCTCTTTAACGCCGTTCCTGCTTATGTGAAAGAAACGGGTGACCTCGACTTCTACAAAAAAGTACTTCCTTATGCCGACAAAGGACAAGATACGATTTTAGCTCACTTGCGTAGAGCGCTTGAATTCAGCATTAAATACTCAGGAGCTCACGGTTTCCCATGTGGTATGTTAGCTGACTGGAATGACTGTCTCGAACTCGGTCAGCAGGGCGAAACAGTTTTCGTGGCTTTCCAATTGCGTTATGGCCTCAAAACTTATATCGAAATCTGTCAACTCTTAGAGACTTACGAAGACGAAATTACTTGGGCTGTTGCGGAACTCGCAAAACTCGATAAAAACCTCCATGAGCATGCTTGGGATGGTGAATGGTTCCTGCGCGCTTATCGCGATGATGGTCTTAAATTCGGTTCGAAAGAAAATGATGAGGGTTCAATCTTCCTTAATACTCAGACTTGGGCGGTGTTCTCTGATCACGCTTCACAAGAAGAAAAAGTTTCCGCGATGGATGCGGTTCACCGCGAACTGGCAACGGATTACGGCATCATGCTTTGTGCTCCTCCCTTTGTGAATACTGACTACAAAGTGGTACGTGCGGCACTCTTTAATCCAGGCCTCAAAGAAAATGCCGCTATCTTCACCCATACTCAGGGTTGGACGATTATGGCCGAAGCGATACTCGGACGTGGTGAGCGCGCTTTCGATTACTACAAATCAACGCTTCCTGCAGCATATAATGACCGTGCCGAGGTCCGCCAGATTGAACCTTATGTTTACTGTCAGTCAACTATTTCAAAGTTCCACCCCCAAGAAGGAGCTTCAAGACTCCCTTGGTTGACGGGTGCAGCCACATGGGCTTATTACGCAGCGTCGCAGTATATTATAGGTATCCAACCAGATTATAATGGCTTAAGCATCGATCCTTGTGTTCCAGCTAAATGGGACAAGTTCCAAGTGGAACGTCAATTCCGTGGAGCGACCTACCAGATCTCTGTGAGCAATCCCAATGGAGTCAATAAAGGCGTCGCCTCAATCAAACTCAATGGCGAAGCCATCGAAGGCCAATGCCTTCCCGTTTGCGCATCAGGTAGCAACAACAAAGTTGAAGTCATCATGAGTTAAGGCGCTTCGCGCTGAGGGAGCGGCTTCGCCTAAGGGAGCGCTCGTTCCGTCAACTCAGGAATTTGTTCCGTCAATTCAACGAAGCGCGAGGACTCCCTACACTCCCTAAGGTCTGCGGCCACTCCCTAAGGCCTACGGCCGCAACTCAAGCGCGTAGAGTTTTACGCCCTACCATAATTATCATCGAGTCGGACAATATCGTCTTCCTCCAAGTAAGTTCCACTTTGAACTTCGATAATTTCCAAATCTATTTTACCGGGGTTTTCTAGCCTATGTTGAACTCCGATTGGAATGTAAGTGGACTGGTTTTCACTTAATAGAATTTCCTTATCTCCATTTGTGACGATTGCAGTTCCTGTAACGACTACCCAATGTTCGGCACGGTGATGATGTTTTTGTAGGGAGAGTTTTGCACCTGGATTGACTGAGATGCGCTTGACTTTAAATTGTGGGCCTTGATCAATGGTGTTGTACCAACCCCACGGGCGATAAACTTTGCTATTTATATCCGCTTCGGGTCTACTTTGTTCTTTTAACTCTTCCACGATCTTTTTTACATCTTGAGCTTTGGATTTATGGGCCACCAGCAAGGCATCATCAGTATCTACAATTAATAAGTCGCTAACCCCTACAGTAGCAATAAGCTTTTTATTTGCGCGAATAAAGTTTCTTTCACTATCAATGGTTAGGGTATCACCCACACAGCTATTTTCATAGGTATCTTCGCTGTGTTGATTAGCTAATTCTGTCCATGAACCGACATCAGACCAACCGGCATCTAAAGGGATGACTTTGACGACTTGCGATTTTTCCATAATTGCATAATCAATTGAGTCCTTGGGACAAGCAGCAAATTCTTCGACTCCCGGACGAACAAAGTCCATGTCATCACTAGTGTTTTCAAAAGATTTTTCACAGGCTTCTAAAATGTCAGGACGGTATTTTTTAAGTTCACTAAGGTAAATATCCGCTCGAATGAGAAACATACCTGAGTTCCATAGGAAGTTTCCTTCACTAAGATAAGCTTCTGCTTTTTCTAAATTGGGTTTTTCAACAAAGTTATCCACTTGCCGAATAGAGCTTACAAATTGCTCTCCTGCCTGAATATAACCATAGCCCGTTGCGGGATGATCAGGAACAATGCCAAACGTTAATATATGGCCTTCTGCGGCACAGGGTGCTGCGTCTCTTACGGCTTGGCGAAAGGCCTCTTCATCTTGAATGAGGTGATCCGCCGCAAGTACTAGCATCAATGCTTCTGGCTCTTGTTTATGGACTTGAAGAGCAGCTAAAGCAACCGCAGGAGCAGTGTTTCTAGCACAAGGCTCTAAGATTATTTGTGGGGATTTCACCCCGATTTCGCGCAATTGTTCAGCAACTAAAAAGCGATGATTTTGATTGGCGACAACAAGTATTCGTCCCTCTTGCTCTAAGCCATCAAGACGCAAAGCCGTTTGCTGAAGCATAGTGAACTCTCCACAAAGTGGGAGGAATTGTTTAGGGTGAGTCGAACGAGACATCGGCCAAAGGCGACTGCCGCTGCCACCTGACATAATAACGGTATTAATTGAATGCATTGGAGTTTCCTTTTGAATTAAGCTTCTCTTAAATCGAGAGCGTTTTCTTTAAACCATTCATAAGTTTGCTTGAGACCTTCTTCTAACTGAATACCAGCTGTCCAGCCTAGTTTTTTGAGACGATCCACTTGCATCAGCTTACGTGGTGTACCATCGGGCTTACTGGTGTCAAAACTAAGTTCACCCTGGAAATTTGTGACCCGTGCCAGTGTTTCTGCTAGCTCTTTGATGGTGCAATCAATGCCCGTACCCACATTGATGTGAGAGCAGCGTTCATCGGTAAACTCATCATAAACTTTGCGTTCTAAATGGCAGATGTAAATTGATGCCGCCGCCATGTCATCCACATGAAGGAATTCACGCATGGGTTTGCCACTGCCCCAAATGATCACTTCACTTGAACCATTTTCTACTGCTTCGTGAAAACGGCGCATCATTGCGGGTATTACGTGACTATTTTCGGGATGAAAATTGTCATTAGTTCCGTATAAATTTGTTGGCATTGCAGAGCGGTAATCAACACCATATTGACGATTGTAGGATTCGCAAAGTTTAATCCCCGCAATTTTTGCAATCGCATAGGGTTCATTTGTCGGTTCCAAATACCCATTAAGTAACTCGCTTTCCACCATGGGTTGAGTCGCCATCTTTGGATAGATGCAGCTTGAGCCTAAAAACAGTAGTTTTTGGACGCCATTAAGATAAGCTTGATGAATGATATTAGACTCAATCATCAGGTTTTCATAAATGAATTGTGCGGGAAAGCTATTATTGGCGTGGATACCGCCGACTTTCGCTGCCGCAAGGTAAACCACATCGGGTTTTTCTTTTTGAAAAAACTCAGCAACCGCGCCCTGACTGCACAAGTCGAGTTCATGACGACTGCGGGTAATTATATTGTTATAGCCTATTGCTTTAAGTTGTCTGATGATGGCAGAGCCCACCATTCCTCTGTGCCCAGCAACGTAAACTTTTGAATCTTTTTCCATTTTTATTCCTAATTTTGTTTAGTGAGTTTCATACGTGCCTAATCTATAAAGCCTTAGCACCTTAATTTATTTGACTATTGGAAGTTCTTCTTTGCTTAATATGCCTTAAGGATAATACTTTGTTTTAAAATCCTAAGATGAGTGCATGTAATGAAGGCTACAAAGCCAAACTTATTATTCCTTTGAAATATTGATATCATAACCATGATCTTTTAATATGGCCGTTTTTTTGGCTTCGTCATAATCCACTTGGACCATTTCTTCGACCATCTCTTGCAAGGTGATTTCTGGCACCCAACTGAGTTCTTCTTTGGCTTTGGCGGGATTGCCAAGCAAGGTTTCCACTTCAGTGGGACGGTAATACTTGGGGTCAACAGCTACAATTCTTTGCCCAACTTTGAGCGAGAGGGTCTTATTACCCTCAATGGCTTTGATGATACCCACTTCTTGCTCTTCTGATCCCTGCCATTCAATTGTGATGCCGAGCTCAGCTGCGGCAAATTCAACAAATTGACGCACGGAGTACTGTACACCAGTGGCAATCACGAAGTCATCAGGAGTATCTTGTTGTAACATCAGCCATTGCATGCGCACGTAATCTTTGGCGTGCCCCCAGTCACGTAGGGCATTCATATTACCGAGGTAGAGGCAATCTTCCAAGCCTAAAGCAATATTGGCAATCGCACGGGTGATTTTACGCGTTACAAAAGTTTCACCACGACGAGGAGATTCGTGGTTAAAGAGGATGCCATTGCAGGCATAAATACCATAAGCTTCGCGATAGTTGACACAAATCCAGTAGGCATACATCTTGGCCACGGCGTAGGGTGAGCGAGGATAAAAAGGAGTAGTTTCAGTTTGTGGTGTTTCGCGAACATCACCGAAGAGTTCCGAAGTGGAAGCTTGATAAAACTTTGTTTTCTTTTCAAGACCGAGCAAGCTAATCGCTTCGAGTAGGCGAATTGTTCCCATGGCATCCACATCAGCTGTGTATTCAGGGGATTCAAAAGAGACCGCAACATGTGATTGAGCCCCCAAGTTATAGATCTCATCAGGTTCAATATCTTTAATAATGCGAATCAAATTCGATGAATCGCTTAAGTCCCCATAATGCAAGATGAAATTGCGATTGTCTGTGTGTGGATCTTCGTAAATGTGATCGACGCGCTCGGTATTGAATGAGGAAGCACGACGCTTTATGCCGTGGACTTCGTATCCTTTTTCAAGTAAAAATTCAGCGAGGTATGAACCATCTTGTCCAGTAATCCCTGTAATTAGTGCTTTTTTCTGCATTTTCTCCTTCTATCTTCGTATGTATTTTTAAAGTTATAGCTGCAAAATACTCAGATTGATAAAAATTGGAAGAGTCTTTGTGTTAAGGATTGAATATTTTTTCATAAATCGGGTAATCAGGCCTTGCTAGACTAGGCACATGCCTGCTTTTTCGTACTTGAATTGTTATCTCTACCAGAGCTTTATCTCGGTCTGGCTTCTTTCAGTTAGCTTCCGAACGGTTTTATCTTTAGTTCCCAATGCTTTACTTCGTCATTTAAGGATGAGATTAAATATCATGACCGTGAGTGAAAGTATTTTCAGGAACGTATTTTTGGGCAAGGTGCCTTAGAGCTATTTGCTCATTAGCTTGGATGTATTGCTGGATTAAATCGAGATCGACTTGTTCGTAAAGGCGCTTGGATTCATCCTTTTGCATTAGCCAAATTCGATCGTAGTCAGTTTCAATAACGTTTTCATCTTCAGTGAGAATTTCTTCATATTCTTTTTCTCCAGGTCGGAGTCCACAAAACTCAATTTTCACATCGATATGAGGTTTGAGTCCAGAAAGCTCAATGAGACGAACCGCGAGATCGTAAATTTTGACGGGTTTACCCATTTCCAAGACCATTATTTGACTTGACTGGGCGACGGCACCCGACATCAAGACGAGATCAACAGCTTCAGGAATGGTCATGAAAAAGCGGCACATATCAGGGCTCGTAACCGTGAGGGGTTTGCCTTCTTTAATGAGGCGCTTGAAGAGAGGGATGACGGACCCTGATGAATCTAGGACATTGCCAAAGCGTACAGCGACAAATTCGGTTCCTTTGAACTCTCGTTCTTGTATGTAGCGTTCGGCAATGCGCTTGGTCGCGCCCATGATATTGGAAGGGCGTACGGCTTTGTCTGATGAAATCATGATAAAGCGTTTGACCCCCATTTCTTCGGCCGTGTCGGCGAGTACGGCTGTGCCTAAGACATTATTGCGAAAAGCCGCACTAATATTTTTTTCCATGAGGGGGACGTGCTTATAAGCCGCAGTGTGATAAATTAAATCGACTCCATCGAGCTGTTTAATCGCTTGTCGTATGTCTTCTTTAATGCGAACATCTCCGGCAATCGAAATAATGGGGGTAGATGTGAGGCTTTCCAGTAATTCTTTTTCTATTTTATAGAGTGCCAGTTCGGAACTCTCAAAAAGAATAAGGGCTCGAGGTTTATAAGTGAGAATTTGACGGCAGAGTTCCGAGCCAATACTTCCGCCGGCACCCGTCACCATGACTTTTTTATCTGCAATTGAATCAGCAATGCTATTACGGTCTAAATTAGCTTGAACTCGCCCTAAAAGGTCACTGACATCAACTTTACGGATCATGGAAACAGAAATGTCTCCCATGGCGAGTTCACCTAGAGCAGGGAGGGTATGGAAATGTGGTGAAACTCCTGCTTTCGCACAGGAATCAATAATGGTATTTGTTTCGACGGGTTTATTAAAAGGTGAGAGGATGTGAATGTTAGTGATATCGTAAGTTTTCACTATATATCCAATATCTTCCAATTTTTTAGGATAAACTTGCACGCCGTGGATATATCTTTTATGCGAGATTAAATCATCACTAATGATACCGCAAAAGAGTCCCTGGAAATCTTGCGAGCAGGCGCGAATAAAGAGGTCAGCTTCATCTAAGGCTCCACAGATGAGGACATTCTGTTTATACTCATTACTCTGGAGAATTCTTTTTCGTCTTCTCTCTCTGATAAAGCGGACTCCCGCTCGACTAGCGGTTGACCAACCCGTTAATAATATAAATTCAATACCCAAAACCATACGTGACATTTCTAGGTTTAAACCCAAAAGATCTTTTTTGATAATAAGTGTAAAGATAATCATAGTCATCACACATGCGGCGATAGTCTTGAAGAGGTCATTGATAGAATAATATTTCCATATACCGGTGAACTGCTGGAGTAAAAAAAAGCATATTACGCTACAGACCATGAGGATGGGGTAGCTTATAAAAAATAATTCGACATAATCGGGCAGTTCTTCATCAAAACGCAGAAGAAAAGCCAGATAATAAGTGACAAAAATCCCCAAGCAATGCCAGATCAAAATAATTGATTTTCTCATTGGCCAGGAGCGTAGTTGTGTACTTAGGTTCATATCTTAATGACTCACATTTTTTCCAAAAATAACACTATAGATAGTTAGCCAGATAATTTTCAAATCAAGCAAAAATGATTGATTTTGAAAGTACCACGCATCGAACTCAACTTTTTTAGTGATGGGGATTTCGTCACGGCCGTTGATCTGTGCCCAACCAGTAATCCCCGGGGTTAAAACGTGGCAACCGACTTTCGTCCGTAGTTCAATCTGATCATCCTGATTGAAGAGAGCGGGGCGTGGGCCAACAATGGACATGTCTCCTTTGATGACATTAATCAACTGCGGTAGCTCATCCAAGCTCGTTTTTCGCAGGAATCCACCTACAGGTGTCAGCAGCGACTTGGGGTCTTTGAGTAAATGTGTGGCGACTTGGGGTGCGTTTACTCGCATGGTTCTGAACTTGATCATATCAAAATGATTATTATTGGCTCCAATGCGATCAGAGACATAAAAAATGGGACCGTTTGATGTTAAACGCACCGCAATCGCGCAGACGATAAATACTGGAAGGAAAAGTATTAGGCCAAAAAGAGAGGAAATTATGTCAAAAATTCGTTTCATGTTGTTTGTCAATCGGAGGGCAGCTGTTAAGGAGTGCTAAATAGAACTTAAAAAGTTATTTTCTATTTTATAGTAATATACAAGGTAGTTCTCTGAAAGTAGTACCTTTAATAAAATTAATGTGCTATAGATAATAAGATGTGACTCGAATTCATAGGTTTGGGGAGCAGCAGTAAGTTATTGATCTATTAGCCTATATAAATCTTCCACGCCAAAGTTCTTATTGATCGAGTTAGTCTCTATAGTGAGTAAGAATTGCCCATTATGCAAATTTTTAGAGCCATTCATATCAATGCTTTTACTGACTTAGGGCTCATCATTATCCCACGCGCCATAAACTAGCAAAGTTTCTTTGATAACCCTTTCAATGGTGAACTCATTTTTCACTATTTTGCGTCCTTGTTTACCCATTCGTTGCCTGAGTTTAGGGTCTTCTATTAAGGTATGAAGAGCATCGGCCAGTTCAACTGTACTGAAAAGGGGGACGAGTAAGCCATTCTCTCCATCTCTGACGATCTCCCTACAGCCAACTACATCAGTTGTTACAATAGCTCGTCCACAGGAAGCAGCCTCCAAAAGAGCTTTAGGCAGACCTTCGCGATAGGATGGCAGGCAGACAATGTGCGACTTCTCCAGTACTTTAGGCATATCGTCGCGCCGGCCCCACCATTCGACTAGGTTTGAGTTTACCCAGTGATCCATCTCATGTTCACTGATCGCTGCGGGATTTTGGTAGTCTACGTCACCCACTAATGCAAATCGTGCTGCAATTCCTCTCTCTTTCAGAATACGTACGGCGGACACAAACTCGACCACTCCCTTGTCTCTCAGCATTCGCGCTGGTAGAACAATAATTGGTGGCTGCTCAGCAGCTTCGAGTGTATAGTCGAATTCTTTAATGTTTACACCTGCACCACGGATCAGTACAGTGCGATCTTTAGAGATAACCTTATTTTCAATTAAAGAACTGATGTCATCCTGATTTTGCATGATCAGTTTGGAGTTTTTATCATTTAACAAAAACTTGAAAGCAAAATTGATAAAGGGGCGTAATAAGCGAGCTTTAAGTTCTTGAGAGGTGAAAATATATCCCATCCCCGTTATGGCATTAACGACATGCGGAACTCCAGCCAAACGCGCGGCAATGGTTCCCAAGAGAATGGGTTTGATGGCCACTTGATGAACCAGATCAGGCTTTTCCAAGCGATAGATTTTTGTAAGCTGGAGAATCAAAGACACAGCCTTGAAGGGGTTCATACTACCACGATCAAGATTATAGGGGATGACTCGAATACCAGCTTTTTGGATGCGTTCCCCATGTGCCTTTACATTGGTCACCACTGCTACATCGTAGCCCGCTTTTTTTGCGGCCACAGCTAAAGGCAGTCTGTGAGAACAAAAGACCCAGTCTTCTGTAATGAAATAAAGGATTTTTTTTGACATATTTGTTCTAATTTTCGTTCATACCGTATTGTTTAGTGTTTGATTATTGAAAGTCTTCTTCTATCAGCAGTATATCTTTTTTTGAGGTAAATTGATCATTTACTATTTCATATAGTATTCATAGAACTCAGTGATGCTGAATCTTACCTCTAATTAAAATGTGCCGCTTTTTCATAAGTTTTCCTAAAATTAAACTTCTTTTACATGAAAGATATTCTGTATTTTCGGGATGTGTGAAGTCCCTCAAATAGAGTGCTTGGAATATTATCAAAAAGCAAAGTATGGCCTCATGATACTTTACGGGCTATTAAACTTTCTAGTATTTGTTTTGTTTTATCATACATATATTTGAACTCATCATTTTTTCGATAAATCAAATATACACATAAGAAAAATACAAGAGATGAAATCAGAAGTTTGCTTAGGGTGTGTATCAAATTGAATTCAAATTGGATTACTGAACTGAGGAATGTGCCGATCAGTATTGAAGTAATAATAATTATTAAAAAATAAGAGTAGTTCAAAAAATATGTTGTAGGCTTTTTATCAAAACCATATTTGAATAAAACTCGTGGTTGGTACCACCAGTTAGTTACTAATCGAGCAACTGCAGTTGCAGCTAGTACTCCTGAAATGCCCCATGATAAGCCAAAAAGTACGGAAAGTACTACATTAAAAATTGCGGTGAAAATTACAACAAGTCGCCCTTTGGTGAAAACGCCAAGAGAATTCATAAAAGTTCCAACTAAATTAATTAATCCCGACATAAAAAAATTTAGGCATAACAATGCACAAATTGTGTTATTCATAACATAATTTTCACCAAATAATAGGAGGATTAAATCATTAGAACATATAAAAAACGCTAAACTTATCCAGCCATAACAAACAAAAGCTATGAAGCAAATATTATTGAATAACTTTGATGTGGATAGTTTATCAGATACCGCATTAAAATTACCTATGCCTGCACTTATAGAACCCATTAAGCTGAGTATGAAATTTTCTACGGTCTTAATTAAAAGTACATAGTTGGATAGGATTCCAACGCTTACTACTCCTATAAATTTAGCGATTATTATATTATCAGTACCATTAACAAGAAATCCACTGATTCTACCCAGTGAAAGTTGCCAGACATTGCGGAATATTTGGCTCTTATCTACTTTTGTTAAATTATATTTTTCAACTGTATGATGATCGGTATCCTTACGCACGATGTAAGCAATTAAAAAGAATTGAAGTACTGAGCCTAATACCTGAATTATCAGGTAATGGATGTAGTTTTTTGTTTGAAATAGAAAAAATATTTGCAGGCAACTTTGTATAATGGTTACAGTATAATTTACAGTTGTCACAATATACTGTCTTTGTGATGCCATGAGAAATAGGCTTTGGTGAGCGAATAAATAAGTTATTGCAGTCGTAAATAGAAAGAGTAAGTAAATTTGTTCGAAACTTTCATTTATATTGGGAGGGTCTTTTATGAAAAAATTTAAATAGGGAATTATTGAGATTCCAATAACAATAAAAATAACAAAAATGATTTTGTAGACCTTAGCAAAGTATTGCATTAAAGCTTTAACTTTAGCCTCGTTTTTTTGAGCTATTGGCTTATAGAGTGCATGAGTCATGACAGCGCCCAGACCCAACTCGCTGAGTGAGAGCATCATTATGAGATTAGTAAATAAACCAGAGATACCTAAGTGCTCAGCTGTGAGGCAACGTACAAATACTATACGACAGACAAATCCAAGTAAGGTATTCAGGAAATATCCAGCTGTATTACTCCAGATATTTAACAGAGCATATTGTGTGCGGGTTCTAGTCAACTGGTGAAATTTTACTTTTGTATAGAGTTTTTATGAGCGTATCTATTGGTTAGCAGTAGACCTCTATAGAGGATCGAAAAAGTATCAATGCATTTAGGCGTATTGTGAGTTTTGTATAATTTTGTGTTCATGTAAAAGTTTAGCGATAGAGTCCCGTTGTTTCTGTAAATTGGTGTTGACCAATTTTAGTTAAACAGACAGATAAACTCTTTTTGTAGCTATCCAGGTTTCATCTAATTCCATAAGAATAGCGGATGCTAATCTAAGAAGTGAAGCTTCATTTGGGAATATAGATACGGTTCTAGTTCGCCTGAGAATTTCTCGATTCTGTCTTTCAATCATATTGGTCGTTCTCAGTTTTGTCCAACAAGAACGCTCGAGATCGAATACAGAAAAGCCTTCAGGAAGTGCAGATTCCATCCATTCAGATAAATGTGAAGCCTTTTCTTCATACTTTAAGCAAGTAAGCTTTAAAAGCCTTTCAGCCTCAAGCTTTGAAGGTGCATTAAAGATATCTCTAATATCTTGAGCTACTTCTGAGCGCATAACTTTCTTAGGGACATAAGCACCAGCATTTTGCTGTAGGTGAAATTGACATCTCTGCCATGGGATAGAACCAAATACAGTCTTTAACGCTGCTTTTAGGCCCGAATGACTATCACTGGTAATCATCTTGAGGCCATGGAGTCCTCGAGCATTCAATGACAGAAAAAAGTTCCTCCAATGAACTTCCGCTTCACTTAAAGAAACACTTGTTCCGAGGACTGAACGTTTTCCTGATTCATCTATTCCATAGGCAATAAGTAAAGCACAATCTCGAACAGTCTTATCTACTCTAACCTTCTCGTATCTCGCATCCACCAAAAGATAAGAATATTTACCTAAAGGACGGTTGCGCCACTTTTCTAAACTCTCATCTAGCTCAGTTACCACACGGGATACCTGTGATTTACTTACAGATAGACCACACATTTTCTCTAAAAGTTTAGTCACCTTTCTAGTCGATGTCCCCTGAATATAACTCTCTGCCATAGCTGTCATTAAAGCTCGTTCACTTCGCAAGCCTTTCTCCAAAGAACTTGGATAAAAATCAATTTCACCTCTGACTTGAGGGATATTAAGCTTCATTGCTCCAAGTCGAGTGTTTACAGTTTTATTTTTATAGCCATTAGCATAACCCAAGCGACTTTCATTACGTTCATATGGATCAGCTTCAAGAGAATTACTTCTCTCCACTTTCATCGCTTCATTTAATAAAACTCTCATCGCTTCAAGCATTCCGCTTTCGCCGTTTTCTGTAACTTGTTGGATCATTTCTAATAAGACGCTACTGTTTTCTTGTGTAGAGTGGTGCATAATAATTCCTTGTGGGTTGTTTTGGTGCAACACCACTCTGCATCTTCTTTACCCCGAGTTACAAACAACTTCCTCAATTTCGCTCCGACGAGAAAGTTCCCATTCTCGCGAAGTCTCGGAAGCTATTCATAACTCTTAAAGTAGAGCAATAGCAGAATTTACAGAAAATTTGGGACACGACCAGTTTAGCCGATATTATAATCGGCAGAGTATAATTTTTTAGAGTTGACTAGTGGAGGCGTCTTGACCCTTTAATCTAGGGAAAAATTTTGTTAAGAGCAACAGTTAAGCGGTTTTTTAGAAGTTGACTACCGTAATCATTAAGATGGTTGTTGTCTTTGTAATACAGAATCCCGTTATTATCTGAAATTCTAATAGACTTATCACTATTTGTAAATAAGTCCTCGGATTTTACAAATAGTGCTTTATCTCCTGCTTTCGAGAAGATGTTTTTTATTATTTTATTTGCTTGTTGTCTACTATTTTTGTTGTCTTCAGTTTCAAAAACTTTTGCACATATATAGTTGGTGTATTTTACTAAATTCTTTTTTTGGCCAGCAATAGGAGGCTGTTCAATGGTAATAACGTACGAATTGTATTTTCTTAGATCTATTACGAATTCAGTATATTTCTTCGTGAAGTTTTCTTTAAATTTATTATTAAAAGTATCTGCATAATGATCTAGCGTGATGATTACTTTAGGCTTGTGTTTTTGAATAAGATTTTTTCGGTATTGATCAAATTTAAATCTTTCCGAAACAGTAAAATCCCCGGATAATTTGGCTTGTTTATCAGTATCTAATGCTAACCAAGGTGATGGTGAGCCATTACTGCCAAGAAATGCAACAGTTAAATTTTTTGAATCACACAATTTTTTAATTAATGGGGAATGCATTAACGCATGAGAACTCCCTAAAACAACTACATCGAGTCTTTCTACGTTTATAGTTGTATCAGGTTTTTTCCAGTTATTTGTGACATTGTAATTTCTAGCCGTGTTAACTCCTTTGGTGTACGTAACTTTATTACGTAAGGGTTCCAGGCGTTTTTCTTGAATTGCGATAGAGCTTACTATTGTAATTACTGTGGATATCAAGCAAATTTTCACGATGTTTTTGTTATGACTAATTCTCAAGGGGTTCTCAAAAAAATGATATGTGATTGATGATACGAGAAGACAAACAATAAACAGTAAAGTTAAGTGTAAATTTGTAGGATGATTTGGGAAAATCAACCATGAGAAATAAACAATTAATATCCAATGCCATAAATAGAGAGAATATGATATTTTACCAATATAGACCATAGCTTTACTAGCAAGTAATTTTTGAGAAAGTTGTGATTGTCCATCCCATAACAGTAAGCATGCTCCAGTAATAGGAAGAATGGCAATATAGCCTGGGAAAGCCATAGATTTATTAATAATTAAAAATGCTGTTATTATCATTATTATACCAATGAGGTCGAATGGTATTTTTATTTTACTAAAAGATGTATTGTGTGGGGTGAAGCCCGATGTATGTAAAAATGCTACAAGACTACCGGCTAACAGTTCCCATGCACGAGTAGGTAATAGGTAGAATGCAGCACTGGGCATACTTGCAGAGATATATATACTTAAAATAAAACTTAAAATAAAACCAGATATTAAAATAATAAAGGTAGTTTTTTTAGAGAATTTTTTCAATACTATGGTAAGAGCTATGACAAATACAATATAAAACTGCTCCTCAACACCAAGTGACCAAGTATGAAGAAGTGGGATATCTTCAGAAGCAGGACTCCAATAACCAGCCTGTTGCCATAAATTGATATTAGCGATCATTAAAAATAAGGCAGCTACTTGTTTACCTAGAGCTGCAAATTCATCTGGCAAAAAAATGAAATACCCAGCGATTAGAGAAAAAGTCGAGATTAGTAATAAAGTAGGGAAAAGACGTTTAACTCTACGAGCCCAAAACTGTTTTAGAGAAAAACTATGACTATCTATTTTATTGATAACTATATAAGCGATTAAATAGCCTGAAATCGCAAAAAAGATATCGACTCCAATAAACCCAGAAGGGAACAGGGATGATGATAAGTGAAAAATTAGTACAGGTATGACAGCAATGGCTCTTAATCCATCAATTTCGGGTCGATATTTCATAGTTGTCTTATGTTTAATTCGCTGATAATACCCAATAACAATAGTGTTAGTTAGCCGCGACATCCTGAATTTTAGCATAAGCTCTTAAGCCAAAGCCCTGAGCAAAAGGCAGGGAATCATAGCGAGTTGAAAAAATTCCAACATCCTTTGTGTCACCTTGGCAGTTATCTAACTTGCCACTCATACGAGTCTTACTTTTTAGCATATCAAGAGATCTTCGAGAAATCTCAGCGTACTCATTCTTCACGAAAATGTCATGGCAGCAAGCGTAGAAGTAGGCAAATATAGCTGTAGCTGAACTGTCATAGGTTTTTTTATCTTGTAGGAAAGTTCCAAAGCCTCCATCTTGACGCTGAAAGCGAGCGTAAAAGTCTGCCATTGCCAGGAGTTGCGAACGTAGTTTATTTTTTTCATCGGAATCACTCATTTCAATAAATGAATCAAGGACGCCAATAATGTACCAACCCGTCCCTCGTCCCCAGCCGTATACCCCCATAGGGAGCTTGGAGTTAATTTCATAGGCATGAGCGGGAAGGTAGGTGTTCTGGAAAAGGCCAACTTTATTAAATTTTCTAATTTGTTCATAAGCTAAATTTTGATACTTATGCTCCTTGTATATTTTTGCATAGAGTACTAAAAAAGGGCAAACTAAGCCTAAAGTATCAACATAACGAAGGTTGGTTCGCTGGTTGTAGATGATCATTTGATCCTCATCAGAAATGAATTTCTCAACGATTGAGATCATATAGTCCATCGCAGGTCTAATAAATTCGCTACGTTTAGAGTATTTTAGCAAAGAAAAAGCCAGCATGGAATTATCAACATTTGTGGGTTTCTTTCTCCACATGCCTTCGGTATCGATAAAATGTTTGGTACACTTTTTTAAAAGCTCGTCAGTATCATTTTGCGTATATTCACAGGCACCTAAGACCAAGCCTGCTGTCTGCCAGGACTGCACGCAATTTCTACTGAATTTACCAGTGATTTTATCCCATAAAATCAAATGGGTATTATCAGAGATTTGAACAGGCGGCGTTTTTGGTAACCATTTAATTACCGTTCGATTATAGCGTTTAATCCAAGATTGATGATTTTGCCATCGTCCTATTCGGTAACGGCTGTAACGATCGATAAACCAATAATAAAAATCAACGCTTAGGAAAATTAAACCTACAACAAAAAAACAGGCTAGTAACCAATACACATACTGAAACACTTATTTTTTCCTTTTTTGACTATTGAGATGCCAGGTCGTTAACCGTTGAATAAAACAAGGGGGCAACTTTTTCCCAGTCGAAATTTAAAGAATAGGATCTAAGTTTATGACTCATTTCAATTGTATATGTGGAGTTCTCTATCAGGTTTAGAGCAATTTTCACTAAGTCATCAGAGTTATTACCAATAGGGTATACTGACCCACCACCATAACTCCTTATACCTCCGATATCATTGCTTACAATTGGACACCCGCAGGCCATGGCTTCCATTGTTGCATTGTTAGCTCCTGAATCAATAAAAGGAATGAGCAAAGCTGTAGCTAGCTGATATTCAGTTAGCAACTCTTCATCTGATAAACCAGATATGATTGTAACATTTGAGTTTTTTTCTGCCCAAGATAAGTCAATTATTTTTAAGAAGTGTTTAGGGATGACTATTCTGAGTTCAACCTCGGGATATACATTCTGCAAGTTTTCAAATATTGACTGTAACATATCAAAATCACGAAGATACTGGCCACAGGCTAGGAATGATATTTTTTTACGTGGTTTGTTGCCAGGGTGGAAGAAATTAGTATCGATGCCATGGGGAACAAATGCAACTCTTCCGGGACCAACTAATTGCTCTATTTTAGGGATTTCCCGTTCCCAAAGAACGATGGCAGACTTAAGACGATGGCACATTTCATAGCCTTCTCTTATGAACCATTTTGATGTGTGTATCTGACCATTTTCTGCCCATTGAGAAGTCGGTATGTGAATAACGCCAACTAGTGATTTTGGGACTGATTTCCAGTGTTTTAAAAGTTGCCAATTATCATCCATGTTAAGTACACATGAAATATTATTTTTCTTATTTCGTGTTTTATGATAAAAATTAAGTTGAGCACTACTTAAAAAATCATTTTCGTAGGGTTTGCCAAATCGCATGTTGTTTAATCGCCCTAGGATTTTACTAGGTAAATTATTTTTAGGTTTAAAAATCTTTCCTTTGAATGGTTGTTTTTTAAGACGTTTACCTAACTGCTCATAGAAACCTGAATGTCCCCCATACCACCCAGTATCTTTTGTCAAGATAGATAAGTCAGGTGTTTGTTTTGGGCTTATTTTTGAGTTTGTATCTTTCATATATTTCAACCATTAATAAAAGGTAGAATTGTTTCCTTGGCATTAGCTGCCTTGGCGGCATATTTAGGTATGAATGTTTTGAGTTTTGTACGGAGCTCGTTCTCTCGAGAACTTAAACTTTCAAATGCATCTATTAATTGATTAGTAGAATGGAGTTGTTGAACTGGAAGTACCATGTCATCTTCACTTCCAAAAATATCTCTGGCAATACCACGTGCTTTGACACTGTAGCCTACGACGAAAGTAGGGACGTGACTGGAGTATGCAGCTATTGTCGCATGAGTTCGTGCACCAATAAACATTCGACAGCGGGAAATAAAGCCCTTAAGTTCCAGAGCATTGTGGTCACCAATTTGCACAACTCTTCCACTGTCTTTAAAGTTCTCATACAATTCGGCCATGGTATCAAAATCACTATTGCCTTCTACAATGACATGGGGAATTAATGCTACACGCATATCTGTAGAATCTAAAATATGATTTATTAACCCTGCGTAGGCGTTCATTGTAGCCCCATCTTCTTTTTCGTACTTCAAAATTAATGGACTAAGATTAATTCCTACGGTATTACCTTCTTCAAAGCCATTTGGAAGAGGGAGTTCAGTTTTATCAAGTAGAAAAGCCGGGTCGGGGTAGAGGTGAACATTATCGAGCCCTCTATCTCGCATAGCCTGGTAGCTTATAGTTTCACGAGTATTGATGACTGCGTGCCCTCTTAAATCATCTATCATTCTTTGATCCATCGCACTTGGCTCTACGGAGCAGCCCCACAAAACAGTAGTGACTCCTTTTTTTCGAAGGTATTTATTAAGACTGTAGAGGTACTCAACCCAGCCATAACAATAGTTATCACCGCCGATAGACAAGGCTAGAGTATTTTTATCTGCATGTTCAATAACAGGTGTATTTTGATATCGATAAAACTGTTCATCGCTACCTGAAATTTTATGTGACATTTTTATAAGTAATTTCTGTAAAGCACTTATCTCTGATTTGGCTTCTGTAACATTGAGTATCTTATCAAGTCCCACAGATCTATCTGTTTCTGGCCGGTCAGAAAATAGTGTGGCATTCTCATACATTCCGTTGACAATTTTCATTGTTGTTCTAACAATGGCTTCACAGCCGTGGTTCCCACTGCCACCATGGGGATAAAGCATGAATTTTTTCATAAACTCAGTCCTTGTATTTTGAGTGGATTATTAAAAAAGAGTACAGATTACATGTTTTTTTACATATTCCTAAAACTAATAAATCTTTGTTATATAGAATACGCATAGATGATTTAATATTTTAAATGTGATGTGAGTATTTGTATATTAAGAGTGTTTACGCTAGCGTAAATTAGACAATTTCACTTCTATAAAGCGTGGTGGTTCTAATTATAACTGTGATTTCTATCGAATAGAATGAATAAATCTGTTCAAGGATTTAATTAAAATGATTTTTATTTTGTAGAGGTTTCTAGAGTTTTTTATTAAAATTTTTGTTTTAAAGTCACTAGGAAAGCTTGCCTGTATTTATGCAAGAATAACATAATTCTAAGTTTGTACTTTACCTTGGGATATTTGTAGTTATGAAAAGCTTCTTTTAAATAAGGGTGCTTAAGGATGTTTTTGATTTCTTTATATCTTTTGAAGAACCCAACTTTTGACTTTGCGACTTCATTGATGGCATTAAATGAAAAAAAGATCATAGTGGTTTTAAGTTGTTGAGTAAAATCAAATTCAGAAATATTGCCGAATAAATTCTTTGCTTCTTCGTAAACATGCAGGTTTATACCCCATTTATCTGTATTGTACACAGCTGTTGTGGAGTAAGGATTGAAATAGAAGTTATAGTTATGGTGACCTTTTAGGTGATACAGGCTTTTGGCGTGATATGCAGCTTTGGCACCAAACAAAAAATCTTCGTTATATTTGGTTTTTGTATCATACCAAATGTCATTGTCGTTTAATAACTTCTTTCGAAAAAGGCAGGCCCAATTAGATATAGTGGGGGGATAATCGATGTCTTCTCGCATAAGTAGACAGGGGAAATATTCTTTGAGCATATCATCTTTATTATAATAGCCTTCTCTAATCGGCTGGACTACCTCAAAGGCATAATCTTCATACACTCTTTTGTAGTCACTGATCAGCAGATCGACATCATGTTTTTCTGTTTTTTCCATCATAACTTTATACATATCTAGTTCTAGCCAATCATCAGAATCAACGAAACCTATATATTTACCAGTAGCAATTTTTAAGCCTTCATTTCTAGCAGATGAAGTCCCACCATTTTCTTTATGAATGACTTTTATTCTAGTATCTAGCTCGGCATTTCTGTCACAAACTAATCCAGTCCGGTCCTTTGAACCGTCATTAATCAGGATCACTTCAAAGTCCCTAAAGGTTTGTTGTAGGACAGTGTCAAGGCATCGCTGCAGGTGATTTTCTGCATTATATACAGGCATGATTATACTTAGGGTAGGACTTATCACTTTTTTCTCTTTTAACTTTTTTTAGTCTAGGTCTACTAGTTGATAGATTTTTTTCAGTTCAGATCTATTGCTATAGTCACGTGAACTAGCTCCTTTAGCTAATTGCGAACGCAATTGAGTGTCTTTAATTAATGTTATTATTCCTTCCGCTATCCCTTCGGTATTGAGGGGGCAGATCAAACCGTCAACGCCATCTTCTAGTTGGCTTTTGGCTGTAGGGAAGTTTGGGATGAGTACCGGTTTACTAAGGATTTGTGCCTCCCTAACAGTTACGGCTTTGCCTTCGTAGCGAGAAGGTTGAACATAAATGTCGCAAGCTTTTATATATGGATATGGGTTTGTCTTCTTACCTAGTATTATGACCTTGTTCTCAACATTATGGTCTTTGATTTTTTCTCTGATCAAAGCTTCCCCTTTACCAAACCCTATTAGGTACCACTTTACAACAAGTCCCCGCTTCCCTAAGAGTTGTACTACGGCGGGGATGGATTCGAAGTTTTTGGCATAACAAAAGCGACCGACTGAGCAAACACTAATTTCTCCAGATGTGATTGGCATTTCTTCTGATATAACCTGTGATGACGCTTGTTGTCGAATGAGTTCTGGAGATATAATATTTTCAATTATTTTTACACGTTCTTCAAGGTCTGGAAATACTTTTAAGAAGGTACTTCGAACACCATCGGAAACGGCTGCTATGTGATCTAAAGCCCCCCATGTAGGTGCTTCAAAGGAATGATCTACTCCACATTCCATTGTGCTGTAATCGGTGTGGATCCAACCAATCTTAGTTTTTGCGCGGACTTTTTTTAGCATTGGGTCATGGGGAGTAAGGAAACTAATTCCCAAGTCATACTCACCTTCAATAGAGGGAAGAAAAGGTAAGCTGTAGCGCATACTTCTAAGTAGAAGAAAGCTTTTTTTTTCAAATATCAATAGCTTAGCCCAAGTGATGAATTTAGCGAGTAAACGGGCAAGGGCAATTGGGAATGTCGAGCTAAATAGAACATCTTTGATGGGGCGCTCTAAAGCAGCATAACGATTGTCTTCGGGTAACAAACGAATGTCTTGCGGGATACCATCCATTAATTCACCATCATGAGACCAGAGGTGAAGTGTTATATCATATTTGTCGCAATCAAGTGCCTGCAATAATCCCAGCAGGCTTCGTTCAACCCCTCCGACACCTAAGCCAGATGCAGTTATAAGAATTTTTTTCACTCCAGTTTCCTTCTAAGCCATTTTCGTAAGTAAGGTGTATTACATTCTGTTAGGAGTGAAAAAAAATACGCAATAAACATAACAAAAACCATGAGCCCGAGGAACTTCATTAAATCAAAAAGGCCTCCTTCTAGCTTTAATCCATCGTTAAATAAGAAACCTGCATAAATAAATACCAAAATAGGGTTGTGTATAAGATAAAGGGTATATGAAAAGCTAGCCATTTTGTTATGAAAGCCAATTAAAGGGAATTGTGCCTTTGGCTTCAAATATGCTTTGACTTTGGTGGAGTACATAAATCCAGCAAAAACAATACTCAGAATCATATCAGTTATTAGTTGAATATACCAAAAATCCTTTACTGGGATGATGGTTCTTTCTAATCCGCGAATTAAAACGAATACTAAAAGTGTACAAAATCCAATTAACGGGTATTGCCAACGTATTCTTAGCCATTGTTTGGGTAATGGAAGAACTGCAACAGCTACGCCTATTGACCAGATGATAAAATAAGAGGCCATACGAATTTCCATAAATAAAAGTAAGGGGATAAGTATCACAAACATGATCACACGATGTCTTTTATTTTGCTTGCGATCTAGAGCTAAAACTATAACTGGGAAAAGTAGGTAATACCAAAATTCGTAACTTAAACTCCATAGTGGAGTATTAGTGCCATATGGCATTATATGTTGCGGCTGAATCATCAGGAGACTAGTTATCCAGTGAATAATAGAAAGACGATTTTCGGCACCAAAATAGTTTTCTATCCCCCATAGATTCATACCCAGATGATCAAGTAAGGCGGTTATTAGTAAAATAGGTATCAATACAATGTATAGCCGAGACATTCGGTTAATTAGATAAGTTGTCCAATTAAATTTCCCCTCTGTTACAGAAGCCAGAACTGATGAGCCGATGAAGTATCCACTCAAAACAAAAAAAATAATAACAGCTTGATGCCAGAATAGTGTAATAATATAAAATGTGGTATCCAGTATGGTTGGATTCTCAATATCTGAATACGAGCCATAGAACATACTGCGAGCATGACATAGTAGAACGACTAAAGCTGCAACCCATCGAAAAGCATCGAACATGCCAGAGGAATATGGTGGTGTTTTGAAACGAGTTGTTGACATAAATTAAAGTGAGGAACTTATTTTCTTATTTTTGAAAGCGCTTTTTTAAGAGCACCCTTTACTTTAGCCCAAGGACCATGCCAAGATTTTCCATAATGGTGTATGGTATAGCTATCTTTGGATCGGGTCATTCTGCCGACTCTGGGGTCGTAGGGAGAAAAGAAACGCTCGGGTAAAACTATGTTATCTACTTCAATTACCTGCTTTGTACCGTTTAAAGAAAGCCCTTTGTTCTTTAAATAGTTAGTAACAACGCGAACATTGGTAGTGAGGTCTAGTGAATTATCCGAGTTTAAAAAATTACGGTCTTTATATTGTTCTAGGTAGGCTTTGATGTACTCATGTTTAGCTTCAGAACCTATAGTACTGGTCGCAATGTAATTGCCAGCCTCAAATCCCCAAAGTGAACGATTATTTAATAGATCATCAAAGGATTTTAGGACTTCTACATCTGTATCTAGATAAATCCCACCCATTTCATAAAGTGCATGCCCGCGAGCATAGTCACTAACAAAGGCAAACTTTCGTGCTTCATAGGCTTGCTCAACATAGGGACAAATATGAATGTTGAAGTTGCTCTCATTCCATTCTATAAATTCGTAGTCTGGCATCATTTTATGCCATCCTTCAATGTATTTAAGTGCAGTTTTTGGCTTGTCTCCATGGCCGAACCAGCAATAATGAATTATTTTTGGGATCATAATATAAGTAGAGTGTCTCTTTGGGGTGTATATTTCATGATTAAACTTCAACAATCAACATATTTAAAATTAATGTACCATGATGATTAACGTAATTTTAGTTTGTGGTAAATAAGCATCAAACTATTAGGGATTAGACCAGCTATAAAAGGTTTCAGTATAAAAAAATAGCAGTACCAAGGGAAATTGAGTAGTTGGTATCCGGCAATACGGGTTTTAATACTATTTAACCGTAAAGCAAAGGTTCGGCGTTTCATTCCTGATTCATCTAAACGAACCCGGTATAATATTTCTGAAGTGTTATACCCTACAAATGCCTTTGCAAAAAATTTAAACCATAAGTCAACATCTTCGCAACGTAAAGTACGAGGAAGATCAGTATAATATCCAATAGCTTCATAAGCTTCTTTTTTCATCATGATTGTAGCATGGTTAAAAGTACCACTTTTTAATAGGTCATATTTATTAGGAATTGCTTTTTTAATATCTTTTCCCCAATCACCATTGTTATCAAAGAAACTTATAGCCGAACCAACTAAAGAAAATTCAGTATTTTTTTCTAAAAAGTCGCTTTGTTTTTGCAAACGATCAGGTACAGAAATGTCATCACCATCCATACGAGCGACGTATTTTCCCTGAACGTGTTGTAGACAGTGATTTAGTGCATAGGCTAATTTGGAGTTGCGTTCATTTCTCAAAACTTTGATCTGTTCAGGATATCGTTTGGCATATTCGCAAACTATTTCGTAGGTTTTATCACTCGAACAGTCATCACAGATGATGAATTCAAAATCCTGACATGTTTGGTTAAGAATAGAGTCAATGGCTTCTGCCACGGTATCTTGGCAGTTGTAGACGGCCATAATGACAGAGATTTCAGGTTTTTTATTCATCATTATATATATTGTTGCTTAGTTTTGTCTTTATAAAAGTCATTCTAATCAAAGAAATTTTCATTAATAAATAAAGCCACGGGTATAAAGCTCAAATGAAAAAAACAAAGTGTATGACAATACACAGCCAAATTTAACTATACTTTTAATACTCACAGGAATATAAGATATTAAAAATACTGTTAAAGCTAAATGCATAAAAGGATCAAAGTACATGGCCATGCGTCCGAACATATTAGCCCCGATAAAAAGGGAGATGAACATGAAACACCAGCCGATCAGAGTGGTTGAAAGGCAATATTGAAGTTTGATGGGCAATAGCGACATCATTGCCTATAGTGATGTTTCCTCCGGCATCAAAGTAACAGTTACTGTGAATACTGACATTATTGCCTAGAGATATGTTTTTTATATGAACTAACTCAACACCACTATCAATCCTTACATTATATCCACAATGCTTACACCACGCTCGCAAAATACAATAACGTAAGCCTCTGGCTATATATCCATGCCATGAGATAATAAAGTCATAAAGTACCAATGAAAATCTATAAGGTAATAAGCGCATTAGTTTCACAATTAAGTTTATTGCAATTTGATACTTTTGCAGTTTGTCTCGGTTTCGTTGATTAGTCATTTATACGAATTTAAATATTTTAATAGAGGTGAGAGTTATAATTTTTTTGTTAAACAAGCTTAATTTAAGGAATAAATATCAAGTTGTACCTAATAAATAAAGCCTCGTGAGTAAATCTCATAAGTGAAGAACAAGGTATATGACAATACACAAGAACATTTAACTACACTTTGATTCCTAATAGGAAGATAAGATGTCAAAAATACTGTTAAAGTTAAATGCATGAAAGGATCAAAGTACATGGCCATGCGCCCGAACATATTGGCTCCGATAAAAAGGGAGATGAACATAAAGCACCAGCCAATCAAAGTGAAATTTGAAAAGAGAATGAGTGCTTTATCCTGACTCTGATTGATTTTCTTACGATAGACCCACGTCAATGTTGGAGTGGTACAATAAACAAGGAAGCGTAAAATATTCATTCCTTTACCAGATACCTCGCCATGTTTTTCGTATTTATATCCTAGCTCATTTGTGGTTGAATAGGCTATTTGAATGAATTGTTCAATAAGAAAACCAGACAAAACGGCTCCCAGAATAATTAAGGTTACTTTTTTTGACCAGACTCGGTTACTAAGAAAAAAGGCTCCTAAGAAAAAAATAAGATAGGGGTGGAAAGTGCATCCCAGTAGTATACAAGCAATGAATTTATAGGGGCGCTTGGTTAGATAATAGTGTACTCCAAGTAGGCCTATGCCCATCGCTATGATTTGTTTGATGGCAGCCATTGAAGCAAGAAACGTTCCCGAGGCAATAAAAAGAAATACGGTTAGCCATAACATCTGCGACCAACGCTGATAGAAATAAAAAATTAAGCCAATGGAGGCAAGGGCATAGATAAATAGAAAAACTTGAGGGTTATCACTGATATAAGTTTTGATTAGCGTATTAAGGATATAGAAGCCTGGATTCTCTGATAATTTCCAGTTTGTTTCTAATAGTGCATCCCATCCAGTATCAAGTCGTGAAAATTTTTTAATATACGCATAGGTGTCATTATATCCTTTTCTTAAGCCAATGAAGAGGATTAAAATAGCCTGAATAAGAATGAGTAGGAATTTATTTTTGCGCAGTTTTATGCCCAGAAAAATACCATCTTGGTCAAAAGTAGGAATATTTTTTTGGGCAAAGTATGTTAAAAAAGTGGTACTAAATAAGACGCAGAAAATTGGAATCATTATTTTTAATTAACAGCTCGTAGAGACTAGTTATTGGTTTTTAAATTATTCCAGTACCAATCTACAGAGGCTTGGATGCCCTGATTGAAGTCATGGCTAGGTGAGTAATTGAGGAGTTTTTGAGCTTTTGAAATGTCCGCTTTTGAATGCTTGATGTCACCAGTTCTTTCTGGGCCATAAAATACTTTAGCTTGAGCAATCTGTGGATTAAATTTTGCGAGCAAATGACGAAGAGTTTCAAATAGGCTATTGAGGGTCTCATTCCCCCCACAGGCGGCATTAAAGACTTGGTTAATGGCATCAGGATTTGTCGTTAAGCTAGCCAGTTGATTGAGTTGAATGATATTATCTATATAAGTAAAGTCTCGGCTAGTTAAGCCATCACCATTAATCGTAATTGACTCTCCATTAATGAGCGCAGAGACAAAGGTGGGGATGACTGCGGCATAGGCGCCGTCGGGAGTTTGGCGTCGTCCAAAGACATTAAAATAACGTAGGCCAATCGTCTCGA
The DNA here is from genome assembly GCF_000170755.1 of Lentisphaera araneosa HTCC2155. NCBI lineage: Bacteria > Pseudomonadati > Lentisphaerota > Lentisphaeria > Lentisphaerales > Lentisphaeraceae > Lentisphaera > Lentisphaera araneosa. The sequence goes on from NZ_ABCK01000003.1 coordinate 243,792, forward strand.
GCCCATAGGATTTATAAAAAACATCAGCATAGAGTTCGTTGGTATATTTTGTGATGGCGTAGGGGGAAAGGGGTTTGCCAATCGTATGTTCTACTTTGGGAAGTCTAGGATGATCGCCATAAGTTGATGAGCTAGCGGCATAGATAAAGCGTTTGACTTTGGCATCGCGAGCTGCGACCAACATCTTGAGAAAGCCTCCGTTATTGACTTCGTCAGTGGTGACGGGGTCCTTAAGTGAGCGAGGCACGGAGCCGAGTGCAGCTTGATGCAAGACGTAATCTATGTCCTCGCAAGCTTGATGACAGTGGTCTTGCTTGCGAATGTCGCCCCTAATGAGCTCAAAGTTATTTGCAATGGGTCGCTGATTTTCAAAGTCGTAGAGATGAGAAAGATTTTTTTCTTTACCTGTAGAGAAATCATCAAGAACTCTCACTCGATTATTTTGCTTAAGTAAAACATCTACCAAGTTGGAGCCAATAAAACCGGCGCCACCAGTGACGAGGACGTGACTATTTTCGATTGTTCTTTTCATAATTTTTTGTTTAAACCACAGATTTGACAGATTCAGCAGATTTATTTTGTGTAAATAATTCGTTCATATTTAAGTTTTAGATGACTTCCGAAATTGATAAGATAAGCGACTGATAATCCAGTAGCTTTTAGGTAATTGAAAGTTTGTGCACGGTGTTCGTAGTCAAGTTTTTTGACGGCCTTGATTTCAATGATGATTTTATCATAAACAAAAAATTCGGGAATATATTTCTTCTGTAGTTGAGTGCCTTTATAAATTAATTTTATTTCTTTTTGTGCATCAAAGGTGATGGATTGAGAGCTGAATTCGAGTTCGAGACATTCTTGTTAGACCGCTTCTAAAAAACCTGGGCCAATTTCATTGTATACCTCAAAGCATGCTCCTAATATTTTATACCCTTCATCTTTATATAAAAACTCTATGTCAATTTCCCTATCTGTTCCATCTGACTGATCTGTGCTTAAAGTCGTCCATCAATTTGTGTGGGGTCGAGAACACATTTGATATCGTAAATGACGCTATTGTCATGGGTGATAGATTTAATATCGAGGTCTTTGAATTCCTTGTGAGCGACGGCGAGGATGACGGCGTCGTAATCAGAATCGAGTTCTTGGACGAGGTCGACCGCGTATTCATCTTTGACTTCCTGAGCATTGGCCCAAGGGTCGTGTACCGAAACTTTGACATGAAAACTTTGTAATTCTTCAATAACATCGATAACTCGTGAATTGCGAATGTCAGGGCAGTTTTCTTTAAAAGTAATTCCTTTGACGAGGACTTTGGCGCCAGCAATCGTTTGGCCTTTGGCAATCATCAGTTTGATAACGGTATTTGCCACATAAGCACCCATGCCATCGTTGAGGCGACGGCCAGCTAGAATGATTTCGGGTTGGTAGCCCACTTGCTGTGCTTTGTGAGTGAGGTAGTAAGGGTCGACACCAATACAGTGCCCGCCGACTAGCCCAGGGCGGAACGGGAGGAAATTCCATTTGGTTCCTGCGGCTTCGAGTACATCCAAGGTATCGATTCCTATTTTTTCGAAAATGAGGGCAAGCTCGTTGACAAGAGCTATGTTGAGGTCACGCTGTGTATTTTCAATGACTTTTGCGGCTTCAGCAACTTTAATAGAGGGAGCCAAGTGAGTGCCAGCCGTGATGATATTTTGGTAGAGCTTATCAATTTCTTGACCGATTTCGGGCGTGGACCCCGAAGTGACTTTCTTGATGTTTGGTAGTCGGTGAGTCTTATCTCCGGGATTGATGCGTTCGGGTGAGTAGCCGGCGTAGAAAACATCGTTTTCAGTTTTTAGAGCTTGGCTATTAGCTTCTAGGGTTTCAGTGGAAATATATTTTAGACCTGAGAGCTTTTCGATAATGGGGATACAAACTTCTTCGGTAGCCCCTGGGTATACGGTACTTTCGTATATGACAATATCACCTTTTTTTATGACGCTAGCAACAGTTTGTGAAGCTTTCTCTAGAGGGCTTAAGTCGGGCCGTTTGTGTTCGTCTATTGGGGTGGGAACCGTGACGATATAAATTTGTGCGTTTTTGAGTTCTTCAACATCATAAGTAAAGGTAAGTTTGTGCGCTTCTGTAAACTCATGTTCTTCAACTTCTAAGGTGGCGTCATGACCTTTATTGAGTTCTTTAATACGAGCTTGATTGATATCGAAGCCGAGTGTCGTAACTTTTTTCCCGAATTCAATGGCGAGGGGGAGCCCAACATAACCTAGGCCAATAATTGCGATGTTTTTATTCATAATAAGTTTTTTTTTGCTTGGGGGTTGAGATGATTTTGAATTTAAAATTAATTATTCTTTTACTCTACAAAGGGTATTTGAACTTTTTTTTGTTAGCTAGCTATAGTGCATAAAAAAAATGTTTGAAAGCTTAATTTGCTTAAAGAATGATGAAAGTTGTTTTTTGTGAGTTCTTTTTGATTTTGTGTCACCTTTGTCGATAGCCGGTAGCCAGACCCGGGATGAGCGTTAACACTTTGAAGAAAATCAGTATTGGCCTGAAAAGAAAGTATGAATAATAGAGTTGTTTAGGTAATCTGATTTTATCCCATTCACTTGTTTTGTAGAAATATTTCATACACAAGCGTGGCCAATTGTAATAAGGAGTCATCTGAAATCGTAATCTGTGTCTCATTACTTTTAGTTTTATTGCAAATGCAAAGTATTCATGAGAACTAATGTTTGTTATGAAATCTCCCGTAAGTTTGGCGTCCGAAGCTTTAAACGGTAAGGGTACAGAGAGTATATCTTTAGCTAATGCGCAAGTCTCAAAAATGATTTTTTCTAGTTTGCGTTTCTTGGCTAAATTCAACACTTTATCCCAATTAAGAGTATTGTCATGAAGGATTTTTCCTATATCCATTAGCCAATGTAACCTAGCCCAGTAGTGACTTGAGCCATGAACGCACAATTCAATAAAATTCATTTCTGGGTTTAGTACGGTTAAATTTGTGTTGTCAAAGTTAAAAGTGCTATGAAAGTTATTGTCCATGACCTCAGGTGACCTGATTAGAGAACAAACATCAGTTAAAACTTCAATGACAATCCCTTGCTTCACATAGGCTATTTGGTGAGAGAATTTCTTGTGAAAATTAATGCGGTCATTATTGACCCATTTAAATTCTTTACATTTATATCCATTATCTAAAAGTAATTGATGTACTTTTAAACGGTCCTTTTTTTCAATAATTACATCAATATCACCTACTGTTCTTGTCGATATGTCACCCCAAAGTTTTAAAGATAAGATCAGTCCTTTAGTATAAAAATGCCTAATGGTATTTTGCTTTAGTAGACCTGATAGCTCCAATATGATTCTTTTGTGATGTTCTGAATTGAGTTTGTTTGTAATAGCATGATTCTTTAGTATTGGTATTATTTTCACTTGAGTTAAACTATCTTTAAAGACTTCGTAGACCAATGTTTCGACTCGGTGCCTTCTTACTAAAAATAGAAATAGCTTCCAATCAAGAGTATCTGGGATAAAGATTTTTTTTTCTGAAATTTTGGAAGATAAAATATGAAGTAAAAAAGCAAATTCTTCTGACTCTATTTTATAATAAGTGTATTTTTTATTACCCATAAGGATTTGCCTGTAATTTATTAAACTCCTAGCAGTCTGTCGGACTTTGAGCTTCGTAAGGAAAAACGGAGTGAATAAAGTGGTTTTTGTCAGAGATGAGACGAATATTAGACATGTTTAACGAATTTCGGGCATGAACTCGGTGAAATTCAGCTGTTTTACAGTCTGACGGAGAGAAACCCGTCAGGCTGCTAGCTTTATACGAAGGGGTTGAAATAAGTTGTTTGAGACGTAAGTAGATTGATTTACTAGGTAGTAAGTTCAGCGTTTATGATGTAAAACTAGTGCCAACTTGTGCACTTCTATACCACTCACGAATGGCTTGATGCTTACCTTTTTCAGATGGTGCCCACTCAGCAAAATATGTAACTTGCTCTGGATTATAAGGCCCTTGTTTGATTTTCATTATGATAGTAACCGGATCTAATGGAACGATTGAATGCCAAGTTCCTGCGGGGATTTGTATAGCATGTAATTCAGACTTAAGTCCAAGTTCTACTTTTTTAGTTATGCAACTTAGCTCATCAAAAAAGAGTACTGCAGCGCGTCCTTTTACCGCGACTATCATTTCCCATTTCTCTTTTTGTGGGTACATGTGTGGCGGAATATAGCTTTCTTGATCAATGGCAATGCATATTCTTTGAATCGGATCTTCAAAAGAATCATGCAAGTTAAGGTGCGCGCGTTTTCTAGCTGATTTATTTGCAGCGACTTCAAGTTTAATCAAGTCTTCTTTACTAAGCGATTTCCTGTTTCTAAATTTTAGAATTCATCTCTCGTCCATAACTTTCAACTCAGCGCTAAGCGCGTTTCCTTAGCACGAAGTGCGTTTTCTCAGCCTGACCTTACCAAAATTATTTAATCTTTTTTAATTAATTGATGACGACTTCGACGATTTTATAGGGGCTAAAGCTCTGAAAGAAGCATGAGTTTAACCACAGATCATGCAGATTTAACTTTTATACTTAGCAGGGTCTGACCAATGGCGCTTGCGAAGTAGGAAAATAAAATCTGTGGTAGAGGTTTTTGCTTTCATTCAAATCGAGAATTAAAGATTCATAATTATTTTATTTTGTGAAAACTAGGCAGGCTCCGCATGAAAAATGGAGCGGGCATTTTTCATTAACTTTGTGCTTGATGACTACTTGTGACTATAGCTTGTTTTAAATGGCAATGAAATAGGTGGATATTAAAAAAATATGATTATCTAATTCATACTTAAGTTTGTGATTAATCAAAAAGCGCAAATCGCGTAAGGATTAAGGGTATAATTAATTGATAATTATTTTTTGTGAGGGGCATACTTTTTGGAGAGGTGTTTTTTATGTAATAAGTTTAGGTAAATGAGGAGCATGCAAATGAAAAATATAGAAACCATAATTGTTGGCGTTACTTCAAAGAAACAATTCAGTTTAGCTGTGCGAGAAGCGCAAAAGTTAAGTGAACTCTTCGGAGTGCTGATCTACCCCGTACATATCATTGAGCCGCTGAGTGTGAAATTACTCCACCCCACATCTACTGATGAGACAATAGATAAAATGATGATGAAACTGAGTGATGAAATACAGCGACTCTACCCCGATTATGGACATCATAAAATTGAGGCACCACTCATCAGTGTGGGTAATACGGCAAAAGAGCTTGCGCATATCGCAAAAAAAATTGGTAATTCACTCATTGTTGTGGGGCGTCATAGTAGTGGTTTTAGGCATATGCTTGGCAAGAGTCATGCCGAACGCTTAGTGAAATACGCCGAGGGACCCGTGTGGATTCATCCCGATAAAGCTTTTACTGGCATCCCCAAGAAAATTTTATGCCCCGTAGATTTTACCACGTCATGTCAAAAAGCGGCGGCGGAAGCCTTATCTTTTGCGGAACAAACAGGGGCGAAACTCGAGTTTGTGCATGTGCTTCCCGAAGTGATCAATTACTCAGATTTTGATGGCTACCTTAGCACAAATAGTGGGGTGACAGAAATTACCGATGACGTTTTCCGGAAAGAGGCTGAGACGCAGTTCCGTCGCCTCTACAATTTATTGAATATCGATGAAGAACGCCACCCTCAGCACGTGCGTTTCGGTGATCCCTCCGCACAGATTCATATTTTGGCAAAAGAAATGAAAGCGGATTTGATTGTCGTGAGTTCCTCCTCCAATCATAAACTCGAAAAGATGATTACGGGTAGCACAGTACGCCACATCATTCATGATGCTAAAGTTGATGTCCTCGTTGTGAAATAGTTTACGCGCTTCGCGCTGAGTTTACGCGCTTCGCGCTGAGTTTACGCGCTTCGCGCTGAGAATACACGCTAGGTGCTGAGTTTACGCGCTTCGCGCTGAGTTGACGCACTGCGTGCTGAGTTTACGCGCTTCGCGCTGAGTTTACGCGCTTCGCGCTGAGTTGACGCACTGCGTGCTGAGTTTACGCGCTTCGCGCTGAGAATACGCACTGCGTGCTGAGTTGACGCACTACGCGCTGAGTTTACGCGCTATGCGCTGAGTTATTATAGGAGGGGAATATGAATTTTGAAGATTTAGAAATTTGGAAGCGCTCGGTGAAACTGAGTATTGCTATTTACAAGGAGACTCTGAATCTAAAGGATTATGGTTTTAAAGATCAGATTACACGTTCGTCACTCTCAATACCAAGTAATATTGCGGAAGGAATGTTAAGGGACTCTGTTAAAGAGACTCAGCATTTTCTATCTTATTCAAAAGCATCTTGTGCTGAATTACAAACTCAGATCATCATTGGTAAAGAAGTCGGATTCTTAAAGGAGGGATTTTGTCTAAGTTCCTACCAGGAATGTAAAGAGCTTATACAAATGATTTCTTCATTTTCAAAGAAGTTAAATTAGTATACGCACTGCGTGCTGAGTTTACGCGCTTCGCGCTGAGTTTACGCACTGCGTGCTGAGTTTACGCGCTTCGCGCTGAGTTTACGCGCTTCGCGCTGAGTTTACGCGCTTCGCGCTGAGTTTACGCGCTTCGCGCTGAGTTTACGCACTGCGTGCTGAGTTTACGCGCTTCGCGCTGAGTTTACGCGCTTCGCGCTGAGTTTACGCGCTTCGCGCTGAGTTTACGCGCTTCGCGCTGAGTTTACGCGCTTCGCGCTGAGTTTACGCGCTTCGCGCTGAGTTTACGCACTAGGTACTGAGTTTACGCACTAGGTACTGAGTTTACGCGCTAGGTGCTGAGTTTACGCGCTTCGTGCTGAGTTTACGCGCTAGGTGCTGAGAATACGCGCTTCGCGCTGAGTTATTATTTTAGCTTAGAAGCTTCGCTTCGTTCACTCAGCGAAGCGTCAACTCAGACCTCCGGTCGTCAACTCAGACCTCCGGTCGTCAACTGAGACCTCCGGTCGTCACCTCAGGGACTTGTTCCGTTAACTTAGAAGCTACGCTTCGTCAACTCAGAGGCTCTGCCTCGTAAACTCAGGAACTTGTTCCGTCCACTCAGCGAAGCGTCAACTCAGACCTCCGGTCGTCAACTCAGACCTCCGGTCGTCCACTCAGACCTCCGGTCGTCACCTCAGGAACTTGTTCCGTTAACTTAGAAGCTACGCTTCGTCAACTCAGAGGCTCTGCCTCGTAAACTCAGGAACTTGTTCCGTTAACTTAGAAGCTACGCTTCGTCAACTCAGAGGCTCTGCCTCGTAAACTCAGGAACTTGTTCCGTCCACTCAGCGTAGCGTAAACTCAGGCCGAAGGCCGTCAACTTATTTCCTAAGAAGTTGCTTAAGCTCTTCATGAATCCTGGGAGTTTTTGGCTCAATGCCACACATGAGCTGGGCGAAGTTATCGGAAATGGTTTCTTCGGGGTGGATGATGTAATGGGTATTGTTGCCGACTTGCTGGAAGAGTGAAGTGGCGATGTCTTCGACGGGGATAATGTTTTCGATAGTAGTTTTTGTCGTGAGGTCAATTTTGACGAAGCCCAATTGCATATGGCGGAAGACGACGTTTTGATCGACTTCTTTGAGGGACTTAATTTTGAGATGTAGAAAAGGGATGGCAGGGAACTTCTTGCCTGATTTATCTGTGAGCACGATGTAGTGTTCGTAGATGGGGGCATCGGGATTGGTGATGCGAATGCGTTTTAAGTTTGCGGCTTCCGCAATCTTGCCACAGTAGTGAAAGCCAATGATTTTGTAGAGTTCGGTGCTCAAATCAGGATTGTAGCGACTGAGGATATGAAAGAGTTCGTGGGCAAGTAATTCTTTCATTTGGGCGACATTTTTTTTAAGGCTAAAGTCGGGGAAGACAATGAAGTTCTTGCGGGTGTAGGGGGCGCCTTCCTCATTACCATTGGTCTTCAAATAATAGATTTTCTTGGGAAAATTGAGCTGATAATCCCGAAAAGTGATTTCGAGTTCTTGGGAGGCTTGATTGAGTAGGGTGATTTCCTTTTCAGTGAAATCGAGGATGGATTCTTGCGCTCGGCGCAAATAATCAGCCTGGGTAACGGGTTCTTGGCTATTGAGTCGTTGGGCGCGCTCGAGTCTTTGCTGAAGTTTGACGTAGTCATCGACTTGGCCAATGATCTCTTGAGCTTTTGCGCCCTGCGCAAAATCAAAAAGACAGCTTGAAGTCAAGCTGCCTTGGGGCCATGCACTCAAGCATAGAAAGAAAAAACATAAAAGTTTAGTCATTTATGAGGGTGTGTTATTTTTTTTTAATTAAGTGATTTAATGATTCACTTTCTAGATTCGGAAATCTTTCACCTGTTTCGGTTTGATACGCATCTTTAAGTTTTGCTAAGATTTCTTCATGTTTATCGACGTTCTTATAGTTTTTATTGAGCTTCTCCTCAAGGTGCTTTTTGAAAGTTGTAGTATAAACAATGATTATTTTTTGAGCTTTTATGTTTTTAAGTATCGTATCATACTCTGCTTTACGTGCTTTGTATGATTTTGAATTTTTACTTAACTTGGCCAATCCAGCTTCATATCGTTTTTTTTCTTTTTCCAAATTAGATAATTCTTTTTTGGCTTTTGGTACATATTTTTTTTCAAGAAGTTTGAGGCTAAGGATTTCAACATTGTGTTGATTGAATTCATTCCCTTTCTTCTTGGCCTTTTTTTCTTGGGCATTTAGGATGATCGAAAAACTTATTAGAATATAAAAAAATATTTTCATGGTTTTTACCTTAAAATTCTTACACGGTAGCGATCATCGCTAGGGTCGTGAGGGGTTGCAGATGAGTCTGAGCTATCTTTGGCATCGTCAATGAGCTCTCTTAGTAAATATTGCTGAGTACAAGGGATACCTGTGGCTCTGGTTCCGTCATCTGCTGAAGTAGATGTGGCATCAACAGCTAAAGAAGCGATATAGTAGTTGCGATTAACACTTACGAAACGACGTGTGTTACAGAGGAGGACTTCGGCTTCTCTGTCATTGAGATTTGTCGCTTTTTTAAAAGGAATGCCATAACTTGGAGGGTTGTTTTTTAAATTTTTGAACCAAAGCGGATCAAAATATCCGATGCTAGGAAAGTCGTCCCCGCCTCCATGGTAAGGTAAGTTTGTGCGGCTTGAGTTAATGCCTGGAAATTGTGATATTAGTTGCATTATATCAGAGTCTAAGATGGTAGTTCCCGAAACACCGACTCTATCCGTGTTTGATCCGGGATGATCAGCTGATATACCATAAAATAAAGCTTTTAGTACTGAGGGATGGTTAGTGTTGGGGTTGATTCGTCCCTGATTCGGAGTGGTTTCTTCTAAATCACCAGTAGTTGAATTAGTTCCAACAGAGACATAGTCTAAAATCGATCTATCACCTCCATTGCTTAGACTTTCAAATGTTTTCGCTGAGTTGTAAAGGAATTCTCCGTTGCTATTGGTGTAGTTTCCAATTTTTTCAGGTGTTTCAGTATTGAATTCAATAAGGTTGAGTGTTTGGTAGGGGACACCGCGATGGATGTAGCCTAGTTCGTGAAGGTTTAAAATGACATTGTTGCGGATATAATTTGTTGATAAATCTTTTGGGTCTGTAGCATCCTCTCTATCCATGTTACCTGATGGGATGTATGTTGTATTGATGAATGATGGCCCCGTCATTGTATTGGTTGCAAGTGTTGCAAATGTTGTTGCTCCCGTAGTGGTTGACCATTGATTTGGGTCGTGATTTAATTTGGGTTCAGCACACTGGAAAGCTAGATAACGAGGTGCCGTGTTTATTGTCGCCTGAGTATATTCTCCAGAACCGTTATCTATTTGTGCAACATCCCAAGTATCACCAGTTGAACCAGTAAAAGTAATTGGGCTAATGTTGCTTATTGTAAAGTTTTTTACCTGTGTGTAGATTGCATTTATATCTGTGTAAAAATATGATTGGTCGAGAGAAGGCGATATAGATGATGATGTGGTGTTGATGTATGAGGGCGTGCTAAAAGAGTTTCCGCTTGTATCTATGGTAAAAGTGTGTGTCGCAGTTGATACATCTTTATGATTCCCTTTCCAACCATCCCATAGTGTGTATGAAATGTCTGCTGTAAAGGTGATTGTACCACCAGTGATGCTTGGACTGATAGTGTACATGTTTAATAATTCAGTAACGACATCTGCTGTAAATGTATGTGTAATTTCTCCAGATGAATGAGACCAAGAAAAAGATAGATCAAACTGTAACTCATTGATAACGGGTACTTTCTCATTTCCCATATAGGTAAGTGTTGCTCGGTTCGATCCGTCATAATCTGTTGACGGGGTATCGTCAGCATCAATATAATCTATAAGGTTAGCGGCAATTTGTAAACGTTGTGTTTCTGGTACGGTAGATGTTGCATCAGAGAGGTAGATTATTGGTTTGCTTCCCGAATTACCTGCGATAACCTCGGGGGTTATGGTGTTGTCAGTATATATTTCACTTAAATCAAATAAAGTGATAGGAGATTCAGTAGAATGCATGGTTAATGATTTGTCTGTTTTTTCAAGGACATCTGATTCATTCAGCATCTCAAAGGTATACTTACTGGCCAGAGGGAAAAAGCTGAAATAAGCACTGTCATCAAATGAACCAGAGTCGGCATCACGGAGTGCGTCTTGAAATGTAGGTAAGGCACTTGTTGAATTTAAACTAACAGCTGCTCGAGCTAAGCCATTTGTGATAAAGTTAGATACGCTAACTTCAGATATATTTTCTCCATTCGCCTTGAGTGCTGTCAAGCTAGTTCCAGATGTAGCTGTATCAACGTGGCTTGGATCAAGCCGTCCAGACATGCCTATGAGAGCCCACGTAGAAATGGCGTAGACTTGGTTGTTTTCATCAATGTGTTCTTGCCAACCTAGGGCCCCATTGGTAGGGTCGTTGGGCGAAGTGAATACATCCGGATCTATGTAGGAAGCCGCATCAATGTTGTCAGCGTTTGCATCATAGACAGTGAAAAGGATTTCGTCTGCTTTGACATAGTGTAATGGATCTGTTGATTCGATTCCCCATGCAGCATAATGAATGTCTGTTGTCGTATCTGGCTTTTGGAGAGTACTATCGCTACTGTCGTTAATAGTGGAGGCTCCATAGAATTTGGAGGGTGCTCCTTCGGGCATGGATGCTGCATAATAATCTGAAGCCGCACCTGAATATTCGCCTTCAACGTCAAATCCACCTTTGAGAGCTAGGCGAATTTGATAGATTAAAACATCCTCAATGTCCTTGTTAACTTTGAAATCTTTTTGGTATTCGGCAGCTCGGCGAATATTGCTCATATAGGCGGAAAAACCCATGCCGAGAACTAAAAATACAGCCATCATCATAAGAGAGAACATGATAGCAATGCCTGAGTTTTTTTCTTTAAGATTAAGTAGTTTTTTCATTAGTCGTTATATCCCAGTATAAATTGTTGAGTTATAGTACGGCGATTTTTGTCTTCCAAGCCAGTAATCCCAATGACATCTTTATCATTTAAGGCCATTTGTATCGTGACGGAATCGGGCTTTGTCGTTAATGCGCTTCCTGACGAGGGTACATTGCTATAACGAAGGTTACTGAAATTGCTGTTGCTAGTTAGAACTGAAGCCGTAAAAGTTTTAAAATTTCCTGCTTCATAAAAAACTAAATCAAAGGCCTCTACACCCTCTAATATGAGTGCCCCATTAGTACTGGTTTCTATGTTATTAAAATTGGCTATTTTATCTGAGCCATCTAGAGTTATGGCGCCATAGGTAGTTTCAAAATCACTCACACTTTCAACATAGCGAAATATTTCTTTAGTACTAAAATCATAGATATAGCTAACTAGTATGGGGACTGTAGAATCAACACTAGTGTTTTCGTCGTAGCCTTCGCTAATAAATCGTAAGTATGTTTTTCCTGAGCGATTTGTATGGTATTCGAAAGGGCTGTCAGTTCCGTTGACGGATAAACCTTTTAGATCTTGTTGCAGCAATGATGAAATAATACTCGCTTCGTAAAGTTTAGTGGCGCGGTTATTCTCTCTGCCGAGTAGATCAGTTGAAATACTAAAAAAGTTCATGAGAAGTAGCATCATAAAGGCAAAAATACCCATGGCGACAAGGAGTTCTATGAGGGTATATTTTTTCATGGTTTTTTACTCACAATTTTTGTCGTTTTATAAAAATTGCCCATGGCAATACGTCTTTGGTATTGCATTTGAGGTGGCCAAGAGATTTCAATAGTAAAGATTATATCTTCGTCCCCAGCTTCTGGCTCAAGTGCAGTTTCGACTGTGCCCGATGTTGTTGCTAATTCAGTTTCTCCGTACCAAACGCGTACGCCATATTCAGCTTCTGTTACACCGTCAGCTGCGAGGCCTTTGTAGTAACCTCCAAACAAATCAGGGTAAGTCGCGGAGCCTGTACCATATAGAGTGAACTGGCTAAGGAATGGATCATTTGCGATATTTGCGTTAATGCCAGAAAATGTTGAAGAGGGAAAGCCAGATTGTAAGTTAAGGACTTTAAAGCTACTTGGGTCTGCTATGTTTGTGGATCCTGTTATTGCTACATTTATATCATGGTGGGCAGCACTATACTGTATGTCGACATCGCAAGTGTCCCAGTAATTGTCCCAGTTTGTGCCACTTTCATCACCGTTAAGTAAGTGAGTTAAAATGGTGCCAAAACCATCGGCAACTATCGGGGCATAAGTGGCGTGTTCGGTATCTTCAGAGTTTTGAAGGCCTGCAGGCAGGAGGCCGACAAGAGTAAACATGGCAATGGTCAGTATGCCAAGAGCAATGATGACTTCGACCATGGTGAAAGAGTGTTTTTTACTGTGCGTTCTCAAAATGACACCATGCCAGTAAATTTATTAACGTAGATACGCATGTCGCCCTTGATGTAGTTTCCGCCACTGTCATAGCCACGTCTGTCGTAAATGTTGATGCTGTACTTGCCGGAATTAGTCCCGAACGACGTAGAGTTAACTCCACCATTGGGATGAAAGCTAATATAGGTGGTAGTAAGGGCGTTAGGGTCGGAAGTTTCTATATCATTTTCATGAAAAGTTGAAGACCCTTTGTTTAGGTAAATAGTAGTTGAGCCGGGGATAGTTTTTTGTGAATCAAGTGTTAATAAAGCACTGTCAGTATATATGGCAATGGGTTGTACCTCAACAAAGGATTTGTTGAGTTGTGCTTGTGTGACACGGAGAACAGTATACTTTCTTTTGGATAGGGCATAGGAGCGTGCTTTGTTGATGGCGCCGGAGATTTCGCGAGTCGCTGAGTTGACGGGGTCGGGCTTCATGGCGGCGCCGACAATGGCGATGAGCATCGACATGATGGCAATTACTGCCAGCAGCTCGATAAGGGAAAAATTCTTTTTAAAACTTTTTGTGGACATAGAGATTCTCATTTAATATATACGATCAGAACTATCTAAAATATATGATTAAAGCTCTAGGCAAGCAAGTTGTGAGTGATGAGTGCTCTTGCTTGGAGAGCTGAGAAAATGCCGAAAAACTTACATTTCCAAATTAAAATGGTCATTTGAAAAATAATTAAGGGGGTGTTACGACCTTTGGCCTAAGTTGACGGAACGGAGTTCCTGAGTTTACGCGCTTCGCGCTGAGTTTACGCGCTTCGCGCTGAGTTTGCGCACTTCGTGCTGAGAATACGCGCTTCGCGCTGAGTTTGCGCACTTCGTGCTGAGAATACGCGCTTCGTGCTGAGAATACGCACTTCGTGCTGAGAATACGCGCTTCGCGCTGAGTTGACGCGCTTCGTGCTGAGAATACGCACTTCGTGCTGAGAATACGCACTTCGTGCTGAGAATACGCACTTCGTGCTGAGAATACGCACTTCGTGCTGAGAATACGCACTTCGTGCTGAGAATACGCACTTCGTGCTGAGAATACGCACTTCGTGCTGAGAATACGCACTTCGTGCTGAGAATACGCGCTTCGCGCTGAGTTGACGCGCTTCGTGCTGAGAATACGCACTTCGTGCTGAGAATACGCACTTCGTGCTGAGTTGACGCGCTTCGCGCTGAGTTGACGCGCTTCGCGCTGAGTTGACGCGCTTCGCGCTGAGTTGACGCGCTTCGCGCTGAGTTGACGCGCTTTGCGCTGAGTTGACGCGCTTCGCGCTGAGTTGACGCGCTTTGCGCTGAGTTGACGCGCTTCGCGCTGAGTTGACGCGCTTCGCGCTGAGTTGACGCGCTTCGCGCTGAGTTGACGCGCTTCGCGCTGAGTTCTATTATTAATGTATAAACTTTATTTTAGCTCAGGAACTCCGTTTCGTTAACTCAGCGCAGCGTCACCTCAGGCTTTGGCCGTCAACTCAGACCTGCGGTCGTTCCCTAAGGAACTCCGTTCCGTAAACTCAGAGGCTCCGCCTCGTCAACTCAGGCTTTAGCCGTCAACTCAGACCTGCGGTCGTCTACTCATTTTGTATAGGTGATTTTGATTTTGCTGGGGATTTGTTGTAGGGATTGCGGGGGGAATTGGTCGTAGTTGACGATGAGTTCTTGGAGGTGGGGCATTTCGTCGAGGGGGCTCAAGTTGGTGACGAGGGTGTTGGAGATGTTGAGTTGGGTGAGTTCTAGGTTTTGAATTTGCTGAAGGTCAAAGAAATCACTCTGGCTGAGGTCGAGGGATTTGAGCTTGAGGTAAGTGAGGAAAGAGAAGAAAATCTTGCTATCGACTCCGCGCGCAAGGTGACTATGAACACCCAAGTTTATGAGGTTGTCACCATGGATTTTGAGGTGTTTCTTGGTTTTGTCAAAATGAAAGTTTTCTGAGTTCCAGCGATGGTTGTGGTGGAGGATCGTTTCACGAACGAAAATGCTATGATCTTCAATGTTTTTTCGGACAGCACCATCGTAGGAAACCATTTTTCCAGAGACGTTCCTAAAGTGGCCATAGGGAACGGTTTTAGCTCGTTTGAAAAATTCAGGGATAGCTTCGGGCCTTAATAGTTCGTTTTTCATTGGCAAATCAAGGCTTAGTTCAACGATTTCTTTGACACCACCAAATTGTGAACTGGCTTGGGAGGCAAGTTGGAATTTTTGCTGAATAAGATAGATATAAGATTTCTGCTGAGTGAAAACTTCTGGGGTGGCTTCTTTGTGAGAATCTTCGGTTTGTTTGATAGTCTTAAGTGCTAAGTTAAGGGATTGAACAGGATAGACGTAAACATCAAAATCAGTTAATTTATAAATGTGGATCATGAAGCGTCGACTGGCGTCTTTTAGGTAGCTATTACGCTGGTTTTTCTCTGCCTCATAAAGACTTATGGCCTTCTCCGCCTTTTCTTTTTGGGCTTCAAAGAGTTTCATGCTCTCGACACTGCGTTCGTTGGCACGTTCGGCTAAGCTGAGGGCTTCTTGACTGCGGGAGCTCTCTCGTTCGGCAATTGCCTGCGCCTCACGACTTTCTTGGCTGGCACGTTCGGCGATTTCGCGAGCCTGGAGTTCACTATAAATGCTCTTGTTGAGGTTTTTGATGAAAAGGCTAGTGCCCGTAATTACAATAAAGATGAAGCAGAAGGCGAGGCTGCAGGTGATTTTGTGGCGTTTGATAAAGAGCTGGAGTTCTTTTGCGGGTCCCGCATTTTCAGCTTTTGTGGAAAAGCCTTTTAAGTACTGGTCGATTTCCTGTTTTAGTTCGTGAACGGATTGATAACGGTCTTTGGGTTCGAGTGAAAGTGCTTTTTCACTGACGGCAATGAGGCTATGGGGGATTTTTGTTTGAGAGCTATTCTGCACTGCTAGGTCGAGGTCACCCTGACGAGTTCGTTCAATCATTTCTTCTTTCGAGCCACTCAATGGGGGTTGGTAGGTGAGTATGCTATGAAGGATTGCACCGAGTGAGTAGATATCGCAGAGGGGGCTTTTGTCGCCGTTTTTCTCGGTTTGCTCGGGGGCCATGAAACCCAAGGTGCCTTTGATTTGACCTGTCAAAGTAATGTCGTTGAGGAAATCGGGATTGAGCATGAGGTCTTCGTAATTATTAAAAACTGTATTGCCAATGACTTTTCCGAGTCCCCAATCGCAGACGAGTACTTCGCCGTAAGTTCCAATTTGAATATTGCCGGGTTTGAGATCGAGGTGAATGACGGATTTTGAATGGGCATAGGCGACCGCATCACAAATCTTTATAAATATATTGAGAAGATCATGAAGGCTAAATTTCTGGACGTATTCACTTTGTTGATTGTGGAGTGATTGGATGATGTCTTTTAATGAATCACCCACTTTAAGCTCCATGGTGAAGTAGGGCTCATCTTTTGAATTGAGGCCAATATCATGGACAGATATGATGTTGGGGTGCTCGAGTAAAGAGGTGAGACGTGCTTCAAGTAAAAAATTCTCATAGATTTCTACCGGGATTTCGTCTCGTAAACGAGCGAGAGCCACATGGCGCCCTGTTTTTTTATCAAAGACTTTGAAGATGTTTTTCATGCCGCCGGTAGCAATGAGGCAGTAGTCGGTGTAGCGCTTTTCGTCCTCAAGTAAGCTATGGAAAAAGGGGTTTTCTTTTAAAACTTCGCTTTCCTCCTCAAAGCTCTCTTCAAAGAGTGAGTGCAGGAGATCGTCTTCGCTAGGCTGTAAATCTGGATTCATTGCTCTAGCTCAGTGCGCAATCTTTTGATTTCACGAACTAAGTATTTTTTGACGCGATTTTTTAGGGTGTAGGCCGACTCGGGGGTGATGTCGAGTTCGGCGCAGATATCCTCAATGCTCTTTCCCTTGAGTGAGAGTTTGAACACATCCATGGCTTTGCCTGTGAAGCGTTGGCTAATATTATCGAGTGCGAGGCGAGAGATATGGAGTTCCCATTCCTTTTGCACCATTTGGTCGAGTTCCGCCTGATTGGGTTCGGCCTGAGGTTCGAGTTCTTTGCGGATTTTATTTTGCTTGAGCTCTTTTTTGATCTGGTTAAGGACAGTGTTGCGAACCAAGATTGAGAGCCAGGTGCGGAATTTGGCGCGCTCTTTATCAACTTCAAAACGGGGCAGGCTGCGCCAAATTTCGAGGAGAACCGCTTGTAGGAAATCTTCCGATAAGCTGGTGCTGGAGTTGATTTTGTAAATCACGACTTTGAGGAATTCACGGTAATAGGAGACAAATTCTTCCCAAGCAACTTGGTCATTGGGGTCTTTGGCCCGCATGAGCAAGGTCTGTCGAGTATTCCATTTGTCCATCGAGAATCCTATAATTAAGTGGAAAGGCTTTAAAATGACCACAAAGCAGGGCGAGTGCAAGACGAGAGATAATTTTTAATTATAATTTTAACGCGCTACGCGCTGAGTTGACGCGCTACGCGCTGAGTTGACGCGCTACGCGCTGAGTTGACGCGCTACGCGCTGAGTTGACGCGCTACGCGCTGAGTTGACGCACTACGCGCTGAGTTGACGCACTACGCGCTGAGTTGACGCACTACGCGCTGAGTTGACGCACTACGCGCTGAGTTGACGCACTACGCGCTGAGTTGACGCACTACGCGCTGAGTTGACGCACTACGCGCTGAGTTGACGCGCTACGCGCTGAGTTTATGGTGAAGTTTAGGATTATTTTGAATTTTAAGCGAAAGGTTTTAGTTTTGGAGGTGAATAGTTATAGATTCGCTACGCTCCAATTATAAATTATGAATGTTAAATTCTTAATGAATCAAGAATCAAGAATCAAGAATCAAGAATCAAGAATCAAGAATCAAGAATCAAGAATCAAGAATCAAGAATCAAGAATTAAAAATTAAAAATTAAAAATTAAAAATTAAATCCCCTGTGAGTCGAGATATGAAAGATCAGTTATTACGTGAAGCATTTAGGCATCATAATGCTTTGATTTCTTATGCTTACAGTATTCTGAGGGATTGGGATTTGGCGGAAGATGCCGTTCAAGAAGCGATGGTGACTGTGAATCAAAAAGCAGATGATTTTGATGCAACGAAAAAAGTTCTGCCTTGGGTTAAGGGCATCGTGCGTTTTAAGTGTTTGCAGATCATACGCTCTAGAAAGAAAGAAGCCTTTTTTAAAGATGAAGACTTACTAGATCTCGTCGAGCAACGTGTGACGCAGTTTATCGATGATCAATTTATTCAGCGCAGGGAGGCGCAGGGACGTGCCTTGAAGCACTGCCTAGCCAAGCTCAATCCGCAGTCACTTGATTTAATTACAGCGAGTTATCGCGATAAGGAGAGTTCTGAATCATTAGCATCGCGTTATAAACGCAGTGTGAATGCCATTTATATAACGTTGACGCGAATTCGTCAGCAATTGCGTAAGTGCACACGCTCCTATGAAAATCTCCCGGAGGCCGAATAATGGATGTGGAGCAATTAGCCGATTTATACTTGAGAGATGAGCTTAGTGAAGAACAGAAAAGTGAGCTTAAGATTCTCCTCGAAAATGATGAAGAGCAAAGCCGTGTTTTCACTGAATACCTCTATGAAACGGGTCAGTTACTCAATGCGGCGGATCAGCTCGCGGAAGTGAGTCCTCAGCTCGATGCCTTGGGTGACATGATGGCTGAGCAAGAGAGTAAGCGTAATTGGTTTCTTCAATTTGGGGCCATGGCGGCGCTACTGATTGCGGCCTTCGCAATTTTTTCTATGATTCAAAAAGCGGAAAATGGTGATCTTGTCGTTGAACAGGAAATAATAGTACTCAATACACCTATTTTGGCTCGGGTGCATTCATCTGAAAATAAAGAGTTTAGTTCGGGTCAGTGGTTAGAGAAAGGGGAGTATGCTTTTAGCGAAAAATTGGCTTTGACTCTAGATTCTGGTGTTGAACTCAATATAGAAACGAGATCGCAGCTCGAATTGATAGGGCCCAATAAAGTACGTGTGATCAAAGGCAAAGTGCATGCCTATGTGCCGCAGGTCGCTATCGGTTTCGTTTTAGAAGTGCCAGGTGGAGAAGTTCTAGACCTAGGAACTGAGTTTAAGGTGGCAGTTGATGAAAAGGGGACTTCTGATATAGAAGTAATGAGCGGCGAAGTTGAAGTTATTTCTTCGGAGACTTCTTATGAACACGTTGCACTGAGTCAAGGACAGAGCACTCGACTCAACAGTGATGGCAGTCCGGCTAATGGACAAACTTTTCAGGTGACGCAATCCTTGCCCAATTTACTTGAACAACGTGACTTAAGTTATGTGCATTGGCCTTTTGATTCGGCGCAGTTGGGCTGGACTCCTACTTCTTCCGGAGGGGATTTTCACGACCGATTTAAGGCGGAACTCAAAGGCAAAGGGGGAGAAGATGGGCCGCAGTTTATTGAAGGTGCCTATGGTTATGCTTTGGATTTCGATGGCGAAAATGATTTTGCTAAGACAGATTTTAAAGGGATATCTGGTTCCCGCCCACGTACGGTTTCCTTTTGGGTGAAAATCCCAGTTGATGCCAAGCAGAAAGAAAACTATTCCTTTGTTTCTTGGGGGAATAGTATGGAAACAGGTCAAAAATGGCAAATTGGCTGGAATGCATTACCTGAGAGTGGGACACTGGGTGCTATTCGAACAGAATTTAAAAATGGATATGTAATAGGTGAAACCGATCTGCGTGATGGGCGTTGGCATCATATTGTCAGTCTTTTTATAGGTGGAGACGATGCAGACGTGGCCACACATGTTCGTCATTATGTAGATGGACGCCTGGAGGCTGTGAGCGGCTTTAAGCGAAAAAAGGTGTCGACCAACGTAGACTCAATTGATTCTAAGCCAGTGACCTTTGGGCGTAAAATGGATGGCAGCAAGTGGTACTTAAGAGCTAAGCTAGACGAACTTTATATCATCGACGCCGCCATTACTCCTGGTCAGGTTCGTCGCTTAATGGATAAAAATTCTCTCTATTAATTTCATTTTTGGTGAAAGAACCCGCAAGTTTCCGTCAATAGCTTTTGACTGAAAAATAAATAAGGGTTTAAAATGAAGTATATTTCTGTATTCGTCTTTCTTATGTTTGCGGCCAATAGCGCTGATAAACCAAATATTATTTTCATCATGTGTGATGATATGGGCTATGGTCAGCTGGGTTCATACGGCCAGAAAATGATCAAAACGCCTCGGCTTGATCAAATGGCCAAAGAAGGACTTCGTTTGACTGATTATTACGCAGGGACAGCAGTTTGTGCCCCCTCGCGCTGTTCATTGATGACAGGTCAACATGTGGGGCACACTTATATTCGAGGGAATAAGGAATACCCCACTGGTCAGGAGCCTATTCCTGCAGAGACAATTACAGTGGCTGAAAAGATGAAAGAAGCTGGTTATGCTACTGCATTGATTGGCAAGTGGGGTTTAGGTTACCCAGGCAGTGAAGGTGAACCAAATAAACAGGGCTTTGATTACTTTTTTGGATATAATGACCAAAAGCATGCTCATAATCATTTTCCGAAATTTCTTCTTAGAAATGAGGAAACCCTTACTCTTAAAAATAATTCCGGCAAAGAGATCGAGTACAGTCAATATATGCTAACAGACGAAGCTAAAGGCTTCATTAAAAAGAATAAAGATAATCCGTTTTTTCTCTACTTGGCTTATGTGATTCCCCACTCAAGGCTTCAAATTCCCGGAGATGATGAATGTTACCTTCAATACAAGGATGAATCCTGGCCTGAGAAACAGAAAAAGCATGCGGGTATGATTAGTCGCCTGGATAAAGATGTGGGATCAATTTTAGATCTGCTGAAAGAAATGAACTTAGCTGAAAATACACTGGTCGTTTTTACCAGTGATAATGGAGCTCATAGAGAAGGTGGAGCTCGACCTGAATTTTTTAATGACAGCGGCCCCCTAAGTGGTATTAAACGCAGTATGTATGAAGGTGGGGTTCGTGTTCCATTTATTGCTCATTGGCCAGGTGTTATTAAACCAGGACAAGTCAGTAATCATATCGGAGCTCACTGGGACTTGATGCCGACAGCCTGTGAGTTGGGTGGAGTTCAGCC
The DNA here is from genome assembly GCF_000170755.1 of Lentisphaera araneosa HTCC2155. Taxonomy (NCBI): domain Bacteria; kingdom Pseudomonadati; phylum Lentisphaerota; class Lentisphaeria; order Lentisphaerales; family Lentisphaeraceae; genus Lentisphaera; species Lentisphaera araneosa. Next base: position 264,783 of record NZ_ABCK01000003.1, read on the forward strand.
ACCAGAGGGAATTGATGGGATTAGCTATGTTCCCTTATTGAAAGGAAATATGGAAGAGCAGGAAAAACATGATTATCTGTACTTTGAGCTGCATTGGCCGACTAAGCGTGGCGTGAGAAAGGGCGATTGGGTTGCCTTGCAGTCGAAAACAAGCGCAATAGATCCGAATAAGGACACCATAAAATTATTTAATTTAAAAAATGACCTTGGACAGAAAAAAGATTTAGCGACGCAGTACCCGGAAAAGGTTGAGGAATTTAAAAAAATATTTTTAGAGGCGCATACTCCAGCTCCTTTATTCGAATTCGGTCAAGCTAAGCCTAAACGAAATAAAAAGGGTAAAAAATAATGAAGATATTATTTACGGTATTAACACTCATCTCGATGCCTTTACTGGCTCAAATGAAACCCAACATCATTTATATTTTATGCGATGATCTCGGTTATGGTGAGGTTGGTTATAATGGTCAGAAAATGATTCAGACTCCCGAGCTGGATAAACTCGCTTCCAAAGGCATGCGCTTTACGGATCATTATTGTGGGAACGCAGTTTGCGCACCATCGCGAGCTTCCCTAATTACAGGGAAACATCCTGGGCACGCTTTTATTCGTGCAAATAGTCCTGGTTACCCCGATGGGCAAACACCCATTCCAGCTGATTCAGAAACGCTAGGTAAGCTCATGAAGCGTGCGGGTTACGCAACGGCTTGTATCGGTAAATGGGGACTAGGTGGTTTTCACAATGCGGGCAATCCCCATAAGCAGGGTTTTGATCATTTTTACGGTTATACAGATCAGCGTAAGGCGCACAATTATTATCCTGAATACCTTTGGCGTAACGGCGAAAAAGAAATGCTCAATAATAAGAATGGCGAAGAAAATGATTACAGTCACGACCTGATGACAGTGGATGCATTGAAGTATATTGAAGAGAAGAAAGACCAGCCTTTTTTCCTTTACCTCGCTTACCTCATTCCCCACGTGAAATATCAGGTGCCAGATTTGGCGCAGTACAAAGACAAAGATTGGCCCAAAGAAATGAAAATTCACGCCGCGATGACTTCGCGTATGGATCGCGATATTGGCACAATTGCACGTCGTTTAGAAGAACTGGGCATTGCCGACAATACCTTAATCATGTTTAACAGTGATAATGGGGCTCATGGTAAATCGAATTCTGAGAAGTTTTTTAATACCTCAGGTGATCTAAAGGGTTTAAAAAGAAGTATGTATGATGGAGGGGTGCGTTCACCTATGATCGCTTATTGGCCAGGTACCATTCAGGCGGGAAGTGTGAGTGATCATATCTCGGCGTTTTGGGATATGATGCCAACCTTTTCGGAGCTCACCGGTGAGCCTTTTAAAGGAGAGACAGATGGGATTTCCATGTTGCCAACATTATTGGGAAAAGATTCTGAACAGAAGCAGCATAAATACCTTTACTGGGAGCTTTATGAGAGTAATAAGCCGAATTGTGCGATTCGCTTTGGGAAATGGAAGGGCGTTGTGCTCGATAGACGCAAAGGGCTCAATATAGAGCTCTATGATATGAGTGGAGATCAAAGCGAGTCAAAAAATCTAGCTGCACAATACCCTGAAGTTGTGGATGAAATCCGCAAAATGATGGTCGAAGCCCACGTCAAAAGTCCCTATTGGGATAAAGACTTTAAACCACTTTATAATGCCAAAGCAGCATGTGAAGATACTGGTGTTAAACCCATGCCTAGACAAAAATCTAAAAAGAAAAAAAGTTCAAAGAAAAAGTAATTCTGCTGTTAAGATCGAGATTTGATAAATGAGTAAAATTTATAACTTTAGGAAAAAAATATGATTATAAAAATTCAATGTGCTCTTGTGTTCTTCTTGGCGCTAGCTGGTTTCGCAGCAGAGAAGCCCCACATTATTCTCATCAACATAGATGATCTCGGTTGGACTGACCTCAGCTATCAGGGGAGTAAATATTATGAGAGTCCAAATATTGATGCCCTTGCTAAGAGCGGGATGATTTTTGATCAGGGTTATGCCGCCGCAGCCAATTGTGCTCCTAGTCGTGCTTCTTTGATTAGTGGCCAGCAGAGCCCACGTACAGAAGTTTATACTGTGGGTAATCCTGCCCGAGGAGCTTCTAACAAGCGTAAATTAATTCCGAGTCCTAATATTGACTTTGTCGATGCGGATAACTTTACCATCGCAGATGCCATGAACAGTGCGGGCTATCTCACCGCTACACTCGGTAAGTACCATGTGGCCAAGGATCCTTTGACTCACGGTTGGAAGATTAATGTCGGTGGTCGCGAGTTCGGAGGCCCCTATAATGGCGGTTATCATAGTCCTTATGAATACCCTAATTTAAAAGAGACAGAGAAGGGGCGTTACCTTTGTGATCATTTAACTGATGAGGCGATTGGGATTTTTAAAGAACATGGCGCTCAGCAGCCGATCTTTATGTATTTTCCTTATTACACGATTCATGCACCGATTCAGGGGCACCCCAAGTTTGAGCCTAAATATAAGGCTAAAGCAAAAACTAAGGGCCATTTTAATCCTAAATATGCGGCAATGATTGAAGCTCTGGACCATAATGTTGGGCGCTTGGTCGCAGCTTTGGAAGAACAAGGTTTACGTGAGAAAACTTTGATTATGTTTACCTCTGATAATGGGGGGCACATGAAGTTCAGCCGCCAGGAGCCTCTTCGAGCTGGTAAGGGGAGTTACTATGAGGGCGGGATTCGCGTACCATTTTTTGCTTCATGGCCGGGTGTGATTGAAGCAGGAAGTCGCAGTCAGGTTCCTGTCACTGGTTTAGATTTCTATCCTACTGTCTGTGAGTTGGCTGGTGTCGAGCTGCCTGATGATAAGGTCGTCGATGGCAAGAGTTTTTTACCGCTGCTTAAGAGTGAAGTTGATGAGGATTTGAAGAACCGAGCACTTTATTGGCACTTTCCTATTTATCTCCAGGCCTACCTGAAGCCAAACGAGAAACCCGAGAGCCGCGACCCACTTTTCCGAACTCGTCCGGGCTCGGTTATTCGACACGGCAAGTGGAAATTGCATCACTACTTTGAGGATGATGGTGTGGAACTGTACGATATTAACAGTGATCGATCTGAAAAAAATGACTTGAGTTCTGAGTACCCTGAGGTAGTTAGCAAACTTCGCAATAAACTAGATTCTTGGAGAAATGGAATCGGAGCTTTTATTCCCACTGAATTAAATCCAGATTTTGGGAAACAGCAGTCAGACTCAAAGCCTAAGAAGATTAAAAAGAATAAGAAGAAAAAAAGTTCTGTAAAGAAAACGACGATTTAGCAGTCACTTCAAAAGATTTTTAGTGTTGTTTAATAAAAACTATTTAAAGGAAATTTATGCATAAGTTACTATTATTATTTTTTGCGCTGCTAGGCGTGCAGACCTGGGGCTCAGATAGACCCAACATTCTTTGGCTTACGAGTGAAGATAATAACGTGACTCATATAGGCTGCTATGGTAATGAACATGCGGTGACGCCTAATATTGATAAATTGGCTTCCGAAGGTTTTCGCTACACTCATTGTTATTCAAATACGGCGGTTTGTTCGGCAACTCGTACTTCTTGGATTACGGGTATGAATGCGGTTTCTATGGCGGGGCACAATCATCGTAGCAGCGTCAGTGTACCTGAAGACAAAGTTATTTTTTACCCGCAGATGCTTCGCAAAGCGGGTTACTACGCGGTGAATACGGGCAAGACAGATTATAATACCCGGAAAGATCCACGTTTAAGAACCATGTGGAGTACGAGCAAGTTAAATTGGAAAAGTTTGAAAGAAAATCAGCCCTTTTTTCAAGTGATTAATCATGTAGATTCTCACGAGAGTCGTGCTATGGGGAAAGACTATAACTATCCTCAGGACAAGGTGAAAATCCCTCCTTATCATCCCGACACCAAAGAAGTGCGTGCCAATTATGGCCACTATTACAAAAATGTCACCAAGATGGACGCTGCGATTGGCAAAGCTTTAGCTGAACTCGAAAAGCAGGGCTTAGCGGAAAACACAATTGTTATCTACAATTCAGATCATGGTGGGCCACTTCCCCGCGGCAAACGCTACATGTATAATTCTGGAACGCATTGCCCCATGATCATACGCATCCCCGAGAAATATAAAGACCTTTGGCCTGCAAATAAGCCAGGGTCCACAGTGGATCGTTTAGTGAGTTTCATTGACATGCCAAGCACTTGGCTCTCTTTGGCGGGGGCTAAAATTCCAAGCAACTATCAAGGAGAAATCTTCTTAGGAAAAAATCAAAGCAAAGAACCCGAGTTTGTTTTTCACTTTCGTGGCCGCAATGATGGAAAAATAGAGAATGCACGAGCTATTCGCGACAAACAATTTCTTTATGTTCGCAATTACATCCCTTATGTAGCTCGTGGTCAGCATCTGCCATACCAATGGAAAATCCCCATGCAACGCGATTGGGAGAATGATTTCAAAAATGGTACACTCGATGCAGATCAAAGCCGTTTCTTTAAGCTTAAGCCTAAGGATGAGCTCTATGATGTGAGTAAAGATTCTTTTTGTTTGAATAACCTCGCCCAAAGTCCTGAATATAAGCAAGTCGTCGAAACAATGAAGAAGAAGTTGGACACTCGCCAACGTCAATACACTGATGCCGGACTTATTTCTGAATCAGAACTTAATCAACGTGCGGCTCAAAATGCCATTACGCCTTACGAAGTGATTCATAATCAAGAGCTCTACGATCTCGATGCTTATATGCAGGCTGCGGCGATCGCTCTAGAACAGAAAACGGAGTATTACTCGCAGCTTCAAGGCTTACTCAAGAGTAAAGATAGCGGCGTTCGCCACTGGGCCGTATGCGGTTTGTTCATGTTGAAAGATAAAGTTGATGTTCTTTCCGATGTAGAGCCTTTGCTCACAGATTCGAGTGACACGGTTCGAGCTATGGCTGCCTGGGTAGTGATAGAAATTAATCAGGCTCCTGCAGCATATAAGGTTTTTGAGGACTTACTGCAGTCAAATACTTATGCGGAATTAGAAGTTTTAAATTATATTGATTGGATGGGTAAAGAAAATAATACTGCCCTTATCCCCTTTGTGAGAAAATATAAAATTAAGGACTCCAAATTGAAACCCTTTCACGATTATCTGGTGAAGGGGATGTCAGCTCTAGGTCCAAAACAAAAGATCAAAAAACAAAAAAAGAACAAAGGTAAGAAATCATGAATTTATTCAGATCTACGGGAGTCCTACTCCTTTCGCTCTGCGCGAGTTTAACGGCGGCGGAAAAGCCGAATATCGTTTTTATCTATGGCGATGACGTCGGTTTTGGTGATGTGGGCGTTTATGGTTCAGAAAAGATCCCAACGCCGCATATCGATAAGCTCGCCAAGGGCGGGATCCAATTCACCGACGGTCACTGTTCAGCTGCGACCTGTTCGCCGTCGCGTTTTGCCATGCTTACAGGTGTTCACGCCTTTCGCCATGGAGTGAATATCCTTCCTCCGAATGCACCGCTTAGTATTCCAACAGATATCCCTACGCTTCCCAAAATGCTCCGTGAAAATGGTTATGTAACGGGTGTCGTGGGTAAATGGCATTTAGGTATTGGTGCTAAGGGTGTTGAAACTGACTGGAATGGCGATGTGAAGCCTGGTCCTTTAGAGATTGGTTTTGATCAAATGTTTTTATTGCCATCAACAAATGATCGTGTTCCCTGTGTTTACTTAGATGGCCATCGCGTTTACAACTATGATCCTAATGATCCTATTTATGTTGGTAGAACTTTGGAATCAGTCAACAAGCCAGGGTCAACTCAATATGGTGATGCAAGAAAGAATCCTGAATTGATGACCTACTACCCCAGTACACATGGCCATAATAATTCTGTGATCAATGGTATTGGTCGTATCGGTTTTATGTCGGGCGGTGAAAAAGCTCTGTGGAATGACGAAACAATGGCCGATGTCTTTGTGGAAAAAGCTTCTGAATTCATCAAAGAAAAAGCTAAGGGCGATAAGCCTTTTTTCCTTTACTTTGCCTCGCAAGATATTCATGTGCCTCGTGCACCGCACCCACGTTTTCAAGGTGCAACCAAATTAGGTAAGCGCGGTGATGCCATGGTTCAATTCGATTGGTGCACTGGCGCGCTCATGAAAGCGCTTGATGAAGCGGGTGTGGCTGATAATACCATCGTCTTCTTCTCAAGTGACAATGGACCAGTTTATGATGATGGTTATGCCGATGGTTCAGTGACAAAAACGTCCTCAAAAGAAACGGATCATGGTCATGACGGTTCCGGTATCTACCGCGGTGGCAAGTATCAGATCTACGAAGGTGGAACACGTGTGCCTTTCATTATCAGCTGGCCGGCAAAAATTAAGCCAGCTGTTTCTGATGCGATGGTGAACCAAGTGGATCTCTACACTTCATTTGCAAAATTAGTTGGTCATGACCTACGCAAAGAAGAAGCGATTGATAGTCGCGATACGCTCGCAGCTTTCCTTGGTGAAGAATCACAGGGCTTGGATTACATGTTCAATGAGGCAAGAAAAACGGATCATGCCGTTCGCCAGGGTAAATGGAAGTTTATCTCTAAAGGTGGTAAGAAAAAGAAAAAATCTAACGACGAACTTTATGACCTAGAGGCCGACCCAAGTGAGCAAAAGAATGTCGTTAAAGAATTTCCTGAAGTTGCGGGAGATATGAAAAAGCTTCTCGAGCAAGTTCGCAAGTCATCTGGATTGCGTTTCGACTAAGAAACTTTCATCTTCTTTTCTAAAAGCCTTTGCGATTTCCGCAAAGGCTTTTTTCTTGGTTAGATGAATTTCTTACTTTCGTTAAAGCTACGCGATTCTGAAACCTGAAACCTGAAACCTGAAACCTGCATTTATGTCCTTATTTGATCATCCACGTGTCGAGCCTCTTGCGGCGACTTTGCGTCCTGAGGGCTTTGGCGACTTCTTTGGCCAAGGACATCTAACGGCAGAAGGCTCACTTTTGAGACGATCGATTGAGAATGATTGTTTTAGTTCGATCATTTTTACTGGGCCTCCAGGCACGGGTAAGACCAGTTTAGCTTCGATTATTTCCAAGCATACTGAAGCCGATTTTATTGCGCTCTCCGCAATTGATAGCTCGGTTAGCGAAGTTCGCAAAGCGGTGAAAGCTGCGGATGAGGCGCGCAAATTTAGCGGGCGCAAGACGGTTCTCTTTGTTGACGAGATTCATCGTTTTAATAAAGCTCAACAGGATTCCTTGCTCAAGGATATCGAAAATGGCACGGTGCGTTTTATCGGTGCCACTACCCATAATCCGGGTTTTTATTTAACTCCTGCACTCTGCTCGCGTTCATTGATTTTCACTCTCAAGCCTTTGGAAGCCTCGGCAGTCAAATCTTTGTTAGAAGCAAAAATGACCAAAATCATGAAGGCTCTTGAAGCTGAGCTTCAATTTGATGAGGAAGGCTTGAAGTTTTTGAGTGAAAACTGTGAAGGCGATGCACGACGTGCCCTCACCGTGATTGAACTCGCAGTGAAAACAGCTCAGTCGGATAAGATTGGCCTCGAAGAATTGCGGGAATGCCTCCAAGTGAAGTCCTATAAATATGATGCGGATGCGCACTACAATGCAGCCAGTGCTTTTATCAAGAGTATGCGCGGCAGTGATCCCGATGCAGCAGTGTATTGGTTGGCGTACATGCTTGAAGCCGGGGAAGATATTCGCTTTATTGCACGCAGAATTATGATTTTTGCCTCTGAGGATGTGGGCAATGCCGATCCACGAGCCCTACAGTTGGCGGTGTCGGCATCTCAGGCAGTGGATATCGTGGGCATGCCCGAGGCGCGAATTATTTTATCTCAAGCAGTGACTTATTGTGCGACAGCGCCCAAGAGTAACGCGGCTTACAAAGCGGTGAATTTAGCTCTTGAAGATGTGAAAAATCAACGATCACAAGTCATTCCGATGCATTTGCGGGATCCGCGAAGTTCTGGTTATAACCCGGAAGAAGGTGATTATGTTTACCCGCATAACTCTAAAGAAGCCTATGTGAAACAGGAATATATCGGGGTAGAAAGCAAGTATTACCAGCCTGTTGAGCGGGGCTACGAAACAAAAATTAAAGAGCGCATGGATTATTGGCAGAGCCTGCGAGGTGAAGATGACCGAGAAGAGAGCTCTTAGAAAATTGATTCGGCAGCAAATTGCTGAAGGACTTTGGGAGAATGAAGATCTCTCCAATATTCCGCAACACTTGCAAGATTTTGCGGACTTTGCAAGCAAATCAGTGGCTTTGTATCAGGCGGATCCCCAAGAAATTTCATTAATAGACTTTTTTGTTGAGAGCCAAATTTTACTACCTCGTTTCAGTCCTGAATCAAAACTTTACGACTTTTCCCTGTGGTCAGGTGAGCTCAATGAGCTCCAAAAAGGTCCTTACGATATTCTTGAACCTAAGCTTTGTCGTGAGCTTCCTGCCATTGATTTTTGTTTCATCCCAGCTCTAGCTTTTGACCGTAGAGGAAATCGCCTTGGAAGAGGTGGAGGATTTTACGATCGCTTATTGGCAAAATATTCCATCGGCGTTAAAGTCGGAGTGTGTTATGATTTTCAATTGATAGGAGAAGTGCCAAAAGAAGATCATGACTTTACAATGGATTTTATTTTAAGTCCCTCGGGACTGCTTAAATGTGATAGGAAAAATTAATTCGAATGAATGATTATATATATTTAATAACGGGTCTAGTGATCGGTTTTATCATAGGGAGCTTGCTGATTAAAAGTAAGTTTCGCAAGTTAGAGAAAGACCAAGAGGGTCTACTCGCGGAAGCTAAGTTGCAGGCGGCTGAACTCAAGTCACAAGCAATCAAAGAAGCTGACGAAGAAATTAAAGATTTAAAAGCACAAGCTAAGAGCGCTTTTGACGAAACGCTCAAGAAGCAAGACCTCGAGCGTGAAGGTCTTCAAGCGGAGCGGGCTAAGCTAGAGAACCTGCTCGAGTCCACTCAGGATCGCCTCGATCAACTCGAAGAAAAACAGCAGGAAGTGAATGAAAAAAGCTTAAGTCTTGCTCACCAAGATGAAGGTTTAGCTCTGCGTGAAGCCGAGCTCGCCTCGCTCACAATTGAAGAAGCCAAGGAGCAGATCATTCAGAAGGCTGAAGATCAATCCAAAGCTCAATGTGCTCGCATCTACAAGCAGGCGCTCAAGGAAATGAAGAGCCAAGCATCAGAAGATGCCCGCGATATTTTGTTATCAGCCATGCAACGCTATTCAGCCGAATGCGCGAGCGATCGTACGACGACAACAGTTTATTTGCCGAGCGATGAAATTAAAGGTCGCATTATTGGTCGCGATGGTCGCAATATTCGTACTTTAGAATCATTGACTGGCGCCAATATTATTATTGACGATACTCCAGAAACAGTGGTGATTTCTTGCTTTAATTCCTATCGTAGAGAGATGGCGCGCATTGCCCTTGAGCAGCTCATTGATGATGGACGTATTCACCCCAACAGAATTCACGAAGTTATTAGCTCAGTGACAGAGCAAATGGATCGCGACTTAGAGCGTTCGGCAACTTATCTCTGTGAAGAACTTAACGTGGGCGTGGTCAGTACAAATATTTACCGCCAACTCGGGATGTTGAAATACCGCTTTAATGCCTTCCAGAACCTTATGCAATTTTCTCGTGAAGTTTCGAGCCTCATGGGGACCATTGCCGCGGAAATTGGCTTGGATGTGCGCCAGGCAAAACGCTTAGGTCTTCTGCATGCGATTGGTCAGAGTTTTGATGAGTCAGCAGAAAATAATTCGGCTCAAATGGGGGCCGACTTCTTGAGAAGAGAAGGTGAAGATGAAGAGCTTTGCGTAGCAATTGAAAACTATAAAGATACTTACACCCTTTCAAATGGTATGGACCGCTTATTGCATGTGGCCGTACAGCTGAGCAAGAACCGTCCAGGAACGGCCGATGAAGCCATGGATTCCTACGTTCATCGCCTGCACCAAATCGAGTTCATGATGAAAAACATGGACGAAGTTTCTGAATGTGTGGTCATGCAAGCGGGACGTGAAGTGCTCGTTTCCATCAAGCCAGAAAAAGTTAAAGACAATGATATGCCCATGTTGGCCCAAGAAATTGCTGAAAAAATTGAACAAGAAATGACTTTGCCAGGGGCTGTTCAACTCATTTTATCTAGAGATTTACGAGTTGAAGCTACTGCGCAACCTTAAGAGGTAACTATGTATAAATTTGACGAAACTCCAGTGATGCCCAAGGGCTTTAGCTGTGCGAGTCGTAATTGCGGTATTAAGGAAGAGGGCGATGACCTTGCACTCTTTTATTCCGAAAAAACTGCCGAGGCTGCCGCCGTGTTTACACGCAACCTTGTACCAGGAGCGCCAGTTATTGCGGGGCGCGAAATTATTAAAAAATCTAAGCTTCAAGCCGTGGTGGTCAATTCACGTGTCTCAAATGTGGGGACGGGTGACGAGGGTGTGAAACGTGCTTATCGCATGTCTGCGGCCGCCGCAAAAGAATTGAACTGCAATGAAGATGAAGTAATCATGTCTTCAACAGGCGTGATTGCCGTGCCACTTCCCGTTGAGAAAATTGAGTCAGGTCTCGTGGGGATGAAGGCGGATCTCTGTTCGGATCCACTTATTGGTGCCAGCGGAATTATGACGACGGATACTTATGCTAAGGCGATTTCGATTTCCTGTGACGATTATACTTTGACTATTGTCGGCAAGGGCTCGGGCATGATTGAACCCAATATGGCGACCATGCTCGTTTATGTTTTTACCGATGCTGCGGTCTCCGCAAAAGATCTTGACACGGTACTTCGTGTTGGGGTTAATAAGTCCTTTAATATGCTCTCCGTTGATACGGATACCTCCACTTCCGACACAGTGATTGCCATGGCTAATGGGCTCTCGGAAAAAGAAGTTGACCTCGATGAGTTTCAGCAACGTTTCTCAGCGGCGTGCATTCGCATGACCGAGATGTTGGCGCGCGATGGTGAAGGGGCAACGAAATTATTAAAGATCCTTGTTGAAGAAGCCATCGATGAAAAGCAAGCCAAAATCTATGCTCGTGCGATGGTGAATTCTCCTTTGATCAAAACTATGGCTCATGGTTGTGACCCCAATATTGGTCGTATGCTCATGGCCTTAGGCAAATGTTTTGATAATGATTTAGACGTGGCAAAACTCGAACTCATTGTCAATGGAGTGACTGTTTTTGCGGATAGCGTCAAAACAAATTTTGATGAGAAAGCCCTGCGTCAGTCAATCGATTCTGACGAAGTCGTCTTTCAAGTCAAACTCGGCCTAGGTAGTGGAGAAGCCACTGCTTATGGATGTGATTTAACTCATGGATATGTGGATGAAAATGCAGCTTACTATTCTTCGTAATATTTTATTAAGCCTGCTGGTTGGCTTTTTATTCTCTTGTGCGAGTCAAAAAGAGATTGATGTTTCTGGTAGCCCTTTTGGTCGAGCACCAACGGCAAAACTCATTGTGCCCGCCCATTTTTTGGTGAAGTCAGTTAATAAAGAACGTATACAAATGCCTTTTTTAGCCAATGGCAACGTGACTTTGTTGATAGCTGAGGGCGATAATGAAATCGAGGTGATCTTTGAATATATTTATGAAGTGATGAATCAAGATGATTATACTCGTGTAACTTCTGAAAGCTTTTATGCGCTTATATCAGATGTGAAAGAAGGTGAAGTTTACACTTTCGATTTGGAGCTACCCGATAATCGCGAGAAAGCTAAGCAACGCTTAGAGGATAAAAGCAGCTTGGGCAATATTATTCGTAAGTCAGATAATAATACTTACCCATTGACTTCGGAAGAGCACAACCGCAAATCAATTCGCGATTACATGCGCGAAAATGACCCTTACGTGCAGTTGACTCATTGGTGGGAGAAGGCGAGTGCTGAACAAAAAGCTCGCTTTAAAAAAGAAGTCATGGAAAAATAAACTTCCCGACTCGCCTAAGAATTTAAGTGCTATTGAGCTGAAATAAGCTCAATAGCATTTTTTTTATTCTCAATGTCTAGAAAAATGAGAAAAAAAGCTAAAAAGTGATTTGCGCAATTTAGCTCTCGTTGTATTATCAAACCCGTCGCCGAAAGTGTGCGACAAAACAAGTTCATTGAAGCCGATTTTTTAAGTGAGCAATTACTTAAAGAAAAAGCGTTAATAAGGGGCCTTAGCTCAGCTGGCTAGAGCGCCGCCCTTGCAAGGCGGAGGTCATGGATTCGAATTCCATAGGCTCCACTTATGATACGCGCATAGCTCAGTTGGTTAGAGCGCATCGCTGATAACGATGAGGTCCCAGGTTCAAATCCTGGTGCGCGTACCAGAATTTAAGCATTCCCGAAAGTGGGAAAGAGCTTTAGATCTTTGAAAGGAAGAAAACAATAGAATGAAAGAGTCAAAGTATAATTGAGGTCTTTTAACTTTTATAAGTTAAAGGAACCAACCAAAAAACAATTTATACCAAGATCGCAAACCAAAAGAATACAAGACAAAGAAAGACTTAGTAGAGATTAGGTGTGTCGCTGAAAATGTTATTTTTAATATTTTTGGTGGACAAGCTAGTAAGGGTGTATGATGAATGCCTTGGCACTAACAGGCGATGAAGGACGCGTTAAGCTGCGAAAATCCTCGGGGAGCTGCAAAAGAGCTTTGATCCGGGGGTATCCGAATGGGGAAACCCAACTGGAGTTATGTCCAGTTATCCCTGACTGAATAAATAGGTCAGGGAGGCGAACCTAGGGAAGTGAAACATCTCAGTACCTAGAGGAAAAGAAATCAACCGAGATTGCGCTAGTAGCGGCGAGCGAACGCGCAAGAGCCTAAACCTAAAAGCATGCTTTTAGGGGTTGCGGGACCTGCAACATTGTATTGAAGAGATAGCTGAATAGTTTTGGAAAATCCAACCACAGAGGGTGATAGTCCCGTAAGCGAAATTTCTTTAATATATAGCGGGTATCCCAAGTAGGGCCGGACACGTGAAACCCGGTCTGAATCAGGGAGGGCCACCTTCCAAGGCTAAATACTCGTTAGTGACCGATAGTGAACCAGTACCGTGAGGGAAAGGCGAAAAGAACCCCGTAAGGGGAGTGAAATAGAACCTGAAATCATACATCTACAAAGTGTGGGTCATCTTTATATGATGTACCGCATGCCTTTTGCATAATGAGTCTGCGACTTACTGTATACGGCAAGGTTAAGTTATTAAACGGAGCCGAAGCGAAAGCGAGTACGAATAGTGCGATTTAAGTCGTATGCAGTAGACCCGAAACTGAGTGATCTATCCATGAGCAGGTTGAAGCCCGAGTAACATCGGGTGGAGGACCGAACCATTGCGTGCTGAAAAACGCTTGGATGACTTGTGGATAGGGGTGAAAGGCCAATCAAACTCAGTGATAGCTGGTTCTCTCCGAAATAGCTTTAGGGCTAGCCTTGAGTGCTTCTTTACGGGGGTAGAGCTACTGATTTTTCGCGGGCCCTTACCGGGGTACCAACAAATATCAAACTCCGAATACCGTAAATTTATGAGCTCAGGAGTCAGTCTATGTGGGACAAGCCGCATAGACAAAAGGGAAACAGCCCAGATCGCCGTCTAAGGCCCCCAAGATGGGCTAAGTGGAATTAAGGATGTGGAGTTGCTTGGACAATCAGGATGTTGGCTTAGAGGCAGCCACCATTTAAAGAGTGCGTAATAGCTCACTGATCGAGTGATTCTGCGCCGAAAATAATCGGGACTAAAGCCCATTGCCGAAGACGCGACCCAGCTTGCTGGGGGTAGGAGAGCGTTCTATGCAGGAGTGAAGCTTGATGGAAACAACAGGTGGACCGCATAGAAGTGAGAATGCAGACATAAGTAACGAAAAACCGGGTGTGAATCCCGGTCACCGAAATCCGAAGGTTTCCTGGGCAAGGTTCGTCCCCCCAGGGTTAGTCGGACCCTAAGGCGAGGCCCAACGGCGTAGTCGATGGACAACAGGTTAATATTCCTGTACTAGCTAAGTGTAGTGATGAAGGGACGCGGAAGGAAAATGTTAATGACTGATGGATTAGTCATACCAAGCAGGCAATTCGTAGAGTAGGAAAATCCGCTTTACATAAGAACCAACTGTGATGGGGCGAAGAAACCCTCGGGTGGAACCGTCTAACATGGAACCATGCTGCCAAGAAAAGCTTCTAAGCGTCTGATGCTTAGTTATCCGTACTAAAACCGACACAGGTAGGAAGGTCGAGTAGACTAAGGTGCGCGAGAGAAACCACGTTAAGGAACTCGGCAAATTAGCCCCGTAACTTCGGGAGAAGGGGTGCCCCCTCAGGGGGGCCGCAGTTAAGAGGTCTGGGCGACTGTTTAGCAAAAACATAGCACTCTGCAAACTCGAAAGAGGAAGTATAGGGTGTGACACGTGACCAATGCCAAAAGGTCAAATGGAGAGGTTAGCCTTCGGGCGAAGCTTCGAAATGAAGCCCTGGTGAATGTCGGCCGTAACTATAACGGTCCTAAGGTAGCGAAATTCCTTGTCGGGTAAGTTCCGACCTGCACGAATCGTGTAACGATCCAGACACTGTCTCAACGTGGATCTCGGTGAAATTGTAGTTCCGGTGAAAATGCCGGATACCCGCAGATGGACGGAAAGACCCCATGAACCTTTACTGTAATCTGATATTGTTGTTCGGACTAATATGTGTAGCATAAGTGGGAGACTGTGAACTTGCGTCGTCAGGCGTTTGTGAGTCGTCAGTGAAATACCACCCTTATTAGTTTGGGCATCTAACCCCACGTCCGTGAATCCGGATGGGGGACAGTTTCAGAGGGTCAGTTTGACTGGGGCGGTTTCCTCCTAAAATGTAACGGAGGAGCTCGAAGGTCTACTCAGCATGGTCAGCAATCATGCGTAGAGCGTAAGGGTAGAAGTAGGCTTTACTGTAACACCGACAGGTGGAGCAGTTGCGAAAGCAGGACCTAGTGATCCAGCGGTGGAAAGTGGTATCGCCGTTGCTCATCGGATAAAAGGTACTCTGGGGATAACAGGCTTATCGCACCCAAGCGTCCATAGCGACGGTGCGGTTTGGCACCTCGATGTCGGCTCATCACATCCTGGGGCTGAAGAAGGTCCCAAGGGTCCGGCTGTTCGCCGGTTAAAGTGGTACGCGAGCTGGGTTCAGAACGTCGTGAGACAGTTCGGTCCTTATCCTCTGCGGGCGTAGGATATTTGATAGGAGCATTCCCTAGTACGAGAGGACCGGGAATGAGTGACCTCTGGTGTTCCAGTTGTACCGCCAGGTGCATTGCTGGGTAGCTAAGTCGCGAAAGGATAAGCGCTGAAAGCATCTAAGCGCCAAGCCCCCCTAAAGATGAGATATCCCAGGATTTATCCTCTAAAGGCTACAGGAAGACTACCTGTTCGATAGGCTGGAGATGTAAGCATAGCAATATGTTCAGTTGACCAGTACTAATCAGCCGTGAGGCTTGTCCACCTCTTTTTTAGTTGTCATCACTTGATGCCACCTAAAAAAGATAATAAGCACACACACTAACTCATACTAAGTTAGGTCTTGCGATCTTATCTTTCATCACTAAGTTTTCTTCCCAACATTTTCCGGCTGGTAACCACAGCGGAGGAGCCACACCCGATCCCATCCCGAACTCGGTAGTTAAGACCTCCAGCGCCGATGGTACTGCAGTTAAGACTGTGGGAGAGCAGGTCGTTGCCAGCCTTTTTTTTGCTGCCGTAGGGGCGGATAATTCTACTAGATAGTTTTATTTCCCTATAGCTAGGCTTCAAGCCGAAATTTTTAGAGCATCCAAACGTTAGTTTGGATGCTTTTTTTGTGTCTATGCGGAAAGCACGTAATAGGACTTATAGGACTTATAGGACTTATAGGACTTATAGGACTTATAGGACTTATAGGACTTATAGGACTTATAGGACTTATAGGACTTATAGGACTTATAGGACTTATAGGACTTATAGGACTTATAGGACTTATGGGACTTATGGGACTTATGGGATTTATGAATTAGTTCAGCACTTAAGCGGGCAGGGATGCCCGCTCTCCCAGGTAAGTTAGAAGTCCTATCACCTGCAGGCAGAAGGCCGATCTGCAGTGAGCTTGCGAACGATCTGCCAGCGTAGCGAACTGAGCACTTTGATAAAAGATAGTTATTTGACGAGGGCGAGGTCGTTCCAAGAGGTGGTGTAGCGGGGGGAGAGGCGAGCACCGCGGGAGAATTCTCGTTTACCTGAACTGAGGAAGCGTAAACTTCCCTTGCCAAACTTTTGATTAATGGAGTCGAATTGCTGCATGAGGGTGTTTTGCTTTTGATGATCTCGTGGGAGAGAGAAGAAGTCTTGTTGCCAAGCATTTTTGGATGAGAAGTGATGGAGGGTGACGCCCGCTTTGCGGATTTCGCAATGATGAAAAAGTTTTTGGCCACTAAGTTCCACCGCGTGAATAAAGTCTGGGGTATAATCTGATGGTGAATCCAGATAAAAGCGCGTCGAGCGATGTTTGCGTGTGGGGTAGGGGCCTTCTATAAAAGTATCGACATAGAGGGCTTTTTGTTGTTCTTGGCGTAATTTTTGGCAAGCGCGGTCCGCGAAGAAGCTGAGTTGCTGAAGCAAGCTATCGAGGTCGTGTACGCTTTCAGGGAAAGTGCGAGAGACGCGAATGCTTTGTTTAGCTTCTGGTGAGTTTTCTAAGGCTAGACTGGGGATGCCACGGAGTTCATGACTAGTTCTGAGCATGCAGACGCCAAAGCGTTTGAGTAAGTATTGCTCATCGGCCATGGCGAGTTGCCAAGCCGTGCGAATTCCGCAATTTTGGAGGCGTTTACTGAGGCGTCGACCAATTCCCCATATGTCTTCAATAAGAGTGTTTTCGAGCACTTGTTGACGGTTTGCTTCTTGGATTAAAAAAGTTCCGCGTGATTTCTTGGCTAATTTTGAAGCGATTTTTGCCAAAGTTTTTGTGGAGGCAATGCCAATGGAGATGGGGATGCCTGTACATTGTTGTACTTGCTCTTTAATGCTAGTACAATAGCTTTCTGGGCAGTGAGTTGTGGGTAGAGTGAAAAAGGCTTCGTCAATCGAATAAAATTCAATTTCTTGTGCATGTACATGGAGTAATTGCATGACACGAGCGGATAGGTCGCCATAGAGGGGGAAATTTGAGGAATAAGCCAAGACTCCATGCATTTCGACTAAGGGGCGGATCTCAAAGAAAGGGACACCCATTTGGATGCCGAGTGCTTTAGCTTCAGCGGAACGGGCAATGACACAGCCATCATTATTGGAGAGGATAACAATCGCTCGACCGATGAGTTGGGGGTTGAAGCATCTTTCGCAAGAAGCATAAAAATTATTGCAATCAGCTAAGGCAATCCATTCATTTGTATTTGCGGACGACACCAGTGACGACTCCCCATATTTCGATGTTGTCACATTCAATAGGAGCATAAGCCCGATTAGCGGCAATAAGGCGTGGTTTGCCATGCTGATTGAACTTGAGCTGTTTGACGGTGAATTCACCCTCGATAATGGCAATGACGATATCGCTTTTTTGTGCTTGGAGTGAGCGATCGACCACGAGGATATCGCCAGGATAAATACCTGCACCTTTCATCGATTCTCCGCCCACACGCAAGAAAAAGCTAGCACAAGGGTGCTTAATGAGATGGTCGTGGATGTTGAGTTGCATCTCGACAAAATCATCTGCGGGTGAGGGAAAGCCAGCGTTAACGGAATGAAGGAGTAGTGGGCAGGTGTTCATTTTTATTTTCTATAATTAATTTAAATAGCTATTAAATATAAGCTTAAAATATTTCGTATTCAAGACAGTTTTTTGCTTTCTATGGAAAAAATCTGAGAGGGTGATAAAGTGCGCAAAATGCTCTAGCTTTATCTTAAAAGCTTTTAGAGAAAAATGATTGAAAGCTTCGAGGTTAAAGCAATGGATAAACAAAAAGGTCGCGGTAAGGATAAAACATCTGAGCGTCAAAAGTTAAAGTTTTTAGACGAGTTACGTCGGACACGAGATAAAACACTCGCATCTAAAGTAGTGGGAGTGGATCTGGTGAAGATTCGCAGTTGGCGTCAAACAGACCCGGTGTTTAATACCAAGTACAAAGCTTTGGTAGTGGGCGATGATGATGCGCGTAAAAAAGAGAATAAAAAAGAACTCGTACTCAAGTTTCTAAAGATGGGCTGTTCGCAACGTATGGCTTGTGACAAGGCCTACGTTTCCACCTTGAGTTTTCGTACTTGGAAAAAAGTTGATGAAGAATTTAAAAATGAAGTAAATCGCGTTCGTCAATCATTTGGATCAATGAAGCGTGGGGGCTATAAACCCAAAGATGATGAATGGGATAGTTAAAATATCTTTCAAAACTTGAAATTCCGTAATAAAAGTGAAAGAGAAAACTCGCAAAATTTTCGTATTGCGTTACTTTACTGGCCTTTAAAGGCTTAGGCCGCAAACTAGAATAAGAATTTACAGGAGATACTTAGTGTCTGAAGAGACGATTAAAGCAGACGGCGTAGTGAAAGAATTGCTTTCAAACGGCCTATATAGAGTAGAGCTAGAGGGTGGTCACCAAGTGACAGCTCACGTGAAAGGTAAGATGAGAATGTTTAATATACGTATTCTTGCTGGCGATACAGTATCTATTGAGATGTCGCCTTACGATTTGACTAAGGCTCGTATCGTTTTCCGCAAAAAATAATCTCCTGTTGTAGATTTTCAAAAGACCAGATGTTCTCTGGTCTTTTTTGCGTTGGGGGCATGGCGACCTACTTTTTCAGGGAAGCTTGTCTGATACGCAATTATTAATTTTAAATGTTTAATTCTAAATTTTGGATTGAGAGTTAAATAAACTTGAACCCTAGAATCTGAATTTAGTTGAGCAGGCTGGCGAGATCGCTCATTTGGAGCTTGCTTGAGGCTTTGAACTCGTCTTGCTCGATGATTTCATCAAAGAGTTTCTGTTTCTCAGCTTGTAGTGCCGCGACTTTTTCTTCCACGGAATCAGCACTAATCATGCGATAGATAATGACCGGGTTATCCTGACCAATACGGTGGCTTCGGTCAATGGCCTGATTTT
Source organism: Lentisphaera araneosa HTCC2155 (assembly GCF_000170755.1). Lineage (NCBI taxonomy): Bacteria > Pseudomonadati > Lentisphaerota > Lentisphaeria > Lentisphaerales > Lentisphaeraceae > Lentisphaera > Lentisphaera araneosa. Next base: position 283,933 of record NZ_ABCK01000003.1, read on the forward strand.
CGGCTGCGGGGTTCCACCAAGGGTCGAAAATAAAGACATAGGAAGCGCGAGTAAGGTTGAGGCCTGTGCCGGCTGCTTTGAGTGATAAGAGGAAGACTGACGCGTCTGGACTCTCACTAAATTCATCGACAATTTTGGAGCGTTTTTGGCTCGGTGTTTCACCTGTGATCATGTGAGTTTTGATATGTTCATTATGCAGTTCTTTTTCAATTTCTTTGAGGATTCCCGTGAACTGAGAGAAGAAGAGGCAGCTATGCCCTTCGGCCATGAGGTCTTTAGCTTTCTCAATGAAAGCAGCTGCTTTGGGAGAGCGTTGAGCTAAGGGGAGATCCGGATCAGGGCGATATTCTTCTGGGCAACCAAAAGCGGAGTGACAAGACAGTTGGCGCAAACGCGTCAACGAAGCCAGGACATTCATCGCATTGCCCGCTTTGAGCGACTGACGAGCTTGGCGCATTTCGCGTTGGTAAAGATCGATTTGGACTTCTGACATAGGAATGTCGAGGGGGATAAATGTTTTTGGTGGAAGCTCGGGAGCTGCCATTTTTTTCGTACGACGCAACATGAAGGGCTTGAGGCGCTTGATCACGAGTGAGGCGGAGTCACCTTGGCAGAGAAGGCGGAAATCTTCTTTGGAACCATTGAGCCCCGGATTGAGGAATTCCATGATGGACCACAAGTCGTCCGCGGAGTTTTCGATGGGCGTACCACTGAGAGCAATGCGGCGTTTGGATTTGAGTTGACGGACTGCGCGAGAAACTTGTGATTCAGAATTTTTGATCTGTTGAGCTTCGTCGAGTACGATGTGTTCAAATTTTAATTTCTTTAGTGTATTGAGGTCGTTGCGTACGAGTGAATAAGAAATGATGAAGAGGCCTTTTTTCTGCTCAAAGTTTTCGTAGACTTCGCCGCGCTTATCGAGATTGCCACGAATGATGTGAGTTTCGAGGTGAGGAGTGAATTTTTGAGCTTCTTTCTGCCAGTTGTCGAGTAGTGAGGAAGGACAGACAATGAGGTTGGCCGCTTGAGAATGGCTCATACTCGCCAAAGTTTGCACAGTTTTACCTAGGCCCATGTCATCGGCTAATAAAGCGCCGCATTGATTTTGAGCGAGAGAGCTTAAGAACTGGTAGCCTTCCACTTGGTATTTGCGCAGTTCGCAATTGACTTTTGCGGGGGGCGCTTCAGAGCTCTGATACCTTTGGATAATACTCTGGAGAGCATCTTTTGAGTTGGGGCTTACGGGTAAGTCATCGAGCGGGAGCTGAGCAATATTGAGTGGATGAATGCGTGGGCTTCCTGCGGGGGAAATGCCGTATTCTTCGAGTAATTGTGTGTGAGAATTTAAATGTTCTTTATCGAGGTTGAACCAATCGCCGTTCGAACTACGAAAGAAAGAACCAGAACTTTGGGCCGCGTGTTCGAGGTCGCGTGAACTGATGCTTTGTCCTGAAATATTCCAGTGAACTTCAAGTCTCTGGCTACCATCGCTATTATCAATGATTGAGAACTGTTTTTGGATACTTTGCGGTTCTCGCAATTTTTGTAAGGAGCGATCGAGTTGAGCAGAAAGCGGCCAGGCATCGAGAAATTGTTCGAGCTTATTTTGATTGAGTAAGATAGAGAATTCGTCGGCGTTGATATTTTCTCCCTTGAGCTTGTTTTTGAGCTCGGGAAAATGGCTATTGGGGAGTTTGCCTTTGACGATGAATTTACCGTTTTTCAGCTGAAGTTTCGTGGAACTGATCTCTTGTGTGATAATGATGCGTTGTTGCTCGAGTCGAGCTTTGAGAGGGGCTTCTTCTTGGCCTTGTTGACTGACAAATTCCCCAGATAAAACTTCTGTATGACCCTGGAGAAGTTCAGGGAGGAATTTACAGGCTTGGTCAAGGGGGATCGTGGGGACTTTTGAACTCTTAAAACAATGGAGCAGGACTTTCATTGGCACGTGACAACGGAAAGGAATATTGCCACCGCCAAGCGCTAAAGTTTCGCGATCTTTGAATTTGCCGACGTAGTGATGGAAAGTCTTGGCCTGTTCGCGGTTGGGGCCAATGAGGCAGTGAAGACGAACTTTTTTGTCGTTGATTTCAGGTTCGATAAAAGCGCGGAATTCGCAATGTGTTAAAACCGCATCGCCCGTGAGGCGGTCAATGAAACGTCCGGGAAACTCCTTCCAAGTGTTCAGCCATTCATCGAGTTTTTTACGCGTGATTTTAAGGAGTTTTTCTTGGCTTCTGTAAATGCGGTAGGGTTTAACTTGGTCAAAGAGCCAGCCTAAGAAACGTGCATCGAGGGTTTCGAGTTCGGAAGCGATGCCGCGCTTGTTGTAGCATTGAGCTGAAAAGTTATAGAGATTTTGCATGACGCAGAGTTTGCGATCGTTGTCAAAATCTTGGTAAAAGCGAATAGCCGCCTGAGAGTCACTGTAGTTTCTTTCGATCTCAACCGTGAGTTTCCACTTTTCAAATTTTACAGGAGTGGGAGAGCTAGGACGTTCCGCATTAGATTGGGGGAGCGTGGCTTGGTAGCGATTTTGCGCTGGCCGCGGTGAGGCAGAAACTTTTTTACGGAAATCGGGAACTTGGAACTTCTTGCCGAGTAATTTGTCTACTTGATTAACGAGGATGTAGGAGTGGAGACAAAAAGATTTTCCGGGTTGGCAAGTACAGGATTGCTTCCATTGCTCATCAATCCATGACCAACGACAAACGTAGCGCCCTGCAATAGTAAGGCTAATGAGCTTGGCTTCAGCTTTAAAGAGGGTGATCTTGAGGGCTGCGGGCCCTAAGCGTCTGATCATTGAAGGGAAAGAGCGGGGGAAAGAAGAGGAGAATCCTTGGATGCCGGGCCAGTCTTTGGCCCATGGGAGGTCGTCGTTTGCCGGGGTATCAGAAGCCATGGTAAAATGAGTTGTTTTTAAATTTGAATCTTATAGGACACTAGAAAGTCGGGGATTTCCAAGCTTTCTTGACGAAAAACGATAAAAAAGCTTGCTATGGGTGATTTTAGCTTGTTCAATAGAAGTTCTAAAATCTTCTTGGAGAGAAAGATAAATCAAGTATAGATCAAGAGTCGACTAAAATTCAGTTAAAATCCTTGCTTTGTACTTAAAATGCTTGAGATTTTGGGGTAAGTGCCTACATTAAACTTAATATAATTTTAACTAGATCAACAGAGATTAACTTATGACCCGTGGTCCATATACAACACTTTTAAAAATTCAAGAACTTGAATTGGTTCTCAAAGAGAGTCAAGCCTTGCATGGAGAGGAAAAAGAAGCTCAGGAATTATCTGAGAAAATTGACGCTCTAAAAAGTGATGTGCCTGAGCGTACATTAAAGCATTTTGATCGCTTTAGAAAAAATGGTGTGGGTATAACAAAAGAAGTGGACGGTCGTTGTAGAGCATGCAATATGGTAATTCCTCAGGGGACACTTAATCGCATGAATTCAGGTAAAGAAGAACCCGTGTGCCCCACTTGCCAAGTCTATCTTTATTTAAGCGTGTATAACTGGGAAAACTAAAATGGATTTAACACGACTTTTACCCGCAGGTCACTGCGTTCTTAATCTCAGCACAACTTGCTACAAAGAGGCTATTCGCGAAACGATGCAGCCTCTAGTTGATAGTGGGATTGTGACTGATGCCGAAACATTCAATAACCGCGTTCTCAAACGCGAAGCTCAAATCACCACAGCTATTGGCGGTGGTGTGGCTGTTCCTCACGCTCGTTCGAGAGACGTGACGCGTTTGGGTCTAGCAGTGGGCGTTTTAGATGAGCCGATTAAATTTAACGAAGAAGGAGATGAGGTTTCAATTATTTTCTTGATTTCGATTCCCTCTTTTGCACCAGTAGCTCACATGCCTTTGCTTCAGCATTTGGCGAGTTTTGTACGCTACCCGAAAAAAGTTGAAAAACTTTTGGGAAGTAAAACTCCGGCAGCTGCCGCCAAATACCTCTGCTCGTATAAAGCACGCGCTAAGAAGTAGTTTTTTTTATTTTTTTATTCCGGCCTAAATTCTTTTAGGGCGGTTTTTTTTATTCTATATACAGGATTTGTTTATGGGGATTTTTGATTTTTTACGCAAGAAAGAGAGCGTTATCACGCCGAGTCAATCACATCATTCCGTCGCGGAAAAAATGTCGGATGTTGAATTTATTTTAGAGAGCTTAGCTAAGCAAGAAGATGAGCTTGCCGTGCGCAATGCAATCAACTCTTACACCGATAAAGATAGTTTAAAAACCATTTCTGAGAAGTCCACAGATTTAGCCAAAAAGCTTGCGAAGCAAAGATTAAAAGAACTCACTTTTGATGACCTGATCAAAGGTCGTCAGACAGAATGTGATGCGGACTTTTTAGGCGATTTGACTGATAAAGAAAGATTGAAACTCATTCGTGCTTGTCATGGTGAACCTTGGGCAGAGCAATCTCTGGCTTTAATTTCCGATCAAGAAAACCTCAAGCACGCTGCTTGTGTTGAAAACGCCAAGCTCGGCCGCTTGGCTGTAGAGCGCTTAGAAGCTAAAACTGAGCTCGAGTATGTAGCGCAGCATGCGCTGATTGGTAATGTTCGCAACTATGCCAAACGTCATTTAAGAGAAAAGTTCCCCGATAAAGTTGAGGCAGTTAAAGATAATTTCGATCATTCGACGCATAAAGCCAAGAATGTGATCAAATCTCTTCATGCGATGGAGATGTTGGGTAAATGGGAAGATTTGGAAAGTGAATTTGAAGCAAACTGCAAAACTTGGGAACAGCTCGCAGTATCTGATGAAGAGTTATGTAAACAATTCGACAAACATTATCAGGCATGTTCAGCAGGCTTAGAAGTTTGGCGCCAAGAAAATGCGGCGAGACTTGAGCAAGAAAAAGCTCAGCAAGAGGCTGTATCGCAACGCGAAGTACTTATTGCGAAACTCGCAGAAGAGATTGAGAGCTTTGAGGTCTTGGATGCTCTTCAAGAAGAGTGGAATGCCCTCACTGATTTAGATGATTCTGAGCTCAATAAGGAGTGGAAGCATCAATGGAATGAAGCCGCTAAGCAAGTAACAATGGCTTTACAGAAATTAGCTCAAGCAGAGAAAGATAAAGAGCATGCGGGTCAAAATATCGAAGCTGTGATGGGTAAGTTACAGGATTGGTATGAATCGAAAAAAGTTCTTCCATCAAAGCTTCATCACCTCAAGGAGGAATGGAAAAAGATTGCGGCTTACGCAAGTCATGAAGCTACCGATAGCTATAACAAAGTTTTAAATGATTATCAGGTTTTTTGTGATCAGGCGGCCGAAGCTGAAACTGAGCAGCGAGCTCGAATTGATGAGTTGATTAAACGTATCGAAGAAATGGATGAGGCGTCTAAATCTAATACGGATCGCGTCAAATCCGCACGTAAAGAAGTCTTGGAATTGAGTAAGAACTTAAGTGATAAAAGAACAATTTCCGATGTCTTGCGCAAAGCTGAAGATAGGTATTACAAACTCGTCGAAGAGTCGCACGAGGGTGATGCATTTTTAGAGATGGATAACGAGAGTAAGGTTGAAGATTTATTTGATCAAGCTCGTGAATGGTTAAGTCTTCCAGCAGATGGTAAGCTTTTTAATAAGTTAAAAGATTTCCGTCAGCAATGGCAAGCCCTACGTCCTTTGCCCAAGAGCCGCTTCGCAAAAATCAAAACTGAATTCGAAACTTTAGCTGATGCGACTTTCGCAAAATGGAAAGAGTTTAACGAAGAAGAAGACAAGCGTCGCGATGCAAATCTCGAAGTAAAAAAGACTTTGATTGAAGAGCTCAATGAAACTCTTAAAGAGTGGACAAATATGAGCGAAACGATGAAGAAGGTCAAAGATCTACAGAAGCGTTGGAAGGAATCAGGTCCGGTTCGCCGTGAGTATGCCGATCAAGTTTGGCAAGAGTTTAATGGCAAGAGTCAGGCGTTTTATGATGAAGCGCATAAAATCATGGAGAAAGCTGAAGAAACTAAGACTCAGCTCCTCGAGCAAGCGACTCAACTCGCAGAGAATTTAGATAAAGCGACGAATGCGCGTCAAACGGTTCTCGATTTACGCACTAAATGGAAAGAAATCGGATTTGCGGGTTATAAGGCCGAGAAGGCTTTATGGGATAAGTTTAATACTTCCTGCAACGCCGTGTTTGAAGTGGTGAATGCTCAGAAAAATCGTTTGCACGAAGGTTTAGATAAAGCGGATGCGGAACGCAAAGCTTTTATTGATCAGGCTTTTGAATTAGCGAAGGAACTCAGTGAAAAAGAGGGCGTTCGTTCAGCTGAATCATTCGTTCATTTTAATCGTATAACTTTATCGGACTTCAATCGCGGCCATCGCAAAGAAGACGATAAACTCTATGCCATGATCGATGAGAAATTAGCCGACTTCAAAGGTCAAAAATATGAAGAAGCGGATGATAAGTATGTGCAGCTCCTCAAAGATGTTTTAGCGGGGAATTGTGAGTTCTCAGTTGACCTTAAACAATTTAGCCCTGCAGAGAAGCGCGTTAATCGCATTAACCGTGCTTGCCAGGAGATGGAAAAACTTTCTCGCCAGCCAGTTCAGTACGAAGAAGAAGCGGACTTTGATTTAAAGAATGCGATCAAAGGCTTGGCATTTGCGATGACTGCAAGCTCGGCTGATGATGAAGAGAAACTTCCACCAGTGAACTCAAAACGTGCCAAACAACTGCTTTGGACCAATAGTCTGCGTCTCTTTGTTGAGCTTCAAGCAGAATCGGAAGAGAATCAGAGCAAGTACGCCGAACGCTTTTTGAAAGCAGTCGAAGTATTTACTGAGGCAGCGCAAGCTAAAGAGTAGTTCCTCGAGCTTAGGTAAAGATGATTTATCTCTTGCCAGGAATGGGTGCCAATCGAGAAATGTATAAGGACTGGGAACAGCCTGGTAGATACACTTTTTTAGATTGGCCTCGATTTCACAATGAGGCAAGTTTGAGTGAAGTTGCGAAGAGAATTATCGAAGAGAATGACATACGATCTTCTGATCTGGTGGGAGGCTCCTCTCTCGGCGGAATTATTGCCATTGAAATTGATAAGTTATTAAATAATCCGAAAGTGATTCTTTTAGGCAGCGCAATTGATCTATCTGAAATTAATAGTCTCTTGCTCAAATTGAGTGCTCTCAGTGATTACGCTCCAGTAAAATTAATTCAGTTGTTGACGGGGAAATACGACAATAGCTTATTGAATATGTTTTCTGAGAGCGATCCAAAATTTATTAAAGCTATGTGTAAACTCATTGCCTCTTGGGAGGGCTATTTAAGTCTACCTGATAAACTCATTAGAATTCACGGTACTCAGGATCTCGTTATTAACTGTCCTCAAGTGGGCTGTGAAAAATTGAGTGCGGGTCATTTAATTGCCATGAGTCACCCTAAGCAATGTCAGGAGCTTATAAAAAAGCAGCTTGGCTAGTTTCTTATTCCGCTGCAGGAGCTTCGACTTTAGGGTCGAAGAGCGAGGGGGCATTTGGATGTACTGTGTGTCGGGCATCGGCAGACTGGAGTAAAGCTTTGGCTTCTTCTGCTTTTTCTTCGGCAATATTTTTTTCTTCTTTTGGATCAGTACTTAGATCAAAAAGTTGTAGGGAAGAGGGGGTTAGCAAAGATTGTTTTTGAATGAGTTTCAAAGGACCTTTGCGAATAGCGCGATAGCTTTGGTCTTCCCAATAAAGTTCATTTTTGGGAAGGAATACGGGCTTGTTTTCATTTTTTGCAATGGAGAGAATGCTATTGAAAATACTAGCTTGAGAACTGAGGTCTTCATTCTTACTTTTTGGAGTCAAAATTTTTGGCCAGTGCGCTAAAAAAGGGACAAGTAAACCACCTTCGTAGTACGTGCCTCTCATGCCCCGTTGTTCTTGAAGAGAATTAAAAAAGTTGATGTCGCGTCCACCGGCATCAGAAAGAGCGTTGGGGGAAGTAAAAATAAAGAGTGTTTGCTCAAAGATTTCTTGGCTTTTGAGCAAGGTAACAATTTCACCTAAGTGACGGTCGATTTCTTGCATCAGTGCGAGTTGATTGGCGCGAGGTGCGTACAGGGGCAAAAAGCCTTTCTGGCCTGAGTAGGGAATGTCGGGGATCTTGCCGAGGAAGTTTTTGTAGTCATCTTCCTTAGCATTGAGTCCGGGCTGAAGCCCTGTATGGGCATAGTGTAGGAAGAACTTGTTCTTGTCTTCTAGTTTTTTCTGGATGAAATTGAGGGTGGTCTCGTGTAAGAGTTCGGGCGCATAAGTTTGGCCTCTAAACGCCTTATAAGAACTGGGATTATCAATATCGGTGCCAGGAGGGAAAGTGTAGTGGGCGGGGATGTCGGGGTTTTCGAGCTCAATGAGTTCATTGGAAATCAGCACAGATTTTGGGAAGCGGTGATCTTGTGAGGGACTCTGACTCAATTGGCCACTAAAAAATTCGAAGCCCATTTTAACAGGTGTATAATTCTCGTTAGCGCCATAGGGCCAAGTGCCGACAAAATTAGTTTGATAACCCAGTTTTTTGAGCTCGCCAGCTAGAGTGAGGGTCGCTTCGGGAAGTGTAGGGAGAGTTTTGCTTTTATGTCGTAGGGCAAGTTGGCCGCTATCCTGACCTGTGTACATGGAGAGGAAAGCCGTTTGGCGTCGCGCTGAAGTGGAATAGAAAGATGTGTAACGAGCAGACTGATCTTTAAGTTCAGAGAGGTTCGGGAGAAGAATGCGATCTTGGTCGAGATCACCAATTCCGAAATTTTCGACGGTAAATAAGATGATCGCTCGGGGTTCTTGCCCCCGAGCGGATTGGAAAAAACCAAAACAAAAGATTGCGAAGAACGCAAAAGTGATTTTTTGCATTGGTTTATATCCTTTTACTTGAGGCGTTCGAGTGCGCGCCAAGCAATATCATTGCGGTAGAAAGCGTCTTTCCAACTAATTTTCTTTGTCGCTTCATAAGCTTTTTCACGAGCTGTGACAATATCAGCAGCACGAGCTGTGATACCGAGAACACGACCGCCAGTATTGACGAGCTTGCCATCTTTTAAAGATGTACCAGCGTGGAAAACCATAGCGCCGTTTTCTTCAGCGGCTTCGATACCAGTGATTTCGTGACCTTTCTCATAAGAAGCAGGGTAACCACCAGAAGCCATTACCACACAAAGTGCTTGATCGTCAGAGAATTTCATATCAACTTCAGCGAGTTTGCCTTGAGCTGTTTTGAGTAGGGCGTCAGCGAGGCTGCTTTCCATGCGGATAAGCACAGATTGTGTTTCGGGATCGCCGAAACGTACATTGAACTCGAGAACCTTAGGGCCATCTTCGTCAATCATGAGACCGATGAAAACGATGCCACGGAAGTCGAGGCCTTCTGCTTGAACACCTTTGAGGAATTTCGTGAGGACTTCGTCTTTGATGAACTGTTCCATTTCGGCATCAACAACTGGTGCCGGAGAATAAGTACCCATGCCGCCAGTGTTTGGACCTTTGTCGCCTTCGTAAGCACGCTTGTGGTCTTGTGCAGAAGCCACAAATTTAATCGTTTCACCATCGAGGAAAGCAAAGATTGAAGCTTCTTCACCGACGAGACATTCTTCAATAACAACGCGAGCACCAGCAGAGCCAAATGCGCCATCGAAGCAATCTTTCACAGCCGCAACAGCTTGTTCCATTGTGTCGGCAACCGTCACGCCTTTACCAGCAGCAAGGCCATCAGCTTTAATCACAATCGGAGCGCCTTGCGCTTCGAGGTAAGTAAGTGCGTCGGCTTCGTTGTCGAAAGTGCCGCTAGCTGCCGTTGGGATCTCGTACTTATCCATAAAAATATTGGCGTAAGTTTTTGAACCTTCGAGTTGAGCTGCGTCTTTGTCTGGACCAAAAACGTCAAGACCTTTGTCGCGGAAAATATTGACGATGCCTTCGCAGAGGGGTACCTCGGGGCCGACCATTGTGAGGGCGATATCATTTTCTTTTGCGAAGTTCGCAAGTTCGTTGTGATCTGAAATGTCGATGCATTCGATGTCTTTCATGCCTGGATTGCCAGGTGCGCAGTAGACTTTAGTGACTTCTGGGTCCTGAGTCATTTTCCATGCAATAGCGTGTTCGCGACCACCGCCGCCAATTACTAAAACTTTCATAAATTATCCTTTTTTAACTTTTGGCCCAGCGGGAGTGTCTTCGATGACCCATCCTTGAGCTTTTAACTGATCGCGTATCTCGTCGGAGCGGCCCCAGTTTTTGTCGGCGCGTGCTTGTTGGCGTTCTTCTGCGAGAGCTAAAATCTCGGCGGGAACATCATTGTCAAGGTCAAATTTCATGACATCGAGAATACGGTTGAAATATTTGAGGGTGTTGAGTAAAGCCTCTTGATTCACAGTTTCATTAGAATCGAGGATGCGGTTGCCTTCGCGGATGAAGTCAAACATTTTACCGAGTGCACCTGAGATATTGAGGTCGTCATTGAGTGAATCGAGGAATTCATCTTGTGCTTTAGCACAGAGTTCCGAGAGTTCAGAGCTGAGTTCACCATCGGCTTTGTCCTTGATGCGCTCGATAAAGTTCTGCAAACGGGTGATTGCGGCTCTCGCATTGCTTAAGCTCTCAGATTTCTCAGCTCCAGTTTCCACAACAAAGTTTAAACCAGCGCGGTAATGAGTGGCTAAAAGCATATAACGAACTTCTGCTCCAGCCCAACCTTTTTCCGTGAGTTGAGCGAGGGTGTAGAAGTTGCCGAGAGATTTTGACATTTTTGCATTGTTGATACGCAAATGTGCACAGTGCATCCAGTAATTCACATATTTGCAACCATTAGCAGCTTCACTCTGAGCGATTTCATCTTCGTGGTGAGGGAACATATTGTCAACGCCACCCGTGTGCATGTCGAAGTGATCGCCGAGAGTTGCTTTGGCCATGGCCGAGCATTCAATGTGCCAGCCTGGACGGCCTTCGCCCCAAGGGCTATCCCATTTGACGTCACCATCAGCTTTATCCCAAGCTTTCCAGAGAGCGAAGTCAGAGACGGACTCTTTTTCGTACTCATCTGTTTTGACTCGAGTACCAGACATTTGATTGTCACGGTCAATTTTTGCGAGGCAGCCATAGTGTTCGAACTTATCGATTGAGTAGTAGACGCATTTGTCATCAGCTAAGTAAGCGTAGCCCTTGTCGACGAGAGTCTGGATCATATCAATCATCTGAGGGATGTGATCCGTAGCCGCGGGGTAGTGTTCCGCAGGTTCGACGTTGAGTTTTTCTAAGTCTTCGAAAAAAGCTTTTTTGTAGATCGCAGTGAAGTCATTAAGACTCATGCCAGCTTTCTGAGAGTCGCGAATCGTTTTGTCATCGACGTCAGTTAAGTTCATGACTTGAGTGACTTTATAATCGTTGAGCTTGAGAACTCGACGCAAAAGGTCTTCGAAAACATAGGCACGGAAATTGCCAATATGAGCATAGTTGTAAACAGTAGGGCCACATGTGTAGAGCCTAGCTTCACCCTCATTGATGGGAGTGAATGGCTCGGCTTCACGAGACATGGTGTTATGGAAGGAAAGTTTTCTCATTATTTTCAAATGACTTAAACGGTCATTAAATCCTTTTCTTTGGCAGCGCTCAATGAAGCGATTTCATCGATCTTTTTGTTAGTGAGATCTTGGATGTCAGTTACGAGACCCTTTTGGTGGTCTTCAGAAAGCTCGTGGTCCTTGAGAGCTTTTTTGAGGTAATCATTACCCTCGCGACGGATATTACGGATGTTGATCTTGTGTTCTTCACCTTTACCCTTGAGGTCTTTAACCATGTCTTTACGACGATCTTCAGTAAGTTCAGGAATAGGGAGGCGAATGAGCTGGCCGTCATTCATTGGAGTGATACCGATGTTCGCCATCATCAGAGCTTTTTCGATATCGGGAAGAATTGTTGCATCGTAGGGCTGGATAGCGATTGTACGAGCATCAGGAGTACTGATGCCGGCTGTTTCTTTAAGGCGCATTTTTGTGCCGTAAGCATCAACCATGATATCTTGAACGAGGGCGGGAGTCGCTTTACCCGTGCTATAAGCATCAATTTGAGATTGGAAGTGGGCAATTGCCTTATCCATTTTTTCAGTGATTTCGTCAACAACTGTGTCTACTGTATAAGCCATGATGTGTACCTTGGATTTAATTAATAATAAAAGCACAGAAATAGACTGCAAAAGTGCTTATTTTCAACAAGAAAATCTAGAGAGCGGGTCATAGTTTTTCTTCTTGAGAAGAAATCTATGGCGAGCTGATTGAAACTGTGCTCATATAAAATGAGAAGAAAGTACCTTATTTATCAATAAAAGTGCTTCTGCGTGGATCTTCTGTGAGTTTAAAAAGACTTTTGATCATGCATTTTATGAAGATGTTTAATTCGAGGAAGTAAAGGGTTTATGAAAGTTGAAAATTTTGATCAATTAGCGCTTAAGAATGTGGCTCATAAATGCGATGTGAAACGTCAGCGCTTTCTGGAGAAAGGCGATATTCCTTTCTTAACTAATTTCTCTCGTGCTTTTTTTGAAGTGGGGCAAAAAGTTGAGGCTCACGTTCATGAGGATATGCACGAAGTTTTTTTCGTGTTAAAGGGTGAAGGAGAAATGGAGGTCGATGGTGAAGTCTTTGAAATTAAATGCAATGATGCGATTTGGATTGAGGCAGGGGAAAGTCATCAAATTCAAGCCTTAAGTCCTTTGGAATTACTTTATTTCGGCCTTGAAGAAAAGGAATAAATGACTCCTTGAATTTTGGGAAGTTACATTTAATGTTATAAAATATGTTAAAATTTGATTAGTGCATTTTTAAAATTATGCAAATAAAGCATATTCAAGCATCGATCAGTCTTGTAAATGACTTTATTCTCATCAGAATGAGTCTATGAATTTGTTAGATTAAACTAAAAAAGAAATAGGAAAACAACATGAGTGTTTTAGACAGCTTAAAATCAAAAACAACTGTGGTAGCCGATACAGGTGACTTCGAGGCAATGAAAACTTACTTGCCGACAGATGCGACGACCAACCCTTCTTTAATTTATGCCGCTTCACAGATGCCTCAGTACGCATCATTAGTTGATGATGCAATTGCTTACGGCAAAGGGAAATCAAGTGATAAAGCTGTTCAGCTTGATTTAGCAATGGACAAGCTCTCAGTGAATTTTGGCCTCGAGATTTTGAAAATCGTTCCTCGTTATGTTTCAACTGAAGTTGATGCAAGATTATCTTACGATATGCAGGGTACAGTGGATAAAGCACGTGAACTCATTGCTCTCTATGAAGAGGCGGGCATTTCTAAAGATCGTATTTTGATTAAAATTGCGTCCACTTGGGAAGGCGTAAAAGCTGCAGAAGTTCTTCGTAAAGAAGGCATTCGTTGCAACATGACTTTACTCTTTAGTTTTGCTCAGGCCGTGGCTTGTGCTGAAGCTGGCGTTTACCTCATCTCTCCTTTTGTTGGTCGTATTCGCGATTGGTACATGAAGGATACGGGTTTGGAATATGGTCCTGAAGAAGATCCTGGTGTGATCTCTGTACGTAATATTTATAATTACTACAAAAAATTTGGCTACGAGACAGTAGTGATGGGTGCATCATTCCGTACAGCTGATGAAGTGATGGCTTTAGCGGGGTGCGATTTATTGACAATTGCACCAAAGCTTCTTAAAGAACTCGAAGAGCGCAACGAAGATTTGCCTACTCACCTCTCTGAAGAAACCGCAGTAGATAAATGTGAAAATGAAAAGATTGAACTCGACGAAAAATCTTTCCGTTGGATGCATAACTCAGATGCAATGGCAGTAGAAAAACTTGCTCAAGGTATCCGCGGTTTTGCGGCGGACTTAGAGAAATTAGAAGCCTACATCGCTGAAAAACTCTAGAGTTTAAGCTAAAGATTTAAGAGCCCGTTCATTTGATGGACGGGCTTTTTTGTGTTTTGGAGATGTGGGATGATGAATCGCCTCACTCCGGCGGGGAGGTGTTGCCGCACGGGCGGATAAAGGGCAGGTGCTGCCACACGGGCGATACTGCCGTATGGGCGGATGAGAAGAGGGGAAATATTTGTGAAGGTCTTGGGAGCTCTGATCGATAAATTTTGTTTATTTGGAGAATGGCTCTAAGTTTATTTAAAGACAAATGAGAGAGTTTATGTTTTTTCAAAAAATTAGTTTACTAAGTGCTTGTTTGATGTGCTTGTCAGGTTTTGCTTTAGAGCCTTTCCGTGGAGAAAAACTTTGGGGTTTTAAGGATGATAAAGATAAGCTTGTCGTGGAAGAGCAGTTTCTTGAAGTTCGTTCTTTTGTAAGGAAGCTAGCGGCGGTGAGAAATGAAAACGGCTGGGGTTTCATCAATGATAAGGGCATCTTAATCTTAGAACCTCAAGCCGAGGAAGAGCCCAAATCTTTGGGCGGACGTACGTATTTTAAAGTTAAGAAGCAAATGGGCATGGTCGATAATGCCCAAGGGCTTTTGGTCTTTCCCGCACAGTACCAAAGTATTAAAAAATTTGGCGATAAACTTTACCTTTTAAAAAAGGGTGATTTATGGTATGCCTCGGATGATAAAGGACAATTTGTCTTAAGCTCGGGTTTTAGCCTCGTTTATAAAATTAATGAAAGTTTTCTAGCCTTTAAAACCGATAAGGGCTGGGGAATTATTGATCAAACGCCCTCAATTGTCACTCAGCCCTTTGCAGAAAAGATTGATGCTCCCAAGGGTGGAATGATGCGCTTTAAGAAAAATGGGCTCTATGGTTTTATGGATAATGCAGGGCAGTTGATCATAAGTGCAGAATACGAAGATGCGACAGAGTTTACTGATTCGGGAGTGGCTTTTGTGAAAAATGGTCAGATGTGGGATAAAATAGATCGTCAAGGCAATGTCTTGAATCAGAGTTCGAGTGCAGCGCAAGAAGATCCGGTTGATTTGGTGGCGCGTTTATTCAAGCAAGATAAAAAAGATACGAAAGTCGAGATCTATAATAGTAATAACTACCATCGTTATAACTATGCATATCCTTATGTTTACCGCCGTGCTTACATGCGTCCAGTTCCTTATAAACACCCGAGATACAATAAACGCTACCCAAAAACAAGTTTTGGTTTGGGGACTCATCTTTACTTTAGAGATGGTAAGATTCGTGTCGGTGGTGGTCCCAGTATGGGTGTGGGTTGGAGACTCTAGTCAAGTAAGGTGATGAATTTTAGCTTGCCTAAGTCTAATAAACTTAAATAAATTGGCGAAGTCTTTGCGAGCTCTTGTGGCTCTTTGCTCCTTATGAGTTATTTTTGAAGTAATTTTTTAGGAGAATGTATGAAATTTTTTACTTTACTTACGCTTTGCTTCAGTTTTATTCTGAGTGCGGAGCATGCTTCGGATCGCGCTTTAGATTCCTTAGTAACAATAATTGATTCCGGGGCTCAGAGAGATCAGGTCGATCGTTTCTTTATGGAACCCAAAGCTGATTTAGATTTACAGAAGTTTTCTCAGGTGCTCAAGCGCATTCAGTTGCATGAGATCGAGGCAATGGTTGAAGGACCAGTTGTTTACTATCCCATCAACGAAGCAGCTATTTACATGTTGGAAACAGAGAGCGGCTGGAAGTTTGCGCCTTCCGCAACGCGCCATTTTGACGATATTTATCAGGCGGCTTTCAAGTTTTCGAGCCCAGAGAAGACGATTGAGTATTATTTAGAAAGTATTTTAGCCAAAAACTATAGTGAATCACTCTCCTGCATTATTCGCGGTAAAGAAAATTTTCAGTACCTAGAAGGCAAATTGCCCGAGTCGTCGGCGTTTGCTCTAGAAAATTTTGCTGTATTTATGCAGGCGAATCCTTTAGATACTTTGCAGGCGGATTCCTATGAAGTCGATGTCTTGCGAACTTACAATACAGATTTAGGTGAAATCAACTTCGTACTCGATCGTGGTGATTGGCTGATAACTTCCTCCACCTCAAAGAATTTGATTCGCGATCATTTTGGTCAAGAAAATATCAATGATTTGAGTGAAGTTCTTCCCGATGAATTGAGCGGAGTTGTTTTGATGCTGCGCAAAATGCAGTGGCTCTATATCGTCGTTGTGTTATTCTTCGGCTTTGCCTTGCAATGGATTCTGACTAAGATTCTTCGCCGTACAATTGTCAGGAAATTTGAGCGTCATGGCAAAGTCATTTCCAGTAAGAAGAGTAATAAGTTCTTGGGTGTTTTCTCGATGGCGATTTCATTTTACTTATTGATTCCCTATGTGGCGGAACCTTCCGATATTCTCCTGAAGAGCCGTAAAGTTGCCTTTATTATAGCGCTGATTGCAGGCATTATGGTGCTTTCGAAGGTTCTCGATTTAGTCATGAATGTTTTTTATGATAAGGCGCAGGGAACTCAGACGAAAGTTGATGACGTACTCATCCCCATGGTGCATAAAGTTTTTCGCTTTATTTTGTTTTTTGTGGGCTTCTCTTTTGTCGCTAGCAATATGGGGGTCAATGTTACCAGTATTATTGCCGGTTTAGGTATCGGTGGTGTGGCTCTTGCGCTCGCCGCAAAAGATACTGTAGAGAACGTTTTCGGCTCGATTACTTTGCTCTTTGACCGTCCCTTTGAAGTGGGCGACTGGGTGGTGATTAATAATGTTGAGGGCACGGTGGAATCGATTGGCTTGCGTTCGACTCGAGTGCGTACTTTCTACTGTTCCTTAGTGAATGTGCCCAATGCGAATTTGATTCGTGCTAATGTGGATAACTTTGGTCGTCGTTCTTACCGCCGCATTAAAACAGTTTTAAGCATTACTTATGATACGCCGCCAGAAAAGATTGAAGCTTTTTGTGAGGGGGTACGCGAAGTGATTCGCAATCATCCGACCACACGCAAAGATTATTATCACGTGTACCTAAATCAGTTTAATTCTTCCTCCCTAGATATTCTTTTGTACTGCTTCCTCGACGTGAGTGATTGGGCAATTGAGCTACGTGAACGTCAGCGTTTATTTTTAGATATCATTCGCTTGGCCAATCGCCTTGGTGTCTCTTTTGCCTTCCCAACTCAAAGTCTACATATGGTGAAGCCAGAGGATTTATATGAACCCGAATTGGCAACTAAAGTGGAAAATATCGAAAATTCATATATAGGTGCAAGGCAAAAAGCTAATCAAGTGATACAAGAAAGTGGTAGTACTCGTTCCCATCCCGGAGCTATAAACTACAAATCAGGGAATGACTACGTACTTTCTGAAAAAGGTTAATTATGAAGAAAATCGGTAAATCCTCTCATTTAGAGTCAGTTAAATATGAGATTCGCGGACGTGTTGCGAAAGCCTCTGAGCGCCTTCGCTTAGATGGCGTCAACGTTCTTGAACTCAATATTGGCAACCCAGGTGTTTTCGGATTCAAAGTTCCAGATACAATGAATATGGCTTTGATCCGCAACCTTGAAAAATCGGCCGCCTATTGTGCGTCGAAGGGGATTTATTCGGCGCGTGAAGCCATTGTTGTGGATACACAAAACCAAGGCGTAAAAGGACTCGATATTGATCGCGTGTATTTAGGAAATGGTGTGAGTGAACTCATTCTCATGGCTATGGAAGGTTTACTTAACCTTGATGATGAAGTTTTATTGCCTTCACCCGATTACCCTTTGTGGAGTGCTGCAGTGAAAATTTCTGGTGGTCAGCCGGTTTATTATCCCTGTGATTCTAAAAATGATTGGATGCCCAATCTGGAAGCGATGGAAGCAAGTGTTACGAGTAAGACTCGTGGACTTGTGGTGATTAACCCTAATAATCCAACGGGTGCGGTTTATTCTCGCGAGATACTAGAAGGCATCGTTGACATTGCTAGAAGACATAACTTGATCATTTTTTCAGATGAAATTTATTCGAAAGTTCTCTATGATGAGAATGAATTTATTCCTATGGCAACGCTTGCCGAAGATATCCTCATCGTCAGTTTCAATGGCCTGTCAAAATCCTATCGTGCTTGCGGTTTCCGCTGCGGTTGGATGTATTTAACGGGTGCAGTTGATATGGCGGAATCCTATCTCGAAGGTTTAGATTTATTGGCTTCCATGCGCCTGTGTTCAAATGTTCCAGCTCAGTGGGCCGTACAAACGGCACTTGGCGGATATCAATCTATTTTTGACCTTTGTTCAGGTGGGGGTCGTTTGAAGAGGCAGCGTGACCTCTGCCACAAAAGGCTCAATGCTATCGAGGGGGTTTCAGCTGTAAATGCTGGAGGGGCTCTTTACTTGTTTGCCGAAATTGACTTAGATATTTATAAGTTCTCTAATGATGAAGATTTTGTTTTGCGATTCTTAGAAGAAGAGCACGTGCTTTTGGTACATGGTTCGGGTTTCAACTACGAACGTTCTGCAGCTTTCCGCGTGGTATTCTTGCCTTATGAAGAGGATTTACAACGCGCCTTTGATCGCCTCGAAAAATTCTTAGCTCGTCATCGTCGTAAGTAAATGTTTGAACTGACGTCTTTGGCCAGTGGCTCAAAAGGTAACTGTACGCTTATCGAGAATGATACTTCGGCCTACATCATTGATTGTGGCTTAAGTTTTAAGAAACTCTGTGAAAAAATGAAGGCTCTTGGCAAAGATTTGGGGAAACTCAAAGGTATATTTGTCACTCATGAACACGCTGACCACGCCTCTGGTGTTCGAATCTGTGCCGATAAATTGGATATTGCGGTTTACGCAAATCACGATACGGCTCTTATGCTCAAGCAAAAAAACCGCATGGGCAAAAAATGTGTGATTTTTGAAAATGGTCAAGAGATCTTTTTAGACGGAATGTGTTTTCAGCCTTTTTCAGTTCCACATGATGCGGTGAATACGGTGGCTTACAAAGTCGAATGCGAAGGTCGCAAAATTTCTGTTCTAACTGACTTGGGGAGTGTGACTGAGCTCGTTGTTAATCAAGTTCAGGGCAGTGAAGTTCTCATCTTAGAATGTAACTACGATCAGGATATGTTGATGAATTGTGGTCGTCCCTGGCGTACAATTCAACGAATCATGAGTCGTCATGGTCATTTAAGTAATGAGCAGGCCATGGAGCTTTTAGAGCGTCTCATGCACCCAGGACTCAAAGATTTGTATATCGGTCACATCTCTGAAGATACCAATGACTACGCCTTGGTTTATGATGTTGTTACGAAGACTTTGGATAAGTTGGGGCGCAACGATATTAAACCGCAGATTTTAAGGCGTCACGGCCTCTTAGAGGCCTAAAAAAGCCGCTTGTTGATAAGCGGCTTAATGAATATTTATTGAGTGGCTTCTAGATAAGGAGTTTATCGAGCTCGTCAATTACATCTTTACATGAGAAGGGTTTTCGTACTGTCGCGTCTGCTCCAAATACTTTAGCTGTTTCGAGGTTGTCAAAACCAGAGGAATAAATTTTTCCTGTGATGGCAATGATTTTAACCTCGGGGAAGAGCTGGCGCATCTTGGTAATGGTTTCGAGACCTTCCATATTGGGCATGACGATATCAGTAATGATTCCAGCAGGGACGAAATCTTCCACTAAATTAACAGCTTCTAGACCATCGTCAGCTGTTTTTACTGTGTAGCCTTCTTTGTTTAGACAGTCCTTTAGGATTTCTAGAACGACTGGATTATCATCAATCACTAAAATATTTTTATTTGACACTTCCATACAGTAAATCTCTTGCTAAATGTTTACTTTAAAATAAAGACCCTTTCATTGCTATACAATCAAAAAACTTCCTCTGAGAGAGAAAAGCAAGTAAAAAAAATCAAAAATTAATGATCAGGCGAATAAAACAAAAAAATAGCTAAAGAGAAGGCTCTCTTTAGCTATTATACGTGCCTGTCTATAGTTTGTTATTTAACTAGACCTTCGCGTACAGTGAAATAGTCAGGGAAGGTTTTTTTACAGCAGAGAGGATCAAGGATGGTGATCTCTGTTCCGAGACTGAGAATCGCAAATGCCATAGCCATACGGTGATCATCATAAGTTTCGATTTCGCAGTTTAAGATTTTTTCTGGTGGATTGATGACGAGGTAGTCAGGTCCTTCTTCAACACTTGCACCCGCTCTTTTGAGCTCTGTTGCAACAGCCGTGATACGCTCGGTCTCTTTAACCTGCCAGTTGGCAATATTGCGAATAGTTGTAGTTCCTTTTGCGAACATCGCAACAACAGCGAGAGTCATGCCTGTGTCTGTCATGGTGTTCATATCGATGTCGATACCATTAAGTGTGCCATTAGATTTCACTTCGATGAAGTTATCGCCGTAAGTCACTTCAGCGCCCATTTGGCCCATAACGCCAGCAAAACCAGATTCACCCTGGATGCTATCTTTACCGCAGCCGTAGACTTTAACGTGGCCGTTTATCGCTGCTGCCCCTAGGAAGTAGGAAGCTGAGCCAGCGTCACCTTCGACAATGAAGTTGCAGGGGTTGATGTATTTTTGTGGAGCTGGAACAGTGAATGTTTGGTAATTGTCGTTGGTAACGTCGACGCCAAATTTTTTCATGAGGCCAATGGTCATATCGACGTAAGGCTTAGACGTGAGCTCACCATCGATGTTGATAGTTACTGTGTCTTCGGCTAAAGGAGAGGCGAGAAGCAGGGCGGTGATGTATTGACTAGAAACAGAACCGTTAACGCTTGTTACGCCACCTTTGATGCCATTAGCTTTGATGTTCAGTGGGGGACAATCAGTGTTGAACTCGTAAGAGATGTCGATATTGAGCTTTTGTAGTGCATCAACAAGATCTTTAATTGGGCGTTCGCGCATGCGAGCGTTACCGTCGATAACGTAGTTGCCTTTACTAGCGCAAATGGCGGCACTCATGCTGCGGACAGCTGTACCAGCGTTTTCTAAATAGAGATTAAAGTCGCCATTGGGGAGCGGTCCTGCACAGCCTTGGAGTTCTACAGTTCTTTCTTCCACATTGCGACTGCAGGGGATGTTGAGAGTTTGTAGTGCTTCGAACATGCGGTCCACATCATTACTGGAAAGGACGTTCTCTAAAGTGATTTGGCCTTCGCCGAGAGCAGCGAGGAGTAGGCTACGGTTAGATATACTCTTGGATCCAGGAAGTTTTACTGTGCCCTGAATAGAGCTGATTTTCGGAAGGGTAATTTTTTCCAAGGTGCGGTTCTCCTAATGGGTAAATAAAAAAAGGCGGGAATAATCCCGCCTTTTATAAAACTTGAATGTAGCTTACTTAGCTACAGCAGTTTTAGCTTGTTCTACGAGTGCGTTGAAAGCAGCGCGATCGTTGATGGCCATGTCAGCGAGGACTTTTCTGTTAAGCTCGATGTTGAGCTTTTTAAGACCGTCGATGAAGCTTGAGTAGTTGCTGTCCTGTTGACGGCAAGCAGCGTTGATACGCGCAGTCCAGAGTTGACGGAACTGACGTTTCTTTTGCTTACGGCCTACATAGGCGTGTTGATTTGCTTTGTCGACAGCGTCCATAGCGTTTCTGATACGCTTTGAAGCACAGCCGTAAAAACCTTTAGCAGCCTTAAGGATGCGTTTTCTTCTAGCTCTTGAAGCTGGGGAATTAGTTGATCTCATTTATAAATCTCCTTAAATTATTTGAGGCCGTAGGGAAGGGCAGCTTTAACAGCGTTGAGTTCACAGTCTTTAAGAACTGTAGAAGTACCGAGTCTAGCCTTTCTCTTTGGAGATTTTTTAGTGAGGATGTGGCGCTTACCTGCGCGACAACGAATGAATTTACCAGTTCCCGTCTGCTTGAGACGTTTGGCAACGCATTTGCGAGTCTTTTGTTTGGGCATCGTTTTCTCCTTGATATTAGAGTTATACGTAATAATGGCTGATACGGCAGATGCCAGCCGTATGCAGACCGAAAAATTGAGCGGTAAAGTAGTGTGGAATTGTTTATCCACAAGCATTAATTTCTAAAAAATTAAGCTTTTTTTGAGCCCGGTGATAATTGCATGGACATGTTACGTCCCATGAGCTTGGGTTTAGCCTCAATCGTGACTGTTTCACCGAGTGTTTCAATGATTCTCTCCATGAGCGCATCACCGAGTTCTGGGTGAGCCATTTCACGAGCGCGAAACTGTAAAGTGATCTTGAGCTTGTAGCCTTTAGCAACGAATTCGCTAGCGTGCTTGAGCTTAGTCTGGAAATCGTGATCGTGGATATTGACGTGAAATTTAAGTTCTTTAACCTGATTGTTATTCATTTGCTTTTTACGAGCATCTTTTTGTTGCTTCTTCTTTTCGTAAATGAATTTACCATAGTCCATGATACGGACAACAGGTGGTTTTGCATCAGGGGCGAGTTCTACAAGGTCAAGGCCTTCTGAGTCCGCATTTGTAACGGCAACAGAAAATGGAACAATAGCAACTTCTTGACCTTTGCTATCGAGTAAACGAACTTTTTTGCCAGCTAGTGAGTCTGAGCCCGGCGAGTTAATTAAACGCAATTAGATATATCTCCAGTTTTTAAAAATGTATTCCCTAAACTTACTCAAGACAAAAACTTGTCAAAGTAATTGGTGCTCAATCACCTTAAAAAAGTAAGTTATTTTGATTTAGAGGCTTTCTTACCCTTATTCCATTGGAAAAAGGGGAGTAAACCGATAAGGCTGAGGCCTGTGAAAGTGACAACGGCAAGCATGACATAGAAAGCTGCCTGACTCGTGAAGCCATAGCTGTGTAAACCAATTGAGAGTTGGTTAACGCCGAACCATGACCATGTCGTCACCGCACCGCCAAAGATTGAGAGCAAAGCGATGCCACGTGATCTAGCGATACCAGCCATTTTAGCGTGAAGGATAATGGCACACCAAATGACGATGAGTAAGGCACCGTTTTCCTTAGGATCCCAGCCCCAGAAGCGACCCCAAGAGTCGTCCGCCCAAAGGCCACCGAGAATCGTGCCGATGAAGCTGAAGAAAATCGCGAAGGCAATCGTTCCGTAAATTGTTGAATTGAGGATTTTGAATAATTCTTTGTTTTCTTTTTCAGATTTGAAAAGTGCGTAAATCAAAGAAATAATCCCCGCCATGGCAGCGATGTAAGTTGCGGCATAACCCATGTTGATGGTGATTACGTGAGTCATGAGGAAGAATTTGGTATCGAGAACTGCCTGCATCATCTGCATTGTGTCGCCATCCAAAGAAAGAGCGTTGGCAATATTTAGTGTGAGGAAGCCGCAAACAGCCGCAATGATGTTACCGATGCCACGCTTGAAGAGCGCTTCGATAATCAGTGCCGAGACAACAATCATCCAGCCAATGAAAATGGCAGTGGAGTAGAGGTTGGTGATCGGTGGGTAGTCAGAGATGTATACACGTGCAATGAGGCCCCAGGTGTGCAATGCAGCTAGTACGGTGAGGAAATGCAAGTTACAGCGATTGATCCAAGGCTTACGGAAGAGCCACGAGAGGGCGCAGAGAACAAATGCAAGGCCATACCAGTGATAGAGACCAAAAGGATTGATTTTGTTGAAAGTGATTTCAAAACTCGTTTTGCTTTCAGCGGTTTCCCAAACTTGAAGCTCACCTTCAAGGCGGTGTTCTTGTGAGCTGAGTTCAGTTAGCTTCGTATCTTTCTCATTTTTACTGAGCTCATTATTCGCTTTAGTCTTGGTGAATTCCGTTCTACTCTCTTCGAGTTCTGATTTAATCGCAGTGAGGCGAGTTTGGCGAATTTCTTTGTTGATCTCTAAGAATTTGTCGATGGCTTCGTTGAATTCTTTGTGCTTGTCATCGTAAAAATAGTAGAGAGAAACGGCGAGTTGTTCAGTGTTATCGTTGAGACCTTTTCCTAACATGAGGTTAGAGGAAATCGAGTGTGCGAGAGTATCCCAATCGTTTTTATCACTGTTTTTGATGACGAGCGGTGGATTGAACTTCAGAATGTTTTTGTTCATGGCATGATATTGATTAATGCCCTGAGCCGTGTTGGAAAAGCTTGTAGAGAAAGCATTGGTCATGAGGTGGAAAGTTTGAATTCGTTGCTCAAAGTCCACGAGAGCGGTTTGATAGGAGTCACGTTCGCCCGCTTTGAGGTTGCGGAGTTTTTCCATGTCCCCTTGTAGGTCCTTGATTTTGTCGGCGAATTCAACGAGGGCATAACGGAAGCGGTGACGTTTTTGGTCGAGTCCGAGTTTCTCAATCAACTGAGGATGAGTGATACGGAAGACGCGATGTTCGTAGGCAGTCGGTTTCGCTGAAATTACTTCAAGGAAAAATTGTACCGGCGGGCGGCTTTCGAATTTTTTGTATTTTTCTTCAACTTCTTTATCGCCATCTTTGACTTCGACTTTAAAAGTTGCGCTCTCGCTTAAGAAAACGAGGAAGTTCTGCGCTACAGTATGAAGGGGTTTTGTACGGCCTTTGTATACCATAGGTATGGTGGCAGCCTTCTCGTAGTTGAACTCTTTTGTTTCATCAACTTCTTTAGTTTTTGTGCTGCGCGATAAAGTCATGAACAGACCAAAGATAAGAAGTGCGGAGATCGCAAATTGCCATGCTTTGAAACCTGTAGGGGCAGAATCACGATTAAAGAAGCCTTTGAGGAATTTGACGAGAATGAGTAGGAAGTGAATCATCATGCCTACTGCCGCCATTGTACAAGAGATGTAAGGTAGCATCCAGCCACTATTACGCACGACTTGAAGAACGGTTGTGGATTCATCTTGGCTGAAACTCTGTTGATAAAAAGTTTTTCCATCGAAACGAAGCGGATTATTCATCCAAATTTTCACTTCGCGATCGATGCCGTTTTCTGGATCTTCGAGGCGAATGAGGCTCGAATAGTTTCTTGGAGTATTTGTTCCCATATAGCGATCAAAACTGAAATCAATAAGGCTGATCGTTGCAGTGTTTTGGCTGTCGCCTTTGAGGTAGGAACGCTTATTTCTGAGCATGAGGCGGTATTTTTTGCCATCCACTTCCATTTCTTCGTAACGGTTAGGGAGATTACGGCTTGTGAAGTTTGAGTAGAAGTAGAGTGAGAAAGCGCGTGTGCCCAAATCTTTGCCGTCATTTGATGTGAACTTAAAGAGGCCAGCTGGAACGTCTTTGCTACTTCCGAGGCCATCGCTGACTTCGCTGCCGTAGATATGATGAGTGAGTCCGTTACCAGCGGTGGCACCTTCTGTGGGAGAAGGTTGGGTGCTCATCTCGGAGTTTTTGAAGAATTTTATCGTTTCAATCGTGAAGGGGAGTGATTCATGTTGGATCTTATCGCCCGCAGAATTGAACATGGACATGGGAATTGCTGTCGTTTTATTCTGATCGGCATCGAGTTTTTCGATTACGGCGAGTTCGTACTCAATATTGTTGTCGAGGTAAGAAGTGCTTTGGCCTTCAGGAATCACCATAGTGGATTCTATGGCGTCAAGTTTAGTGACCAGTTCTGCAATGAGAAGTAAGAAGACAGAGAAGTGGATGAGGACAACGGCCGCTTTTTTCTGTCCGTAGAGGAACCAGCAGGCAATGAACATAAACAGAGAGGGCAGTAGGCCTTGTGCTAAGCGGTAGACGACTCGCATGTAGGCGGCGCCCACAGTGGAAGAAACTTCTTCGTGGAAATAACCTTTGACAATGGCGAAGGTGAAGATGAGGGAGATGACCGTGAAGATTGCGCCAATCGCAAGGTGCTTTTTGTTTTTGACGAGTTTGAACTTAACGAGGTAAGCAGAGGTGAGGTTGATAAAAAGGCCGGCGCCAATTAAAAAACCACCAGGCATGTAGATGTAAGCCTTGCTGAGAAAGCCAAGGTCCCAGGCTCGGGGGAAGAAGAGCTTGAGCTCGATTTTTGTGAGGTATGAGCGGAAGATTTCGTCAACAACAGTCCAAATACCGTCGTCCATTTGAGCAAGTGTTCCTGCAAGTACGAGGAACATTGAAAGAGAAAATAGCGTAATGGTTATTTTTAACGACGCTAAATTTTTAATAATTTTTTCCATTATTCGAACCTCGCACTAGTGATCAAAGACTTAAATTCTGATAGGGCTTCTTCTGCTTGGCTTGCAGGACCTTGAACTTTAAAAAATATTTTGCTCGTTCCTTGGAATGAGGCTGAAATTAAAATTTCTTTGTCATTACTAATTTTAATTAAGTCGAGATCTTTGTTGTCAGAACTTTTTACTTTTTCAATGTAGTCATTAGGATCTTGGCCTTTGAGACCCATTTGATCGAACCACATATTATAAACTCGTTCCATGGGCATGGGGCCCTGCATCTGGGTGATGCTTAAGCCATAAGTTGAATCATTGAGCTTCATTTCGTATTTTCCAAGTGACATGCCATCTGCAGCCGAAAGCTGTTTCCATTTGTCAGAAGGATTGAGTTGGAGAGTTTCGAGTTTTGCCTCATTGCTTTTGTGTTGATCTTTACTCGCGCAGTTTTCGCAATTGGCACAGTCTTCTTTTTCACTTACTTTTTTGGCTACTGGTGCTTTGGGGGCTTCTGGAGCCTTTTCAACTTTTTTGTTATCGTTGATCAGTTTGACGATGTGGATCGTGTTACCTTGGATGTTGAAACTCTTGATTTCATTTTCTACTTTAACTTGAGTGTCGAGCCCGATTTGACCTTTCCAGCGGGAGACATTGGCATCGATATTTTGTTTTGGGCCTAATTTGATGAGGCTGATGTCCACTTTACCAGTTTTGTAAGAGGCAATGCGCATGCTTGAAGATGATGGAACTTCTTTCCAGTCAGTAGGGACAGGATATTCGAGTTTGCCTTCAGCAGTGAAGCTATGAGCACCTATAACTGTAATGATATTGTCGGCTTGGACGCGAACTTCTTGAGCGGGGCCAATGAGTTTTAGGAACCAGGTGGCGTCAGGACGTTCAATGATAGCGGCCATGATGGAGTTGGCGTCATCAGCGACGGCAGCCATTCCGGATGCGAAAGGTGCTGAGCTAGAGTGAGGGCTCTGTGAGGATTTGCTTTCTTTAGGTGCCTTCATGTCTTTTCTGTCTTCATTAAAGAGGATGACGCGGTGCCAGTTTTCTTTGACTTCGCTTAACTCTTCTTCTGTGGGATCACCACTGAGTCCGATTTGTTTTTTCCAACGAACGACATTAGCATTGAGGCTTTGACCTGCAGGGAGTTTAGAGAATGAGATATCAACACCGCCTGGAGCATCAAAGCTTGCGACGCGCATGGATGAAGCCTGCTTTTTGGTCCAATCTTTGGGGATATCGTAGTGCAAGTGATCACCGTGAGAGAGGTCGAGTGTTTTAATGACGAGGTCGAGGTTGTCGACTTGTTTCTTAACTGCTTGGTATGGACCGATGATTTTGACGAACCATGTGTACTTGGGGGTATTTGCGATGAGCGCAATAAGTCCGCCGTTTTCAGCTTTGGCTTGGCTCATCATAGAAGGGGCTCTTGGCGCGGCGGAGGCATTTGCTTTTGGCGCATCTAGGTTTTGATCAGTTTCTATATATGTAGTTATTTGATCTTTACTGGTAAAGAGCTTGGGTGAGATGACGATAAGAATGACGACAATCGCAGAAATAGTGTAAATTAAGTTTTTCATAAAAAATAAGATGTTTTAAATTAATTCAATGCCCCTATATTACTCGAGTCACCTTTAAAGACAAAGAGATTGAAAATTAATGTTTAAAAAAAAGCACGAAAAGTCAGGTGTTAGCATGAGTGATGTCATAAATCACAAGAAGAGTCTACTGCCAGAGCACCGAGAAAGGCGATGGGTGGTGCAGTGGGTTTATTTCACGGTCCTTTTTTTGTTTATATTAATGATTTATACGCTCATCGACTACTACCGCTAATAAATGATAATTGTATGATTATAAGTTTGTGGTGTATTTTTAATTCTGTGGGTATAATTTTATGCGAGAAATAAAGTCAAACAAGTACAATCTAATTTTTCATGGTGTCTCCTAACAATAAACTGATTCGTTATATAATTGTGCTAACAATTACTTAGATGACAGTTCTGTTTAATGAAATCTTCAATTTGTAAGCTCATATATTCAAAATAGTTTTTACTCAATAAAGATTTAAAATTTTAAAAAGAAAAAATATTTACATCTAGGTGTGGGCATGAGTAATGCCATAATTACATGAAGAGTATACTGCTAGAGAGTGGAGAAAGGCCATGGGTGGTGCAGTGGGTTTATTTCACGGTCCTTTTTTTGTTTATATTAATGATTTATACGCTCATCGACTACTACAGTTAACAGATGAAGCTAATGATTTTGCTCTGAAAAAAATCTCAAAAAAACGCTTTTTCTCTAGCGTAAAAAATTTAAATAAGATAAAAATGCCCGTATTTCTTAAGTACTGTTGAAAAGTACTCTAAGTTGAGCTTATTTTAAATACGGCTAAAAAAAACGTATTTGCATTGACACGAGATGTTTTCGTGGTAATTATGCGGGCGTAAATATAAAATGGACCTCTTATGTTTAAACTGAATAAAAAAGTTGAATATGCCATTATAGCTCTTCAGCACATGAAAAATGTGAATGAGGGCGAGATGAGTACAGTGAAAGAGATATGCGAGCTTTATGGTGCGCCTTTTGATGTGACCTCACGAGCTATGCAGAAAATGGCTTCGGCGGGTATTTTGAAATCAATCAAAGGAGCCCATGGAGGCTACTTGATTCAAGAAAATTTGGGTGAACTTAAGCTCTTAGATCTTATTGAATCAATCTCTGGAGATATCTCTTTGGCAAACTGCGTCATCGATGCATGTAAATGTGATATGATTTCAACCTGCAATATAGTGGACCCCATTACTAGGCTCAATGAGCTGCTAAGAAAATTTTTTGCTGAGATGACAGTCTTGGATCTCTTACAAGGTAGAGAGTCTCAGCCCCAAATGAAGGAATTTTGTCATGAGTGAAAATGAAGTTTTTACGAGTGCCCTCAGTCAGGAAAAATTTGGTTTTGTAACCGATATTGAAACTGACTCTATACCCAAAGGCTTAAACGAAGATGTGGTTAAGCTTATTTCTGAACGTAAAGAAGAGCCCGAATGGATGCTCGAATTTCGTCTCAAAGCTTTTGCACGCTGGAAGAAAATGGTTGAGCCTGTATGGGCAGACCTCGACTACCCAAAAATAGACTTCCAAGATATCGTTTATTACTCAGCACCAAAGCAGGCTGAAACGCATGAGAGTTTAGACGAAGTTGATCCCGAACTATTGAAAACTTTTGAAAAATTGGGTATTCCGCTTTCCGAGCAGAAGCGTTTAACAGGCGTTGCCGTTGATGCGGTTTTTGACTCAGTATCAGTTGGTACAACTCACCAAGAAGAGTTAGCCGAACACGGTGTGATCTTTTGTTCTATTTCAGAAGCCATTAAGGATCACCCCGAACTCGTCAAGAAACATATGGCTTCCGTTGTTCCAGTTGGCGATAATTTTTATGCTGCGCTTAATGCCGCGGTATTTACAGATGGTAGCTTTTGCTATATTCCAAAAGGGGTGACTTGCCCCATGGATTTGTCGACATATTTCCGAATCAATGCTGCCGAAACAGGCCAATTCGAAAGAACACTCATTATTGCCGAAGAGGGCAGTTACGTGAATTATCTCGAGGGCTGCACAGCTCCCCAGCGCGATGAAAATCAATTACACGCCGCTGTGGTTGAAATTATTGCGGAAGAAAACGCCACAGTTAAGTATTCCACAGTTCAGAACTGGTACGCTGGTGACGAAGATGGTAAGGGTGGTATTTATAACTTCGTAACAAAGCGAGGTATCTGCAAAGGTGACAACTCCTTTATTTCTTGGACACAGGTAGAAGCGGGCTCAGCAATTACTTGGAAGTACCCTTCAGTCATTCTTAAAGGTGATAATTCCACGGGTGAATTCTACTCAGTGGCACTTACAAATAATAAGATGCAGGCTGATACGGGTACAAAAATGATCCATATCGGTAAGAATACGAAATCGACGATTATTTCCAAGGGTATTTCTGCGGATGATTCGCGCAACTGCTACCGCGGGTTAGTGAAAATTATGCCTGGTGCGGAAGGCGCAAGAAACTACTCGCAATGTGACTCGATGCTCGTTGGTGACAAATGTAGTGCGAGTACCTTCCCGTATTTAGAAGTACAGAATAATACGGCTGTTTTAGAGCACGAAGCCTCGACGTCAAAAATTAGTGCCGATCAAATTTTCTACTTGCTCTCTCGTGGTATTGACATGGAAGAAGCAATTCACTTACTAGTAAATGGTTTTTGTAAAGAAGTTTTCAAGGAGCTCCCTTTAGAGTTCTCGGTTGAAGCTGTAAAGCTTTTAGAAATGAAACTTGAAAACTCCATTGGATAGATTTAAAAAAGGATAATTAGAATGTTAAAAATTAAAAATTTACACGCGAAAGTTGCGGATAAAACTATTCTCAAAGGCTTAGATTTTGAAGTGAATGAAGGTGAAGTTCACGCAATTATGGGCCCCAATGGTGCAGGTAAAAGTACTTTATCAAAAATCATCGCTGGTCACCCTGACTACGAAGTGACTGAAGGTACGGTTAGCTATGAAGTAAACTTCAAAGAAAAAGACCTCACGGATATGGAGCCAGAAGATATTGCACGCGAAGGTGTTTTTCTTAGTTTTCAGTACCCAGTAGAAGTTCCAGGTGTTTCTAATCTAGGTTTCCTCAAAGCATCTTTTAATGCGATTTGCCGTCACCAAGGTGTTCCAGAGATGGAAGACGCAGCTTTCGTTGACTTCGTTCGTGAAAAGATGGATGACCTCAAAATCAAGCGTGGTTTCCTCGATCGCCCAGTTAATGTAGATTTCTCCGGTGGCGAAAAAAAGCGTAACGAAATTTTACAGATGGCAGTCCTCAATCCTCGTTTAAAATTATTGGATGAAACGGATTCAGGTCTCGATGTTGACTCCATGAAGATTGTTGCTGAGGGTATCAATACTCTCCGCAGCAAAAATAGCTCGACAATTTTAGTGACACACTACCAGCGTTTACTCGACTATGTGAAACCCGATTACGTTCACGTTTTGGCTGAAGGTCGAATTGTGAAAAGCGGTGGTCCTGAGCTCGCTTTGGAAGTCGAAGAAAAAGGTTATGACTGGTTAGTCAAGTAGGCGAATATGACCCAATTACCTAAAGAATTTCTCAACCGTGAACTGATCGATTCAGAAGCGGGCACTTGGCTTGGCGACTTTCGCAAAAGCCATGCGTCTAAAGTTTCTGAGTTAGAATTTCCAGGTCGCCATAATGAGCGTTGGAAATACACTCCTTTGCGTGCCGTTTTAGAACTCGATTATCAAGTTGCACAGCAAGTTAATGTGAGTGACGAAGTTTTGGCGTCTCATCGTTTACAAGGAAGTATTGAACTCGTATTTATTAACGGATCTTTCTCTGAAGAACTTTCTAATTTACCTGTAGATTTACCCAAGGGTTTTTCTGTCGTGCCAGTTTCGCAAGCACTCAATAGTGACTTAGCTCACGATGTTCAAAACATACTCGAATACGAAGTGAGTGAAGAAGAGGATGTCTTTGAAACACTTAACAAGAGCTCTTTCCGTGATGGTGCCTTTATTAAAGTGGCCAAGGGAGCTTACAGCGAAACTGCCATCCACATCTTAAACTTTAGTAGCGCTGAGCAGAGTGCAGTTAATTTTTCTCGTCACCTCATCTATTTAGAAGAAGGGGCTTTAGCGACTGTTATCGAAACTTGCGCTGATCGCGATGGCGAAGTGAAAAAAATTAATAATATTATGACTGATATCGTTTTGCAGGAGCGCTCAGTTCTGACTTATAGTCGCTTGCAGAATGAAAGTGAAGAATCCGTCAATGTATCAGCGCTACGCGCACGCCTTGCTGCTGATGCTAAATTTAATTCCTCCGTTTTTTCATCTGGTGGTGCTTTGAGTCGTCATTTCATGGATGTTGAGCTCAATGGTAAGCACGCTGAGACAGATTTGCTCGGTTTGTTCACCACAAAAGGCACAATGCACGCCGATAATCGCGGTATCATTCGTCACAATGTTCCAGAGTGTGAAGCCAATCAGCTTTACAAGGGTGTTCTTGATGATAGCTCACGTGGCGTTTTTAACGGTATCGTGAATATCGCTCGTGATGCTCAGCTTACGAATGCTACTCAAATGAGCCGTAACTTACTTTTAAGTCGCCAAGCACGTGTTGATGCTAAACCAGAGCTCGATGTTTACGCAGATGATGTAAAAGCTGCTCACGGTGCCGCGATTGGCCAATTGAGCGATGCTGAACTCTTCTATCTGCAAACGCGTTGTATTTCACGTGAAGAAGCGATCCAAATGTTGATCAAAGGCTTCATGCATGAAGTGATTGATAAAGCACCCGCAATTCTTAAGCCTAAACTCGATGTAATTTTTGATAATTACTTTGATGGCGAGGATGTACTTACATGCTAGATATCGCTAAAATTCGTGCGGATTTTCCCATTTTAGAAAAGCAGGTTCATAAAAAGACTTTAGCTTACCTCGATAATGGTGCGACGACACTTAAGCCAAATCAGGTGGTGAGTGCAGTTGAAAAGCATTATAAAGAGGAATGCTCGAATATTCACCGTGGGATTCACTGGTTGAGTGAGAGAGCGACGGAATCCTATGAAGCGACTCGCGGTAAAGTTAAAGAATTAATCAATGCAGATAGCACGGATAACATTGTTTTTACAAGTGGTACGACGGCTGGAGTTAATCTAGTTGTTCAAAGTTATGGTCGTAATAAACTGAATGCTGGCGATGAAGTGATTATCAGTGCCATGGAACATCATGCGAATATAGTTCCTTGGCAGATGTTACGCGATGAAAAGGGTATAGTGATTAAAGTTGTTCCCGTTTTCGAAGATGGTTCTTTGGATATGGAGGCTTATTACTCCCTTATCAGCGATAAAACAAAATTCATTTCAATCATGTACGTATCCAACGTACTGGGTACGATTAATCCGATGCAGGAAATTTGTGATAAGGCCAATGAATTAGGTATTCCTGTTTTAGTGGATGCCGCTCAAGCGATTGCTCACATGCCTGTAGATGTGCAAGAACTCAACTGTACCTTTATGGTGTTTTCAGCTCACAAAATGTATGGCCCAACTGGCGTAGGTGTGCTCTACGGTAAAACTGAGTATTTAGAAGCGATGCCTCCCGTAACTGGCGGTGGCGATATGATTCTTTCGGTAAGTTTTGACAAGACAGTTTACAACGTGGCTCCTTATAAATTTGAAGCGGGAACGCCTAATATTGCCGGTGTTATTGCTTTGGGTGCTGCCATTGATTACATTCAGAGTTTCGACTGGAAAGAAGTTGAAGAGCGTGAAGAAGAACTCATTGAGTACGCACATGAACAACTTCAAGAAATTCCAGGCTTAAAAATTATTGGTACGGCCAAGAATAAATCTGGTGCGGTTTCTTTTACGATGAAAGATATTCATCCCCACGATATTGGTACGATTGTTGACCGTTCTGGTGTGGCGATTCGCACGGGGCATCACTGTGCACAACCACTGATGGAATCTTTTGGCATTGTAGCTACGGCACGTGCTTCTTTTGCGATCTATAATACCAAAGAAGAAGTTGATCAATTGGTAAAAGCTCTCAAGAAAGTTCAGGAGATCTTTGCGTGAAAAATCAGCTCTACCAGCAAACGGTTTTGAAGCATAATCGCGAACCTCGCAATTATGGTGACTTGGATCCCTGCAGTCATCATGCGGAGGGTTTTAATCCTCTCTGTGGAGATGAAGTGAAGGTTTATATGCAGGTGGAAAATGATGAAGTCAAAGAAATTAAATTCACGGGTAAGGGTTGTGCGGTTTCGCAAGCCTCAGCCTCAATTATGACCACGGCTTTGGTGGGAAAAAAACTAGATGAAGCTCGTGGACAATTTAACGATTTTATGAAAATGGCTTCTGGAGAAAAACAGGATCCAGAGGGTGAAATAGCCGCTTTCGCAGGGATTAGCCAGTTCCCTTCGCGAGTCAAATGCGCTGTTTTATCTTGGCAAACTTTTAACGCAGCCCTCGAGGGTGCAGATAATACTATCTCTACGGAATAATGACATGGATTTAAAATACTTTACTCAACCTACACCGAACCCGAATGCGGTTAAATTCATCCTCAATTTGGATGTTATTACCAAGGGGCGCGTTTCTTATTCAAACGCAGAGGATTGCCACAATAATGAATTGGCGGCAACTTTGTTTTCGATTGCCTGTATCACTCAGGTACACTTTTTTGAGAATGTGATCACAGTGACTCAAAATGGCGACATGTATTGGGAAGAGTTAGAGGATGCTGTTATTGCCTTGCTTCAAGATGGGATTGATAAGCACGACCCCGAGTTTCAAGTCGGTGAAGATGAAGAAGAGAGACGGGCGAAGTTAAGTCCTGAAGTTCGTCAAATTGAAGATATTTTAGATCGCACCGTACGTCCGAGTTTACAGGGCGATGGTGGTGACCTTATGGTTATGGGCTATGACTTAGGGTCTAAAATTTTAAAAGTGATGTATGAGGGTGCGTGCAATAGTTGCGCGAGCTCAACAACGGGAACTTTAATGGCCATTAAATCAACTTTGCAAGCAGAGTTTGATCCAGATATTGAAGTAGCAGTTATAGGAGAAGAGCTATGAAAGATTTGATAGAACTAACTGAGAAAGCCAAAGAACACGTTTTAGAACTCATCAAGAAAGAAGATGAAGGCAAAGGCCTCCGTCTCGGTGTTAAAGGTGGCGGATGCTCTGGGCTTTCTTACTCGATCACTTTTGATGGCCAAAAAGAGCGTGATAATATTTTAAGTTTTGAAGGCTTTGAAGTTCTCCTAGATCCAAAGTCAGCTGTTTATCTTAAGGGGATTGTTCTTGATTATGATGATAGCCTTGAGGGTAAAGGTTTTATCTTTGTGAATCCTAATGCTTCAAATACTTGTGGTTGCGGAGAGTCTTTCTCAATTTAAAGCCGCCTTTTCTGAGGGATGCCAACTTTAAAGATTCATTAGCTTTTATCTAAGTTTATTTGGGGAAATGTTTTCTCTTGAGTATTTTAGCATGGTCAATTTAAGCTTTGGGAACCTGAATGAACAGAAATAAATCTATTTACAGTATTTTGGTCATAATGTGGACTTTGTCCCTTTGTGCCTTAGAGCCTTCTAATAATGAACTTATTACGGCTAAACTTTACGACAGCTTTTTTAAAAGTGGCGAAGCTCAAAGAGCTAAGCTCAATTTATTTTTAACACAAATGCCGAAAGGTGGTGATCTTCATCATCATTATTCTGGTAGCATCTACGTAGAGACTTACCTAGAGTGGTTACAGGAAAAAAAATGGGGCATTGATGTGGCAACACTCAAAATTGTTCCCAAACCAATTACGACGAGTACAGACTCGGTTTTAACGGTTTCTGATCTTCTGAAAAACGATGTGCTCTACAGAAAATTATTAACTTTATGGTCCAATAAGGATTACTACAATCACTGTCACGAACAAGTGCCGCCAGATAGTAATTTCTTTTATAGCTTTGAATACTTCAAAGAGATATCTCCCCTAAATCACGACCTTGGTTTACGGATCCTAAAAGATCGAGCGATTAAAGAAAATGTATCTTATATCGAGACCATGATTGCTAATGTTGGTGTTGAGGCGAAGAATTATTATACTGCGGAGGAAGTGAATTCATTAGTTTCTGAGTTTAGAGACAGTATTAAGCAAGAACAAGTTAATAAGCTCTGTCAGCAGATTGAGGGCAAGCTTGTCAGGAATGTACAGTTTTTAGGACGTGTGGATTTGTTTAATAATAATTTAACTCGCAGTCACAGGGGAATAGATGATGAAAACTTTATGATGAGGTTTCAAACTTACGCGGTGCGAGTTCGTGATCCTCTACAAGTTTATTGTGAGCTATTGTCAGCCTATTTAGCATGTGAAAGCAATCCACTTCTCGTCGGTGTTAATATTGTGGCTCCAGAGAATAATTCCGTGGCTTTGCGGGACTATACGCTACACATGCAAATGTTTAATTACTTAAAATCTAAATACCCACGCGTCAATCGCGCTCTTCATGCGGGGGAATTAACTTGTGGCATGGTCAGGCCAAAAAACCTACAATTTCACATCAAAGAAGCTTTAGAGATTGCGGGAGCCCAACGCATTGGCCACGGTATTGATATATCTTACGAAAAAGATTCGCTTAAGACTCTCGAAAAAATAAAGAATGAATCGGCGGTTGAAATCAATTTGACCAGTAATGAATTTATTTTAGGTGTAAAAGGACAAGACCACCCTTACATCATTTATGAGGCCTACGGAGTGCCGATGGTGATTTCCACAGATGACTCGGCAGTATCGAGAAATAACTTAAGTAAGGAGTACCTTTTGTTGGCGAGCCGTTATCAGCCGAGTTATAAAAAAATTAAAGAATACGTTTTTAATAGCGTCAAGTATTCGTTTTTAAACGAAGAAGAAAAACGCGAGCTTCATAAGAGAGTTCTTGTAAAATTCTCGAAGTTTGAACGTGATATGGCGGAGCTCTCAAAGAAACTAACGCAATAAAAAAGCCTCGTATTGAACAGGGCTTTGGAAATTAAATATCGGCTGTGTGATTGGCTTGTTTACAGATGTCAGACCAATAGCTCATGATTTTTTTATCATAGCCAGTTATATGAGTCATAAGTGCGGCGCGAGCCCACATGCCATTTCTCTCTTGTCGCCAGTATTTAGCGCGTGGATCATTGTCAATCGCACTATCCAGTTCTTCTCTTCTTGGGAGCGGGTGCATAATAGCGCAGTGCTCTTTGAGGATAGAAAGATGTTCAGCTCTTAGCGAGAATTCGGGAAAAGATTTTTCACTTTTATCAGATCCTGTATCATGCTCGTCTTGGACACGAGTCATATAGATGGCGTCTGCTTCGGGGAGGTGTTTAATGAATTCGTTACTCACTTCATAATCCATTTGCTTCTCGTCGAGGAAGGAAATGACGTCTTCAGCCATTTTGAACTTTTCGGGAGAAGAGAGGATGAGTTTAGTTCCTGGGAAGAAAGTGATCAGCTTACTCAAAGACCGAACTGTACGTCCACGTAAGAGGTCGCCTGCTAAAAGAATAGTCTTTCCTTCAAGTCCACCGTAGTGTTCAAATGAACGACGCAATGTATAAATATCTAAGATCGCTTGTGTAGGGTGTTGGTCTTTACCTGAGCCTGCGTTGAGGATGGGGATAGGGCGCTCGGAATTGTTAAGGCAGTAGGCGGCTTGCTCCGCATAGCCTTCTTTCGGGTGGCGCATAATGATAAAGTTGAAGTAAGAGGAGAAAGTACGAATCGTATCTTCGAAAGTTTCGCCTTTGACTTCAGAGCTTATACTCGCATCGCGAACATCGCTCGTCTGTATTCCAAGGATTTGACAGGCCGTTCTAAAGCTGAGATAAGTACGCGTAGAGGGCTGCATGAAATAGAGCATCGCCTTGTAGTGTGGCATCAGACCTTGAAGAAATAGGGAGCCTTTCTTGGACTTGCTTATCGAGCGAATAATATTAGTCAATTTATAGATATGATCGATGAATTCTCTATCAAATTGTTGAGAATGAAGACAGTGAAAAAGCTGACCGTTCTCACTGAAATAAGGTTTCTTTTCTTCTGGACTTAAAGCTTGGAAATCAGACCAAGTAATGTTTTTTGTTTCACTGAGCACGGGTCATCCTCGTTAAAAAAATTAAGATTGATCGAATCATAGCTTCGGCTACAAATAAAGTCAAGTTTTTGCCTCTTTTAAGTTGATGAAATACGACTGGTGAATTGTCAGTCGAATCTAAGAGGACTAGATTAGCTCACTATTTTAAAAATCATTTAATCGGGAGACACGATGCAGCCCAAAACTGTAAAAGAAGTTGATGAACGTACTAGAGAGCTCTACAACAGAGCCGATGAAGCTTTGCAACAGAAGAATTATGACTACGCCATCGATTTGTTCCAAAACTGTTTAAAACAAGTTCCAGCACTCAAGGAAGCAAGAGCCTCTTTAAGACAAGCGGCCTTATTAAAATTTGGTGGTAAGCCAAGTGCGGCTAAGCAAGCCATGGTAGCTATGAAGTTTTCCGTCACGCTAACAGTGAAAATTCCTGGGCTTATTCGTAAAGGTGAATTCTTAAAAGCTATTCGACTTTGTGAAGAAGTTTTGGCTAATGACCCCAGTAACTTATCTGCTAGTCGCCTACTTGCGGAAGCCGCAACAGAAGCTGAAATGGGTTGGATTTCCGTAGAAATCATGGAATTAGCGAGTCGTTATAACCCTACTGATGCGGATGTGAATTTGTATCTAGCACAGATATATAATGAGAATGCGATGGGTGCCAAAGCTGTAGATCTTTGCGAAAAACTGCGTAAATACCACCCCAATGATGAACGCATATTCAAAATGAATAACACCTCCCAAGCTAAAATGGCTATGGATGAGGGTAACCTTGATAACAAGAAAGAGGAGGGTGACGGGCCAAAAGAAGAAAAAGTTGATGTCTATGAAACTCAAACTCTTCAGAGTACTCGTAATACGACGATCATTACAAAAGGTTCAGATCACTACGTGCAAGAATTAATGAGTGGTAATGATACAATTGATACGCGTAAGCGCTTAGCACGTGAGTTTATCCGTGAAGGCGAGTTCGATCAAGCCGTAGAAATTTTACAAGAAGCACTCGATATGGAACACGCTGTAGATGTACAGCTTCAAAAGCTAGTATTCACCGCGGTTGAAGGTCGTATTGATAATGCATTAGAATCTTGGAAAGCGCATTTAGAAGATGCAACTAGTGATTTAGAAAAAGAAGAAGCAATTGCAGAAATCGCAAACCTCGAACAAACGAAAAAAGATATCCTCTTAGATCGTGCGCGTGAACAAGTAGCTCATTTCCCTAATGACCCTAAAACAAACATGGCTTTCGCCGAAATATTGGTTGAACGTGGAATGTTTGAAGAAGCTCTTGATCCTCTAACTAAAGCAGCCACAAGCCCGCGTTTTACGACTCGTGCTTATATGTTACGTGGGAAATGTCGTATTGGCTTAGAAATTTTTGATAAGGCCAAGATTGACTTGAGCAAAGCTTTGGAGTCACTAAGACCCCGTGACAGGAACGAAGCCGAGCTCAATCAATTGTTGGGAGCCTCTTTAAAGGCACTTGGCGAGAATGATGAAGCAGAAGCCCATCTAACTAAAGCTAAAGATTTGGGTTATACTGAAACTCAAGAGGAAGCATAAGGTTTTAGTATGTCACCGAAAAACAAACCTTCTTTTCCTAAGAGGTTGTTATCGTTGCTAGGAGCGCCTTTTTCGAAGTCAAAAGAAATAAACGAAACTCTGTTGTTTGAACAAAATCAATCAACGGTAGGGTCGACTCAATTGCCTAAACATTTACAAGATCGTTACAAAGTGATGCGAACTTTGGGTCAGGGTGGTTATGGAGTTGTTTATTTAGTACAAGACATGATGATAGGCCGCTTAGCTGCGATGAAACTTTTGAAAAAAGCTTCTTCGGAAGGGGATGCTGTTTTTGATCATTTTAAGCAAGAAGCGAGAATTGCTGGTCAACTAGATCATGAAAATATAGTTGTCATTTTTAATGCCGAGTACGAAGATAATTACGCCTTCATAGTTATGGAGTATTTATCTGAGGGTAACTTGGCTTCTATGATTAATGAAAAGGGGCAATACCCTCCTCAGGAAGCTATGTTGATTGTTCAAGGAATTCTTGATGGTCTCTCTGCAGCACACCGCATGCGTGTGGTGCATCGAGATATTAAACCAGAGAATATTTTATTTGATCCTAAAGGACGCCCGAAAATTAGTGACTTTGGTGTAGCTCACCTACCGAAAGAAGAAGGTGGGGTGCTGAGTAAAGAAGAATTTATGCCTGTGGGAACTCCCTGTTATATGTCGCCAGAACAGCTTGCAGGTAAAGAAGATATTGATAGCCGTGCTGACCTCTATTCTTGCGGCGCAATTTTATACGAAATGCTTACGGGGCAAAAGTTATACGATATTCCTCGCGATACTCGCTTGGACGATATTTTGAAAATTGTTGATGGATGTGACTATAAAAAACTCTCTACTTTTAATATAGAGTATCCGGAAGGTCTCGTAGAATTTGTTGAAAAACTTTTAGCTGTGGATCGCGAAGGACGCTACCAATCTTCAATGGCAGCTTTAAATGACCTCAATGAACTTTTAGACAAAATTGAGAAGGAAAAAGAGACCACTGCTTTCCCTGATCGCATCGTTACGAGCCCGACAGACTTGCTTGAAGACGTTATGCGTATTTTATTACAGGATGGAATTATGGCTCCTGCAGAGAGACGCGAAATCAATAAGCGAGCAGATCGTTTAAGAGTTTCAAAAGAGAAGACTCGTGAGATCGAAGAAAAGATCCGCAAGGAAATGGGCTTGCCTTCTTTGGATTCTCTAGAGGCTTATGAATCTACTTATCAATTGATGGGTGGAGACTGGGACTCAATGAGTCACCAAGAAAAAGAGTTTCTTAAGAAAACGTCTGAGAGCTTAGGTCTACAAGATATTGAACGTCAAATGATAGAAAAGGATTCAGCTGAAAGTAGAGACTCATGAAATTTGCCTGTAAACACTGTGGGGTTGAACACGAAGTTCGCCCATCTGCTATTGATCAACAAATGAATTGCAATAGTTGCGGGCGTCTTAATATCATTCCAGCTCATAGCGCGAAAGTTGAAGTTAAGTCGCGCACCAAGACACTCGTTTATTTTGAGCCAGGGCTTCTTTTTACCAGTTTGATTATTTTTGGTCATGGGATTCATCCCACTCTGAGTTTGTCTTTGACCATGCTGTGTACAGCGATGTTGCTCTTTCTGATGCGTAACCCAGTGAATTCCTTGCCGTTTTTTGCTCAATACACAGCACTGCAACTGCGAAAGTTCAGTTCAGATCAATACTTGATTCCAATTTGGCTCTTGATGCTTCTTAGTAAGATTCCAGATACAGAGTTTTTCTTTTACCTTTTTGCAGCCATCGCCATTTTATATGCCGGGATATCTTCGATTGCCTTGCATTACAATATTGATCATACGATTGGCACCACAGAATGTAAACCCATGCCCAAGTTACGTGAAATCCTCTTACCTTTTTATCGCCGTGAATTGATCAATGTAAGTGAAGAAAAGGAAGAAGTTGTCTTGCCTCAGTCGCATACGCAACTTAAGATCAAAAATAAGCGTATGAAGAAAATGGATGTGCAGATTCAGGTGGATAAACGCTTTAATGAATGGCTAGAAGATGAAGTCGAACGCTTCACTGACATGTAGTAATCTGACTGATTTGCAGTTTATATTTTAGTAAGGTAAAACGCTTGCTCATTCCCTTGTTGGCAATGCATTGAGAAATGGCCTGTCGGCTCGAGCACAGCACGAGCAGTTCTTTTGCACGAGTAATAGCCGTATATAGTAGATTCTTTTTCAACATGATATAATGGCTCGTATTCATCGGGACAATTACTGCAGGGAATTCTGAGCCCTGTGATTTATGTATGGTGATGGCGTAGGCTAAACGTATTTGTTCAGCTTCCTCAAAATCATAGCTCACTTGCAGCCCATCAAAATCAATGATAAAGCTCTTTTCTTCATTATATATATCGACGATGTAACCCATGTCGCCATTGAAGACTTTCTTGGTGTAGTTATTGACTGTCTGTATAACTCGATCACCCAAAATAAAACGGCTCTTGCCAAAATTGAATTGCTTCTTATGGATGTCATTGAGATCTTCTTGGAGATAAAGGTTGAGGGCTTCGCATCCGCATTTGCCTCGATTCATGGGCATGAGGATTTGGATGTCTTTGGCACTGATATCAAACTTTTGCGGAATGCGCTCTTTGATCATTTTTGAAATCATCGGGAAGAGTTTTTCGGGATCATCTTGGTGGATGAAATAAAAGTCATTGTGGTCACCTTCAATTTGGCGAAGGTCAGGTTCTTGGCCTAGGTTAATACGGTGGGCATTGGTAATGATGCGGCTTGATGAAGCCTGACGAAAAACTTGATGTAAAGCTGTGAGGGGGATGAGTTGGGATTCGATGAGATCATTGAGTACAAAGCCTGGTCCAACAGAGGGTAGCTGGTCGGGGTCACCAACTAAAAC
This sequence comes from Lentisphaera araneosa HTCC2155, assembly GCF_000170755.1. Taxonomy (NCBI): domain Bacteria; kingdom Pseudomonadati; phylum Lentisphaerota; class Lentisphaeria; order Lentisphaerales; family Lentisphaeraceae; genus Lentisphaera; species Lentisphaera araneosa. Next base: position 326,010 of record NZ_ABCK01000003.1, read on the forward strand.
CAAATGAGTTTCATTGTGGTCAATCGCCGCAAAAAGTTTCCGAGCTAGGCTTATGTCGAGCATCGATACCTCATCCACAACCAAGATATCGCATTTGAGCTTTTTATATTCATTAAAGACAAATTCGCCTTCGCTTTCACTATCACTCATGAGGAGGCGGTGAATAGTTAGTGCTCTGGCGCCTGAAGCTTCGCCCAAGCGTTGAGCAGCACGTCCAGTGGGAGCCGCTAATTTTATTTTTTTACCGTGCTTTCGCGATTGCTGAACAATTTCTTTTACCGTGGTTGTTTTGCCCACGCCTGGGCCGCCGGTAATGATACTGAGACGTTTGTTAAAGCTGGTGTTGACGGCTTGCTTCTGCTCCGTGTTTAATTCGCTATTGAGAAAGTCGACTTCTGATTGTGCGTGCGGGTACTGTTTATCGAGTTTGATAAAGCCGAGTAGATGATCGAGTAAAGATTCTTCGTCATTGTGAAGGTGACGTTCATAGAGGTAAGACATTTCTTGGTGGACTTCCTCGATGATGGATCCGTCCTTAATGGCGCGCTGGAGGCCTTCGAGTATATTGGCTGTGTCCACCTTTAACATTTCACTGGCTTTATTGAGTAAGAATTCACGCGGCATGCAAGTGTGGCCATCTTGGCTTTGGACTTTTACTGTATGCACAATTCCAGAGGCAGTGCGAAAAGGATTAGTGGCTTCGATTCCCAAGTTTTGAGCGAGTTTATCTGCTTGGATAAAACCTATGCCACGAATGCTTTCTGCTAAGATATAAGGATTGTCTTTGATGATGGCAGCGCTGCGATCTCCATACTGTTCCATAATCAAAGAGCATTGGCGCGCGGTTAAGCCTAAGCCTTGGAGAAATACTTTTAGATTGCGTTCTTGATTGCCGTATTCCCAAGTACTGGAAATTTCGTCAATTCTCTTCTTGCCGATGCCAGGGACTTCTTTGAGTCGAGAGGTGTAGTTATCGAGCACGTCAAAAGTCTTGGAGCCAAAGTGTTTGACAATGCTCTCGGCCGTTTTTCGACCAATACCGGGGAGGTTCTCAGATAGATAGCGAATCATGCCTTCTTCGGAGCTAGGGAGTTTTATGGTGAATGAATCAATGCGAAACTGACGCCCGTATTGCTTATGCTTAATCCATTGACCCGTAGCTTCCATTTCTTGACCGGGACTCGCAGTAGAAAGCATCTCGCCTACAGCAGTTACTTCTCCCAGTTCATCGGCAAAAATCTTGGTGACGCAATAGGAGTTATCATCAGAAACAAAGAGGTGGCGTAAAACAGAGGCATAAAGGGTATGCTTACCCAAAGGGATGTCTTCAGGTTCATCATCGTTTTGATAAGTGAATAAGTCGCTCATTGCTGACGTTGACGTACAGCCTCGTAGAGTAGTAGAGTAGTGGCAGTTGCTACGTTTAGGGAGTCAGCTTTGCCGAGCATTGGGATTTTGACATTAATGCTGGATTGCTTCATCCATTCTTCACTTAAACCATATTGTTCAGCGCCCACAATCACGGCAATGGGACCGGTCATATCGACGTCGGTATAAAGTTTATCTGCGTGGGGGGTTGCTGAAAGGATAGTAATATTATTTTCTTTGAGATAGTTGATGGTGTCCTGACTTGCGGCTTCCGCAATAGGCAAAGAAAAACACATGCCTGTAGAGGCCGTGATCACATTGGGGTTAAAGAGGTCGGTGCATTTATCGCAGAGTATGAGGCCATCCGCTCCAGTGCCATCCGCTGAACGAATGATCGTCCCGAGATTGCCGGGTTTTTCAATGGATTGAGCCACGACGAGTAGGGGTGGGTCGCTGAGCTCAAGGTCGTCGACTTGCTTGCGAAAATATCCCGTAAGCGCTAATAAACCTTCAGGGCGATCGCGGTAAGATATTTTTTTAAAGACATTTTGTTCAGTCTCAAAAATCTGCGTGCCACCCTCGTCTTGCAGTTTCTGGATCAACTCGTCTTCATTTTTCCCAAGGAAAAAATCACGGCAAATATAAAGTTCTTTTGGATACACCCCATTGTCCGCAGCACGATAGATGCTGCGAAAGCCTTCGATAATCATGGTTTGTTCTTTATCGCGGTAGCGTCTTTCGCGCAGTTTTACGATGTGCTTAATGCGAGGGTTGCTAAGACTTGAGATATGCATTGACTTTAATTGCCTTGTTGATTCATTATTTTTTCAAATGTATCGCCTAAAACTTCCTTTCGCCATCCTTGGATATTTAAGTTTTCTGGCTTTTTATTGGCCTTGAGAATCAATCTTTTAATATGGCTTCGGGCATAAATCAGTCCTGGGTCGAGCCCTTGGCGTTCAGCAACTTCATCCATCGCCTGGGCGCAGGCTTTTATAAGGGCTTTCTCGCTGCCTGTAGGCTCTTTGCCGAGCATGCCATTAGGAAGGTCTTCATCTGCAATAATTTTGACTTCTTTTGCCATCGCCTGCAAGTTTTTGTAATGCTTCTGTAATTGCTTCTCATTAAAACCATTGCGCGTAAATTGTCCATAGTCGCTAGAGAGGTACATAGCCGCTTTAAAGAGTAAGCTTTGATGAAAGATAAAGTTGGGGGTGATATTGCGCTTAAAGGCAATTTCATGGCGGTAAGCGGCTAATTTTTGCAGGTAGACTAAAGAACGTAAAGGCAGTCGCCCAAATTGTTTGACTTTTTTGTAAGCCGTTTCTGCTTGCGCTTCTTCGTAGAGTGCGGGGTTTTCGGAAATGCTCTTGTTTTCTTCCAGGAACCAATCATAGCGGCCATTTTCTTTGAGCTTTTCGCGAAGTGTTTCAGTGATCTCGATCAAGTAGCGAACATCTTCCGCTGCATAATTGAGTTGAGAATCTTTCAGGGGGCGCTTGGTCCAATCCGATACCTGTTGCGTTTTGGAAATTTCGATATCCATCATCTCTAGGCACAGTTTAGCCAAGCTAACTTGTTTGGGGGCACCAGTAAAAGCATAGGCTAACTGAGTATCGAAAATATTCTTGGCTTCAGCATCGCAGAAAAGTTTAAAAAGCTTGAGGTCTTGGTCGGGGGAATGCAAAATTTTGCAAACATCTCTACTCTCAAGCAATTCTTTGAGGATTTCTTTAGGAAAATTTTCAATCAGTAAATCAATAAGGTGGATTTCACCAGCAGATTTAATCTGCAATAGGCCTGGGATGGGGTGAAAAGTTTTTGTCCAAACAAATTCTGTGTCGAGAGCAATATCCTTTTCTGAGAGAGCCCGACTAAGAACTCTTTGGATTTCTTCGGCTTGATCAATGAATTTCATTGTAGGCTCCTGGGTAAAAAAAAAACCGCCCGTAGGCGGTTTAGAAATTTATGTCGTCTGGCTTAAGCCTCGATATGTTCGAAAGTGACTTTACCTTCAGCGATTTCAATCAGTGCGATTTCTAATGTCGACAAAACTAAAGGACGGTTGTGAGCGTCACGTGGTGTGTCGATTAAAGGATGGTCACCCTTGTTGATTTGACTTGCGCGTTTAGCAGCTAAGTTAACAAGTACGTTTTTGTCACCGATGACTTCTAGTGCATTTGCAATGTAACTATTTTCCAATTTTAATCTCCAGCGATTTAGGTTTCATAACAGTGACGTAAGTGGTGAGTTGTCTGGGGCTCGAACCCAGGACCCACGCCTTAAAAGGGCGTTGCTCTACCAACTGAGCTAACAACTCACGTTTGTCATTGACTGACGGCTTTGAAAATATCCACCTTCAGGTGTTCTTCAAGTGTAAAAAATGTTTTTTTTATCTTTTTTCTCAAGCTTTTAAAAAAGTCTAATTTTCGACCTCGTTTTACCCTCAGCGTATAGGCTTCGTTTCACCTGATATAAGCTACTCTTTTTTAATATTATGCGATGATTTATTTGATGATGTTACGCTCTGTTCTTAGAGTGTGGAGTCACATTCGACCGCTGCTTAGACTCATAACTTAGACCATGGTTTTACCCATAGGAGTTCTATTTTTCCTGTTTCTTATCGTCTTTAACTTTTTTATAGGTATAAATTTTCTCTTTCCCCGTAATGGTCAGAATCCCGTTCTTAATGACATAGTGACCTTCATATTCCTTGTCATTAATATAAACCTCGAGCTCATTATCACTCACGATGAAGGTGCCGCCATGGCTAATGCGATGATCATCGACAACTTGAGTAACGCTTATGATATCTGGCGCTAAAAAGGTCGCAAATTCTCTATATTCTTTATTGGAAGGTTCTTCGCGGTTAATAACTCTCTCCCAGCTGCCCATTAAACTTTGTGGGGCAGAGACATTTTGACAGGAGAAGAACATAAGGCTGATTAAGCTAATTAAAATTATTTTTTTCATATGTGACCTATGTTTGGTAGTGCAATTAGAATTTGATGAGATACTTGGATGTTCTTGGGTTTATTTATCATAATCTTTGGATAGGGGACCACTTACTTTTTTATTCACTTTATTAGAGAAAGTTACATCATCTTTGAGTGACTGAACCGCCTTGTGCATTTTTTTGAGATTGTTACCATAATTGATACTGATTTGATGGAAACTCCCATCATTGAGTAAGATTCCCGACTGACCAATTCCTTCTCCTGCATGTGATAGAGTGTTCCTATGTTCGAACCTTTTAATATAGGGAATTTTCACATCAAAAGACCATTGCTCAGATCCTGGGTAATGAACTGTGAATCTTTCAGTCGTGATAATGGCCTCATAAGTGGCAGGATGTGTACGGTGCCAATAAGCAATGTAAAATAATATAAGGCTAACTAAACTAAAGCTTATTATCCAAATAGAGCGGAGGTTCTCAGGCACAGAAGTTTTAGCAAAATGTTCATATCCATAGAGTCCGGCAATATATAGCCAACAGGCAGCACCCATGTTAATAAATAATTTAGACCTTTGTTTTCGGTCTTTTTTGTAGTGGTAAATGACTTCTGCTCTTGTGTTCATATTTCTTGCCAATGACTAAAGTTTTAGTGCAGTTTTAGTCTCTGCCTCTAAGTAAATACAATGCTTTACTAGAGCTTGGCTTTGCGGACTTCGCAAAAGAAAAGTGCATGGAGTAAAGGGGAGAAAGTTGGTTTTTTAAGCAAGCCAGGACTTAAGGTGAAATCAAAAGTTATTTTGCGGGCTCTTAAACAAAAAAAACGCTCCCTCAAAAAGAAGGAGCGTTGAAGAATTCGTGACGAAGAAATTAGTCTTCGATGATTCCGTAAGGACGCAGAGCCTCAATGATTTCGCTCTCGGGATCTTGAGGAATGACAATATCACGACCAACGATTTTTTCGGCTATGCCAGTATAAGTCTTGGAAACGGACATCATTAAATCAACCGGAAGCTTGTTGTCGCTTGCCAAGGCCTCACGTTCATCCATGCGGTTTTTATTGAGTAAGATATCTGGATCGGGGAAATGGCTGAGAAGTGCCTGACGGAAACCTTCTTTTGAGTTTTCGAGGATCTTGCCTTCACGGTAAGCATCGCCATCCCAAATACGCGAAGAATCAGGGGTGCCCACTTCGTCAATATAGATCAGTTTTCTATCGCCTTGAGCATCTTCGATGTAACCAAATTCAAATTTGGTATCCACAAAGATTTGATCGATTTTTGCGAGGGCATCGGAAATAACTTTGAAACCTTCTTTGAGAAGTTTTTCGTAGAGGTCCACATCTTCTGCAGACTCAAAATTAAACTCTTCCAAGTGATCGGTGATGTTCTTGCGAGTGATGTTAACGTCATCCACTGGGGGCACGTCATCGAGACCACGAATAATGCCCTTGGTAGAAGGAGTGATGATGAGTGTGGGAAGCTTCGTGTTATTCTCGAGCCCTTCGGGAATCGGCAGACCACAGATCTCGCGGATGCCTTTGTCGTAGTCACGCCACATGCTACCCGTGATGTATTGACGACAAATAGCTTCGACGCGGAGTGGCTTGGCTTGTTGAACAATCCAAACGAGTGGGTGAGGGCAGTCGACAATATGATTGCCAGCCAGGCCATTTTCTTCGAAGAGTTTGAACCAGTGTAGGGCAACGGAGTTGAGCGCTGCACCTTTACCAGGAATACCATAGAGACCTTCTTCACCTTTCCAAATGCAATCAAAAGCAGAAATACGATCAGAAATCACCATGACCGCGAGGCGAGCATCGGGATTAACGGAATAGTTTTTTTCTTTAATGAGGCGAGCACTATCATCGGCACTAAGCCAGTAAACGGAGCGAACTTTGCCAGAATGGACCGCACCATCGGTACGAATCGGCAGTTTATCGTTAATTTCCAAGACTTTTGGAATCATATTTCTTCCTTGCTTTATCGAATTATCTTTATGCCGGAATATAGTGGGAAAAGTCAAGGGCGCAAAAAGAGCGGAAGATTATTTATTTGAAATCTGCCGACCTCGTTTTTAAGCTAGAATTTGCAAGGAAGAAAAAATGAAATGTGCAGAATGTGGGCGTGCGGTCAGTTTAAAAGATGGCACATGTTATTACTGTCGGGAAATACCTGCGGCATCGGAAGCTGAATTAAAGTTGATGCTCATCGATATGGAGCGCAAAGAAGCTAAGAATCAGTCGGGAAATGGGATATTTAAATTCGCGCGTATTTTGTCTTTTCTCTTGGGCTTAAGTCTCGCCATCATTGCCATAATCAATGTCTTTGATACCAAATTCTTCCTCTTTGCCTGCGCATTAGTTTTTGTCTTCAATGCCTGGACCCTAGAAAACGGTTACATGCGTTCGACGATCTTTTGCATTTTAATTTCAGGGGTGACTTCGATATACACGCTCTCGCTCGGGGTCAATTACTTGCGGGGCGATCAACAAAATTTTAGCATCGCCTTTTTTGCTGTTTTCATGAGCATACTTATCGCCATTCCGGGGATATTAATGATATACCACACAGAGATGGAGAAGAGAAAAAAGTGAGTAATTTTCGTTTGCCTGCCAAAGGCAGTAAAATATTTTTTGCGGGTTTAGGCGGCATCGGCATGAGCGCCCTCGCACAATTCATCAATAGCCTAGGGTATGAAGTGGCGGGCAGTGACCGCGACATCAGTTCTCCGAGTCAAGCCGAGCTCTTTGCGAAGCTCGCAAAGCAGGGCATCCAACACTTTGTGCAGGATGGTTCCGGCGTCAGCAGTTTTGCACCTGACCTCATTGTTTTTTCTTCAGCTTTAGAAGATGATAATCCCGACTTTTTAGCTGCGCCCAATACCGCGCGCATGCACCGTTCACAAGCCATTGCTGCGGCCGTTGATCAGAGTGGACTCAAAGCGATTGCGGTGGCAGGGAGTTGTGGCAAGACTTCGGTAACGGCGTGGATAGCGGCGACCATGCGAGCGATGGGCAAAGCACCGGTGATGATTAATGGAGGCTATTCTCCCGACCTCGAGTCCGATACCCACCCAGGGAATTTTGGCGATGGTAGCGACTATGTGATTTTTGAAGCTGATGAGAGCGATGGCTCACTGGTTAATTTTACTCCAGAGCTCTCCCTCTTGCTCAACATGGGCGATGATCACCACAGCAAAGATAAACTCGAAGTCATGTTTAAAACCTTCCTTGATAATGCCAAGCACGCCTTGGTCAATGATGAACTTGCCTACTTAGCAAAAGATCATCCTTCACACAAAAGCTTTTTGTCCGAGCAAGCTGATTTCTCTTTGAGTCAAGTGCAACACAATCAGCAGGGCGTGACGTTCTCTCTCAATGGAGACTTTGTGCAGACCAGTCAATGGGGCGTACATTCCGCGGATAATGCCCTTGCGGTGATCGCAAGTTTAGCTACTTGTGGTTTTTCCTTAGAAGAAATCCTTCCAGCCATGTTAGCCTTTTGCGGAGTTCGCAGAAGGTTTGAACTCAAGGGGCGAGTCAAAAATGTTCCCCTCTATGACGATTACGCTCACAATCCACAAAAAATTGCGGCCTGTATTGCCGCTGCACAAGCGATTTATAACGGCCCTGTATTAGTCTTTTTTCAACCTCACGGCTATGGTCCTTTGGGTTTTATGGCCGAGGCACTCCAGCGTGAGTTAGAGGGCGTTTTAAATCCTCAAGATAAGTTTGTCTTCCTGCCCGTTTTCTACGCGGGTGGCACCACTTCCTTTAAACCCACTTCCAAAGAAGTTTGTGAATCTTATGCACAGGCGGGCTTAAAAGTTGACGAACTCGCTGACCGTGAGCTCTGCTCAGCTTACCTCGCAGAACAGGCCAAAGATTATTCTTGCATCCTCGTTGTGGGAGCGCGTGACCCATCGATTCCTCTCTGGAGTCAAAGCTTAACGGATGAAGCCTCATGATTGGTGGTGTTGGCACAGATATTTGCGCTCTTGAGCGCATCGAAAAATTGCTTTCGGGGATTCGCCGTGATCATTTCCTCGATAAAACTTTCACTGATCGTGAATTAGATTTAGCTCCGAATTCTAAAGCGGAAGTGGCCTTTTTCGCCGGCCGTTGGGCCGCAAAAGAAGCTTTAGCAAAAGCTTTGGGCACTGGATTTGGGCAATTTTGTCGCTGGCAAGAAATTTGCATTGATCGCCAAGAGTCGGGTGCACCCGAAATTAAATTATCGGGGGTAACTGCTCAGACTGCTGATAATCTAGGACTTACAAATTTTCACCTCAGTATTAGCCACGAAAAGAGCCATGCCGTCGCATTTGTAATCGCAGAAAAATTATAATTTTTTCTTCTTTTCCCTTTGGCGCAACTTGTTTTCTACGCAGGAAAAGGCATTATATAAGCACAAAACGCGAGTGTAACTCAATGGTAGAGTATCTGCCTTCCAAGCAGAATGTTGTGAGTTCGAGTCTCATCACTCGCTCTTTAGTACAGAAGGACTTATGAATAATATTCATAAGTCCTTTTTTTGTGGGGGCCATTAAGAATTGCAAAATGGGGGCCATTAAGGGCTGAAATGGGGACCATTAAGGGTGATTAACTTAAAAAATCTAACTAAAAATCACTTTTTACTTCAACTGCAAGTAGTCTGGCATAGTGATCTTCGACCATTCTAGAGCTATTTCCCATGGCCGCAGCAACTTCAGAGGCGGTTTTGCCCGATCGTAGCATATTTGAGCCATAAGCTCGTCGTAAGCTAAGTGCGGTCATTTCAGCAGGTAGCACGCCGATGACGGCCGCAGTGGGCCCACGAGCGTTTCTTCCATTGAGATATACCGATAAGCTGCCCGCTTGCCAATGAGGAGAGCCAGTAACTCTCGAGGGGAATAAAAGATCTCCTGTAGCTAATTCTTTAACATGGCTTAAAAGCAAGGGTAAGAGGTGGTTTGGATTTACATGGATCGATCTAGCTCTTTTTGCGTTTTTAAGCGTTCTAATCTCGTTGGCTTGAACTCTAAGATAATAATCACCGTCACTACCCTTATAAAAATCATCTCTTTTAAGGCCTCGCATTTCGTGCGCTGAACATCCTGCAAAGCCTAGAGTTCCAATCAAAGCTTGCCAGTAAGTATCTTGCTTGATTAATACTGCCTCAATCTCTTCAATGGGGTGCCAATGAATATCGCCTCTCTGCTCGTTCTTTCTCTTTTTAACTCTGGCAGCTATATTATCAATTTCCCAGGTTCTGGAGGCGTAATTAAAGAAGCGGGAGAAATACTTCCATACTCTATTGAACCTTCTATTAGGCTCCTTAAAGCTATCACTCTCGTCATCTAGATATTCAGTGAGGTAAACAGGAGTCACGACGGATAGTTTGTTATCCAGTAAATCATGGTGCTTAAAAAAATCATTTAATTTGTTTATGTGTGTGGAAACATCTTTTTTGGCGATTTCACGAGAGAGATCTTGCTCGTATATAACTAAGGCATCCCTACAGGTGGGGGAATTTTGGTAGGATAAAGAGATTTTTCCTTCGACGCTATTACTGAGACTAAAGTACTTTTCTTTAAACTTTATAAGTTCTGCGTTTTCTTTCTCCAATAAAGTTATTTTCTCTTCGTGAGTGGAGAGTTCTTCGCCTAGTTTAAGGATTTGATCCGCGAGTTTATGGATATCTTTATCAGCAATATCAATATCAGGGAATTCCGAGAGTAGCTTTTTTGTTTTTGCAGAAAGGGGCTTTAGTAATTTTTCGCCATAATACAACTCATAGACCAAATCAGAGATATCGGTTTTTTGTGCTTGTAGAGCGGTAAGTTGTAGAGAGATAAATTTGTCCAATTCGGCGACCACTTGCTGGGCAGTATCGGCACTCTTAGTTTTTAATGATTTTTTGACTCTTTGATCAAGATAATTATAAAAACGAGCATAGTAAGTTTTACCCTTTTTCTCGATATGCGCTGTACGTTTGCGTGTCATTAAATCAAATGAAATCAGAGATTATTTTATCAATTAGATACAAAGCGTCATTGTTGAAAAAATTATTTTCAAATCTACTAAGTGAATAAGATTCTTGTTCTGTTTTCCATTCTTCAGGAGGAGTATTTCTTTGTATATAGTCAATTCTGGAGAGATATGACTTTTTACTATTATATCGTAAGGTTCTTAATTTGGAATCATAATGAATTTTCAGAAAATCAAAGTGCGGTGTATCTAGTCTTAAATGAATAAGGATGTATTTTCCGGCAAGTTCCTTGTCGTTATTAAGTTGATGTTCGGAGCAAATCAATACATCACCGGAGTTAATCTCTTTATCGATGATTTTATACTTCTGGGAGAATTGAAGGGCGATTCGATTTTTATTGGAGAAGTTATTAACCACATAATCTTCCTTAATTAGCTTAGCCGTTTCATAGCAGTATAACTGGATTTTTTGTGTGGATAGTTCTTGTGCAGCAAGTTTAAAATCCAAAGTATCCATTTCAAAAGGCTCTAATCCTAGTTTTGTATGATCGATATTTAAATATGTTATAAGTTGAGCAAGTTCCTTTGGGTGGAAGTTTTTTTTGTGTTCGCTAGAAAAAGAAGATAAGCTCTCTCCCTTTTCTATATAGTAAGGTAGTGACTCGCTTATCTTTTTTAAGGTCAGTTCCTTTTCAAGGGTTTTTGACGATAGCTTTGATTGTATAGGTTCTGAATTAGGGATGAAGTAAGGGATATGTTGGCTTTTTAATAACTTTGCCAACTTATTTAGATTCGATACTCGAATAGTTTCAACCTTCCCATTGAACCATTTACTGATGGTTTGACCAGACACTCCTATAGTCTCTCCCAACTCATCATTGTTGATAGATAGATGACTTTTACAGTCTTTTATTGATGTAATCAGCTCTTCTGTGATTCTCATGAGGTATCCTCGTTACTTAATTCTTAATTAAGGTAGTTCAATTTCCTTAAGCGTCAAATAAAGTACTATATTTTATTTTAAGTTTATAAAAAAGTCTAATTTTATTAAAAAAAGTTATTGAAATCCCGCCTTTAGTGCGTTATGATTATTTTATTATATGAAATAACGAGGTGAAGAATGAAACTAAAACAGCTACTAAAAAAAAGAATTTCTGAACGAGAGCAGAAGCTTAAATGTCAGGTAAAAGTCGGCACAATCAAGTGCCAAGTAAAAGTCGGCACAATTCAGTGTCGAGATAAATCATAAAGGAAAACAATATGCGTATTGAACATTACATACCGCTTATACCCCCGGCGCCATCGTCTATATGGAGCGATGCTCACTTTGAAAGTGAATTGAGTGAGGAGAAATTACTATTGCCTATACCACCCCTACCCATAAGGCCCTATATATCAAAAGATAAAGATGATCAAGTCTATTATGCGGAACTTAAATTCTTTAAAGGAGAGGATTCTACAGTGAATGCCGTTCCCATTTCGAGCCGAATTATTCAAATGACCCCAGAGCTCGTTGAGCACCTTGCTCATGTCTTTGAAGCTTACGAGGGAGATATATAAGGATGGATCAACTCAAACCAATACTAATAGATATTTTTGCAGAATTATCTAAAAAAGTTACTGAGAATAAATTGACTCCGACGGGAGTCGATTACATAGATAAATTGCTTGATGGAGGATTACTAGAAGACGACTTTGTCAACTTCATGGGCCCCTCGGGATATGGCAAGACTACGATCATGAATCAATTATTAGCTTCTTATGTTGAAGCTAGTAGGAGAGCCTTGCTTATCTCAACTGAGCAGAGTTTTAAAGGGGATATAGCAAGTCGTTGGCAAACACTAATGACTGGGGAATCTAAGAATGCCTTCTTAAGCGGACATGTGGATGAGAGGGCTCAAGCTTTATTAAAAACTAAAATTACTCATTGGGAAAAATTCGCAATATTTGAGTCTTGGGCAAAGAAGGAGAAATTGGATTTATTACTTGAAATTGAGCAGTTGATAATACAAGAGCAACCGGAGGTGGTGCTGTTCGATGGGTGGCAGCGAGCGGCTGATTTAGTTACAAAAGGTTCAAAGAATTCAAAACTAGATCTTCGAGAAGCACTCCAAGGTTTGAAAAATCTCGCTATCAAGCACCAAATACCAATCATGATTACCCATCAGTTAAATGGCGTTGCGGCATCGAAAGGCAACGTGAATGCTATATCACAATTCGATGCTCAAGAAGACAAAGATTTCGTACATCGTTTCGACATGAGTATCGTTTTTTCTAGAACTAATATCGATGGGGTAACAATCATGCAAACTGGGAAATCAAGGCACTCTGAGCCGTCACAAGTAGAGGTCCGCTTGAATGGCGAATTCTGCAAATTTGAGCTTGTCGATGAGGGGCAAGATAGCGAAGAAATGAATGATTTCGGGTCTATCTAGATGAAGGATCGAGAGGGTATAATAAAGGCTCTGCCGACACCTTTTTCCCTAGAGGGGCATCCTGCTTTTTGCCAGCATGTTATACCGTCGGAAAATAAGGACCTGGTTTTCCTCTACTTGGATCTGCTGCCGCATTTAACACTCAATGAGGCCTTATTAATCTCAGTGATTTTTCATAATAAAGATGGGGCATATAAGGAGGACCATTGGCAGAGTAAGTTTCACGACTGGTGTAGTCGCTCGACTTTCAAAAGAACAGTCAATTCAATAAATGACAAAGATTTAATTAGTCAACTCCTTACTAAGGGCAATTATTCGTTGACTCTTAAGGAAGATGTATTGATAAAGTTCTGTGCGGATGCAGGTCTTAAGCGAGGAAAAGGTAAACTGCTTTTAGCGGGTAAATTCATTGCAATTAACAAGGTCCTAGTCAAAACGTACGGTCTTCATGGTGCTATCATACTCGAGCAGGTCCATAGATGGCATAATTATCTGTTGTCTAGCGAACGAGATTTGAGTAAGTCAAAATACTTCCTTTATGGGCATCCCTGGCTCAGGAGATCGGTAAGTAATATCCAAAAAATGGACCTTCCATTTATTGGGCTCACAGCTTTAAAGCAACACATGAAGTCAATTAGTACGAGTGACCCTGAGAAGTTTACTCAATTTCCTTTGCTTCAGGTCAAGTTCGGGAATTGCCGTAATGTGTCTCACTGGAGTATAAATTACGATCTACTTTTAAAAGCATTAGAGCCACAATCATCGGGTGAAAATCCAGCATCTTTGATATCCATGTTATTCCTCGAATCTAGGGACGCCGAATCAAAGAAGCGAATAGCCTATCTCTTAGCTTTTTGTAGTCGAAAAGGAAATGAAAGCCACTCGGATCAGGTACTTTACGACGAGGGTCTAATTGGTGTCAGGTACTTTGAAAAAGTTGTGGAGGTCCTGGTGTGGGAGTTCTCGAAGTCTTCACAAGGTAATTTAAAAAAAATCCTTATAACTCGATATCGCAAGATGGGCATTAGCCTCCTGTTAATGGATTTAATACGTGTGGTGAGCTCTTTTTATATAAAAAGCGGTGGGAGATATATACCTATTTCCTTGAAGGAAAATGAGTTAATAAGATCATCTCGATACCCTAAGGAAGACTCTAAAGAGTTGATTGACTTTATCCGTGACGTACAAGGAGTGAAAAATCTGTTGAATTCCTATTTGCACTACCTGCTTGAACACGCCGATAAGGTTAAGCGAGTAGGGCATATCCGTATGGCCTGGCGCCAATACGCTGAGGATTGTCTATGAATGTCAAATCCGACCAACTGAGCTTACCAAATCCGACCATCTGCGGCGGCCAACTCTACTATAAAGCATTGCTACTAAACAGCATTATACCTAAAGGTATAATATATAAAACATATAAAAATTTAAGTGTACTTTATCTTAGGACTGTGAGAGCCCTAGCCATAAGTCCTAAACTCTTTTTGAGGTCGGTTGAAGATTATATAAACTACTGTAAATTAAGTATAGGAACTGCACTAGAAGTGGGTTACCTCAATAAGTTATTACACGCGCTATATAAAAAACCCTTTACCGCACCGACACGCCGCGCTAAGAAAATAATTTATCTGCCATCAAGATACCTCAAAACAATAGCCATTACTTGGTTTTTGTTGCTATGTACTTGTGTCCCACTTCTCCTTATGAAAAAATTAGATCCTTACTCACCCCAGTCACCAGACCATTTTTGGCAGTATGCAAATCATCTGTATGCTTTACCCTTGGAAGATAGAGTTTATCCTATTCACGATGTGGATAGGGTATGCAACATCCTAGATTACCTTTTGTACAAAGAGCTACAAGTAGCGTCTACGAGATCTAGTCAGTATGCCTTGGCATCGGCCAGGGAAATCTATGATGATATTGCTAGGAGCTCTTTAAGGTGGCCTCTCGAAGCTTATTTATTGTCAGGATTACCCTCAAGTGATATCTCACAGTTACTAGATGTGCCAATCAAGACAATAGGATCATATAAAAGTACTTTTTTCGACCTAGGCCCTGTCATAGATCGCCCTCAGCTTCTTAACTCCTTTCTCTATGCAAATTGCACAGATCTAGCTGAAGACATCCAGGCAAAGCAAATGGTGGTTCAGTTAGGCTTAGATGCATACCTATTCAATTTTCATCAAGTGCCGCTAGCAGAGCCGCAACAGAAGTCTTTACATCAAAGCTGTAAAGAGGCATACCAGTCGCAAAAATCCTTGGCCTTGGCAGGAGTGACTCAACTTTCAAAATCGCAGATTGAAGTAGAGCTTCTCCTTCTCAAAGAACGTCAAGTAGCAGCATCTGAAATGAGGATAAATCACGGCGGAGAAGTAGGGCAGGATTGGGATGATGACTCAATTCCTTTAGACAAGCTAAGAGCATTAGATCTTCGTAATATTCAAGAGCGAGCCGGAGAGGCAGTAGTTAAATTACAGCAATCACAGGAACTGTCTCCACATATGGCTGCTATATCAATGATTCGACAAAATGGAGGTGGGCTATGAGCTCAAAAGTAAGTAATTGTCTGTGGAAGAATCAGGCCGCCACTGAGTGGTTATACAAACGTATGGATTTAACAAGATCCTGGTCTACATGGTCTAGATACCATAAAAACCGCATAGAGTTTTGTATGAAAGCTACAGCTTTATCAGGGAAGCGAAAAAGTTTTATGATCCCGTCTTCACTAGTAGCAGGTATTTGTGAAATAGAAGAGGCTATAAAAAAGAAAAAATCAGCTAGATACACTCTAGAAGTCAGAAAAGCTCTAGCCTATCTAGGCCTCACATTTACAAATACGAATCACTTTATGAAGAGTCGTAAGCTCTCCAAGAAAGTAAGAGAATCGAGACGTTCATACTTAATGAGAAAAACTTCAAACACAGCCGAATTCTTTGAGTTAGCAGCAAGGCTTTACGATAAAATCCCCATCTCCAAAAGGCATCCCTTGCAGATAAAACCCATTTATTTGAAGGTGAAATAATTGAGTGATTTCATAAAATACCTTGAAGAGTATGGGATGATAAAAAGAGCTTCTCAACTCACTATCACCGAATGGGCTGTAATCAATAATTTGCGGCAAAGTCTATACGAGAGAGCCTGTTTATTAGGGCACTCTGAAAAGGACCTCAAAAATCTCAAAAATAAACTAAAACATAAGGAAGGTACAAAATGAAAAATGAACAAAGCAAACATAGAGAATTATCAGAGTTAGAAAAACAAGTTCTTGAGATGCGTAAGACTGCAAAAACACTTGAAGACTTTCAGGTGATTAACGACCTGAAGGAAGCATCAAGAATAAAAAATGCGCAAAGAGTCCTGCAAGAAATGATGCCTGAGATCCTTGAGTCTTCAAGAGCACAAGAGATTTTATTACATGATATAGCATTTAAAACGGCACATAAAGAGTACCACGATGCTCGAGTTCAAGGGAAGTCTGCAGAAGAGCTGTTAAGCTTAAATAAACGACTTCATCATGCAGCCGAACTTAATGAAAAAGTACTGAAAAATGACTGAAGAAGAATTGTTAGGTTTTATTCCCTATCTGGATAAGGCGTTGGTAGAAGAACTCCTAGCAACAGGAGTAATTACAAAGGAAATGCACCTGTCGTTTTTAAGTAATTATACTGGAGCGACAGGCGACATCTCGGTCTACCTTCCGTATACAGCACAGCTCAAAGGCAATCCTTATAGCTTACTGAACTTTCCGATGTTCAGACCTTTGTTCAATTTGAATCTAGAAGCGCAGCAAGTTACCTATCAGTGCTGCAGGCAGGTGGGGAAAACAGAATCTCTGTCATCGTTAGTTTGCCTTAAGGCGAGAGTTCGGGATAACTACAATTCTTTAGTTGTCGCACCCCGACACGAGCAGGCTACTCGGATCTCAGCGGCGAAAACTATTCCATTCCTTAAGGAATCTTTAGCAGCCAAGCTCCCTAAGTTCTATGTGGATTCTCTCCGCGATGTACACAAGCAAGAAATAACACTTAAGAATCAAAATAAGATCTATTTTATAGGGTGCTACCTTAGTCCAGATGCAGCTAGGGGTTTAAGTACCGAGTGTGTCTACTACGATGAGTATCAGGATATAAATCCCGAGCATACGCCAGTAGTAAATGCCTGCAAGGATGGCTCGATGCTCTATGGCGAAGAGTACTATTTCGGAACTCCCAAATCCACGTCTGGACCACTTACAGAAAAATTCATGGAGGGATCTCAGGGGTATTGGTGTGTAAGCTGCCCAAGTTGCGATAAAGAAGTCTGGGCCAATGATGATATAGATGACGCAGGCAGCTATGCATGTGAGCGCATTATAGGGATCGAAGGCCCCACGTGTATATATTGCGAATACGTGTTCACTTTTGAAGAAGTTCTTTATAAGGGCTACTACAAGCATCGTCATCCCGAACGATTAAAAAAGCAAATAATTGAGGGGAGGGAAGTTCTCGGTAAAGCCTCCTATCACATATGCCAAAGTTTTCATCCAGCCCACATGGTGTCAAAAGCGAAATGGGCGGACTTATATAACAAAGCCAATGGATCCATGGATCGCGTAACCTTCCTCAATGAGTGCATGGGTATTGCGGCTGATCGAGGTAATGTTTTAATCACACCTCAAGAATTAGCTGATTGTTGCTCCGAAGATGCAACTCACATTAATAGTTTGCAGAGCGCTCTGACTAGATCACGAGTTAAAAATAGTAGGGTATATATCGCCATAGACTGGAGTGGGTTCGGTGGCCAAGCTAGTGATTCGTATACTTCGTTAGTAATTTTCCGGCAGGATCTAACTAGGCCAGATTACATAGAGGTATTATACCTCGAAAGGTTGTCTAAGGATCTAAGTCCCGAACAAACAACTCAACATGTCCACAAGCTGGTACAGCAATTCCCTCCTTATGCCCTCGTACACGATCAAACGGGTGCGGGCTTTGTCGTTGAAACACTTTTAAAACAAAAGGTCAAGAACGTGCCTGTAATAGGTATTTCATACACGGGAGGTAATGGCAACCTGCGACTCGAGACAGTTGCAGTGAATTCAGCTCAACAACGCTCAGGAATAACTCTTAGTAAAACTAGGTCCCTAGAAATGTTCTACTTGCTACTAAAGGGTGGCTACGTAAAACTCCCAACTAAAGACTCGTGTTGGAAGGAGATTACAGATCTACTGAATTTACAGCGCGAATCAAGAATATCTCGAAATGGAACTGAAGAAATGTTCATTACACGATTTTTGGGCCGTTCCGACGATTTCGCTCACGCTTTAAATATGGGAGTGACATTTGCTCTCTATAAAACAAATGGTTACCCAAATCTTCAGAAGAAGTTTTTTGGGTGATAAACATCAAACAAAAAAAAAGGAATGAGAATATGGATAAGTTATTGACTGTGTATACAGAGAAGGTTTTTGAACTATCGTCGCGTATCTTTGCGGCAAAAAATCTTTACAAAGATATTAATTGCAAAGACCCAGGAGGTAGAGAGTATGTCACTAAATCTGTGCCGATAGACTTGAGCGATAAATATATATGTGCAGAAGATTCGATCCCCTATAATTTTGCACTCGCAAGAGAATTGGTCGGAAAGCCAGAAGCTTTACAAGCGCAGTTAATCTCCCTATTGAAATACTTGCCTGAGGTCCTTAAAGGAGAAGATCCATTAAACTATCAGCGAGGAATGGATGACAGAAGTATTGATTTTCTGAGGACGAATATAAAGATAGTTAATGAAGTCCTTTATGATGTAGAAATAAAAGCTGATTTTTATCCACAACCACATGCATTGATATCATTGATCTTCAGTATCGTGAAGGATGTGGCTAAGCTACAAGAATCTTCCATTACGGCTCTGGCAGAGCACCTTAAGGTGGACTCTAAGACCTTAACTAAAAATGAGGATTACCTGTATATGGCGCCAATGCTTTGTGGAGGTCCGTGGGCGGATATAGCTCAAAGAAAATGTGAGGGAGCTTGCTTTCCGATAAGCCTTGAGCAGATGTGCTATAGTAGTGCTATCGGGTGATAGCTATATTTTTGAGCTACAATATATCTTGTCTATTGAGGTAAGCGTGGCGCAGAGTTCAATTAAGTCTATATAGCTTTAAATCATATTATTTACTTATTTTAAGTAATATGGATAGAGATGTTGCTCTTAAGTTAGATGCAATTATCTTTTAGAAGATAGGGGAATGTATGATAAAGATCGTTAAATTCTTTCGTTTCGATATCAAAGCGAGAAATTAAATGTCATAGCCACCAAAATAGCCTTTGTATGGTTCCTTGATTTTTAAGATTTCTGCCTCTAGCGCTTTTACTTTCTGTCTGGTCTCTTCTTCGCTGCTAGAGTGACTTTCGTGTAAGGGGTCAATGATGTCGGCTTGGTTATGAGTCCATGTAAGTTCTTGCTCTGAAGTATCATCTAATTGTCCAGTTTTTGCCAAGTGATCTTCTTTAGCTTTTAGGTATGTTCTGAGCTCATTAGCTAAGGACCAGGAATGAGCTTCTGTTTTCAGGGAGTCAATGCGATTTTCAAGATTGTATTGAGCGCGCTCGATTTTATTGATTTCCTTCTCAAGGCTACGGATTTTCTGACGATCGATTTCCTTTTTGGCTTCTCGTTTTTTCTTAGTAAGTGAACAATCAAATTCGTGGACAGCTTTTTTGATGAGAGCTTCGAATAATTTATCTAAGCAATGCTCGACTCATTGAACTTTTCTATCACTCCAGCTAGACTGAAAATTCGGGCAATAGGATATGATTTTTAAAGTTAGTTTTTGGTGGCAGTTTTCATGTAATTCAATCGCGATTTTTTGATCGTGGACAATTAAATCGACTCCTTGGTAGCGATTACTTTCAGTGACAATGTAACCACGTTTTTCGGCTTGCTTAAATATTGTATTAAGAATTAGCTTGGCCCTAGAGAATGATGTGATATTTCTCAAACCGTACCCACTTGGAGGATGAAAATAATTTGACCAAGGATTGCGCTTAGCTTCTTCCTTCTCCTTGTTATAGAGCTCTGTATATTTCGTTATTAGGGGGTGGCTGCCGCGTAGATCTTTCGTAATCTCAATATCCCTATGCTTTTCCTCATCTTCCATAGCTCTAAGCAAAAACTCA